>CAKSSY010000012.1 GCA_934489945.1 uncultured Eubacteriales bacterium
GGAACGTGCCGCTTTTTGAAAAAAGCGGCGCAAAAACTTTTATTGCGGTCTCGCCATTTCGTTTTACGTCACGGCGACGTGTCTTTTCCCTTTTGTTTCAAAAGTTTTTGAGGGTGTCGGGAACTTTTTGAAAAAAGTTCCCGACCGTGCCGCTTTTTGAAAAAAGCGGCGCAAAAACTTTTATTGCGGTCTCGCCGTTTTGTTTTTGCGTCACGGTGGCGCGTCTTTTTCCTATTGTTCCAGAAGTTTTTGAGGGTGTCGGGAACTTTTTTCAAAAAGTTCCTGACCGTTTCCCCAAAAAACAGAGCGGAGGGAACCCTTTTGGGAAAAGGGTTCCCTCCGCTTTCATGTCCCCAATCTCTCTTATGCGTTTTTCTTGCGGAAAATTTTATCTTCAAAAAGCTGAAGAACAAAAACCACAACAACCAGCAAAAAGCCGATAAGGTCGGACCAGATTCCGGGAATCACGAGCAACAATCCGCCCGCAATTGCCAAAAGGCGTTCAAACACCTTCATATGGCGGAACATATATCCCTCAAGTCCCGCCGAGATTCCGAACATTCCCATCACGGATGTGATAATAATGAGGACGACATCATACCACTGCGTATCAATAAAGAGCATGGCAGGGTTGAGTGCAAATATATACGGAATAATAAATGCCGCAATCGCGAGTCGCGTCGCCGTAACTCCGGTTTTCAGAGGATTGGAATTGGCAATCGCGCTTCCGGCATAAGCGGCAAGAGCCACAGGAGGCGTAATGTCGGCAACAATTCCGAAGTAAAAAACAAACATATGCGCGGCAAGCATCGGGATTCCCATCTTTACGAGAATCGGCGCGGTAATGGATGCCATAATAACGTAGTTTGCGGTGGTCGGCACACCCATGCCGAGTACGATACAGCAGAGCATCGTGAGGAACAGTGCAAGCAACGTGCTTTTTTGTGCCAGCGGAACAATCGTGGCAAGCAATTGACTGCTAAGTCCGGTAAAGGTAACAACCGCCGAAATCAATCCGGAAATCGCACAGGCAATCCCCACTCCGATCGTACTTTTCGCACCGCTTTCCAGACTTTCAAAGAATGTATCCGTCGAGAGCGGCGCAGTCTTGGTAAAGAGTGAAAACACAAAGCAAAGAAGCATGGTGAGGAACACCGAGAGACTCAGAGTCACCGCGAGTTGGAAGAGGAAAAACGCGCCGATCGCCAGCAACGAAAAACCGCCGCAACGAAGAATTCCCATAAAGGAGAGTGCCTTTTTCCCGCGAACAGACGAAACCACCAGTTCCTTGTCGAAAAGACTGACAATCATCGCCGCCAGAATGGCAATGCTTGCCGACATTCCCGAGCTGAAATAGTTCATGCAAATAACAAGAACCACCACAGGCAACAGAAGATACCCGTTGGAAACGAGGAGCTTAAAGAAATTCGGAATGGATTCCTTTGGCAGACCGTTCAGTCCGCACCGTTTTGCCTCAAAATGCACCATCAGGAAAATTCCTGCGAAATAGAGGAAAGCCGGAAGAATTGCGGAGACTGCGATTACAGAATAGGAGATGCCGGTAATATCCGCCATCAGAAATGCCGCGGCACCCATAATGGGAGGCATAATCTGACCGCCTGTGGAGGCTGCCGCTTCGACGGCGGCGGCAAATTCAGGCTTGTAGCCGATGCGTTTCATAGTAGGAATCGTCACCGAACCGCTGCCGACGGTATTTGCCACCGAGCTGCCGGAATACATTCCCTCCAGCGCACTGGAAATCACGGCGACTTTTGCGGGACCGCCGGAAGCATAGCCCGCAATCGAGTTTGCCAGATCGACAAAGAAAGTCCCGATTCCGGTCTTTTCCAGAAAGCCGCCGAAAATAATGAAAAGGGCAATAAAGGAAACGCAAACACTGATAGGGGTTCCGTAGAAGCCTCCGCCCATATTGTAGCAGAAATTGCCGATAATCGACTCAATGACAAGGCGGAACGACGCATTCGGGCGGGCGGTATAATAAATAATCGCGTATACAATGAATGCACCGACAACGCACAGAATCGGAATTCCGACCGCGCGGCGGCAGAATTCAAATGCCGTCACAAGTGCAATCACACCGACCACAATATCCAATGTGTTGATATTGGAAGCACGTGCGATCAGATCCTCGCGGAAGATGGCAAAATAGTAGAAGCTGAACGCGGATACAAAAGCCAGAATGATATCATAAACCGGTATGTAGTTCACCTTCAGGGACTGATGCTTGGTAACCGGATACATAAGATATCCGATAAAAAGCATGGAACCGATGAAAAGCGGAAACTTAACAAAATTATCGGTCTGAACGACCAATGTCAGCAAAAGAATCATCGTGGAAAAGGCGACGAGAAGCGTGCGGATCAGAATTTTCCGCCATCCCGTGAAAACACGGGTATTGCTTTCTCTGTCTACCTTCCGCATGACCTCCTCGGCAGACGGCGTGGACTGTTTCATTTCGTTTTGCATAAGAGACCTCCGGAATTCAAAATATATGGGGCGGTGCCATGGTGTGTCGACGGGAATCAAAGACCGGAAACCGGACTCTTATCCGAACACCCCTGACACCGTCCCGAAAGTCAACCGAAAAGAAAATCAGTCGATAATTCCCTTTTCCTTATAATACTTTGCGGCACCGGCATGGAGCGGAACACCGCCCAAAGCCTTGACAGCGTTCTCAGCCTTCATAGCGGCAACCTGTGCGGCGTATGCGCCGTAGTTTTCAACATTTTCCCAAAGTCCCTTTGTGAAAGCGTAAACAGCATCCTCGGAAAGAGAACTTGCGGCAATGTACGTAGCCGAAACGGCAACTGCGGTTACCGGTTTGTCTGCATCAATACATTCGTAAATATCGTGCGTAAGCGTAGTGGACGTGTAGAAACTGTTGGCAGCGTTCACAAGAGAATCCGCCTGTTCCTTTGTCAGCGTAACGATTGCAACATCGGCTGTGGTCTTGATAAGCTCGGTGATACCGGATGTAGGAACACCGGCAGTAAAGAAGAAGGCATCGATTTCGCCGTCTTTCATCTTGTCGCAGGAATCCTTGACGCTGTAGTAGGAAACCACCACATCATTCTTGGAGGCATCGGAAGTATCCGTAAGATCAAGTTTCATACCCGCGGACTCAAACACCTGTTTGGCGTTGATGGTCACACCGCTTCCGGCTTCGCCGATAGAAACGCGCTTGCCTTTCAGTTCGTCAACCGTCACAACACCGTCGCCATTGGCATCGAGAGATTTCTTGCCGACGATCTGAACCGTCTCCTGATAAACGACACCGACAACACCGAACGAGTCGATAACCTTACCGTCGAACATGGAAGTGGTTCCGCCGTACGCATAAGACATAACATCATTCTGCACGATAGCAAATTCGCACTTGCCGGCGGCGATGTCCTGAATGTTGCCCTTGGAGCCCTTGCTGGCAACGGAAGACAAGGTGTAACCGAGGTTTGCCTTGTCGTTCAAAGTGGTAGCAATCATGCTGGTATAGCCGTAATAGGTACCGGTTTCACTGCCGGTTTCAATGATGTAGGTAGCATTGCCGCAGCCCGCAAACGAAGCTAAGGATGCGAGAGCCATCAGCACTGCCAGAATCAGTGACAATGTTTTTTTCATAATTCCCCTCCGAAAAATTCCACCGCGCGTAGCGGTTGGCATAACAATAATATTATGATTATACACCGCCTCTTCAAAAAATGCAAGAGCTTTTTGAAAAAAATTCATTTTATGCCAAAAAATCGCGGATAAATTTCAGTTGTGTCTCCACCGACTTCCTGCCGGTTCCGCCCGCAGAGATGCGCTTGGCGACGCAGGTTTCCAGTCGGATTTCTTCATAAAGGTCCTCTTCAAAAAGATCGGAAAAACTCTTGTACACTTCCAGCGGCAAGGTGTCGAGAACGCATCCGCGCGCGATACAGGCGGCAACAATCTGCCCCGAGATCTTGTATGCCGAGCGGAACGGCAATCCCCGACGCACCAGATAATCGGCGAGATCGGTGGCGTTGATGAAGCCACCCTGTGCCGCGCGGTACATATTTTCGGGGATCACGCGCATGGTTGCCACCATCGGTGCAAACACGGAAAGACATTTTTTCAGTGTTTCCACGCTGTCAAAGACCGCTTCCTTGTCCTCCTGCATATCCTTATTGTATGCAAGCGGTAGCCCCTTGAGTGTCGTCAGAAGTCCGATCAGATCACCGTAGACACGTCCGGTTTTGCCGCGCACCAGCTCTGCCATGTCGGGATTCTTCTTTTGCGGCATGATACTGGAGCCGGTGGTATAGGCGTCGCTCAGCTCCACAAATTTGAACTCCCAGGATGACCAAAGAATCATCTCCTCCGAGAAGCGCGACAGATGCATCATGGTAATGGCATACGCGCTCATCAGCTCCACACAGAAATCACGGTCGGAAACGCCGTCCAGACTGTTGAGTGTAATGCCGTCAAAACCAAGCCGGTGCGCCACCATTTCGCGGTCGGTGTCATAAGTCGTTCCGGCGAGAGCGCAGGAACCGAGCGGAGAAAAGTTCATACGTCTGACCGCATCCTCCATGCGTCCGACATCGCGCGTCAGCATCATGGCATACGCCAGAAGATGATGCCCGAAGGTAATGGGCTGTGCCCGCTGAAGGTGGGTATAACCCGGCAAAATCACGTCCTTGTTTTCTTCCGCCTTATCTGCTACGGCGGCAATCAGTTTTTTGACCAGCACAACAATTTCCGCCGTGCGTTCCCGCAACCAAAGGCGCAGATCGAGAGCCACCTGATCGTTGCGGCTCCGTGCAGTATGGAGTTTTTTGCCCGCATCGCCGATCCGCTTGGTCAGCTCCGCCTCCACAAACATATGAATGTCCTCGCAACCGAGGTCAATTTGCAAGTTTCCGTTCTCCAAATCGCAAAGAATGCCTTCCAGACCCGAAAGAATTCTGTCGGTATCTTCCGGAGAGATAATACCGCGGGCACCGAGCATGGCAGCATGCGCCATAGAGCCCCGGATGTCTTCACGATACATTTTGCAGTCAAAAGAAATGGAAGAATTGAAGTCGTCCGCCTCGCGATCGAGGGTACCGACAAATCTTCCCGCCCACATTTTTTCCATATCCGTCGTTTCCTTTCCCGTTTCTTACCCTTTCGGGCAAAGTTTTCTGATTGTCTCCGCGATATGCGGAGTGTCCAGTCCCGTCGATCGATAGATCGACTCGTTTTTCGTCTGATTGCCGAATCCGCCGTCCAACGCCAGAATCGCATGCCGTTGTGGAAGGCGTTCCATGCGCGACAGTTCGTCGATCAGAAGCATTCCCATTCCGCCCGCGCGAATCTCTTCCTCCAGTGTCAGAAGTGCCGTTCCCTCCGTGAGATATTTCGCCACTTCCCGTGCCAGACGGTCATACGGCTTGAGAAATTCGGCAAGCAGGATTCCCACACGGATTCCGTCCCGCGCCAGCATCTCTTTGGCGGCAATCGCCTCAACGGTAATCCTTCCGTGCGTAACAATCACAACGTCCGGTCTGTCCTCCGCGGAAAAATCACTTCGCACCCCGATATCGGTCGGCTCACCGTCCGCATAGAAATGCGAAAGAATGACCGGCTCCTCCTCGCCGCGCGGATAGCGGATGGCGGACGGTGTGTCTCCCGCCAATGCCGCACGCAGGGAAAGTCGCAGTCCCTCGTAAGTGGCTGGGGTGTAGATCGTAACCCCCGGAATTTCCGAAAGGAATGCCACATCGAAAATACCGTTGTGCGTGACGCCGTCCGCCGGATTGAATCCCGCGCGGTCAATACACAGACAGACCGGCAAATCCTGAAGTGCCACGTCGTGAATCACATTGTCGTATGCCCTCTGAAGAAAGGTGGAATAAATTGCCGCAAAGGGTCTCTTTCCGCCCGCGGCAAGCCCCGCGGAGAACGTAACGGCGTGTTCTTCGGCGATACCGACATCAAAAAAACGCTCCGGAAACTGCCGACGGAAATCCGAAAGTCCGGTTCCCTCGCACATTGCCGCCGTCACAGCGCAGATCCGGCTGTCGGTCGCGGCAAGGCGACACAGTTCCTCGCCGAACGCCGCCGAGAAACCGCACCGGACGGAATCGGCGGCAGATGGCAACGAATGAAAGCGGTCGGGGTTCTCCTCGGCAGGCGCATATCCCTTTCCCTTCTTGGTCTTGAGGTGAACAATCACACTTCCCGTCTGTTCCTTCGCCACACGGAGGATCTCCTCCACCGCCGCCATATCGTTCCCGTCGACGGGACCAAGATAGTAAAGTCCCATTTTTTCAAAATAGTTGCTTCCGTAGAGTTGGTTTTTGAGCAATCGTTTCAGGCGTTTGAGTCCGCCGAAAAGATGTTTTCCCACAAGGGGAATGGCGTTCAAAACCTTGGCAGTTGCCTGCTTGGTCAGAAAATACCGCTCGCGCGAACGGATTTTGGAGAGGTTCTCCGCAAAATGTCCGATATTTTTCGAGATCGACATTTCGTTCTCGTTCATAATGATAATCAGTTTCAGATTGTTGGCACAATTGTTCAGAGCCTCGTGAATCATACCGCCCGTAAAGGCACCGTCCCCCACGATTGCCACCGAGTAGGCATCCGAACCGTCCAGTCTGTCCGCCTCGGCAAAACCGAGTGCCGCCGAAACGGAGGTAGAGCTGTGTCCTGCGCCGAAACAATCGTGTTCACTCTCGCCGCGCTTGGTAAAGCCGCTTAACCCGCCGCTTTGACGAAGGGTGTCAAATTGTTCCCGACGCCCTGTCAACAGCTTGTGAACATAGCTCTGATGCCCGACATCCCATATAATATGGTCGTGCGGCGTGGAAAACACCCGTGCGAGCGCGATGGAAAGTTCCACCACCCCGAGATTGGAGGCAAGATGTCCGCCCGTCACACTCACCCGGTCAACCAGAAACTGCCGTATCTCTTCGGCAAGTACCGGCAGTTCCTCCGCCGGCAACGCCTTCACGTCATCCGGGCTTTGAATTTTATTTAACAGTGTATGCGTTTCCGACATAATTTTCTTCCTGTCTGTGTTATTCTGTTTGGGTGTCGCCGAATCGGTTGAAGAAGCGAAGAATCCTCTCTTTTTCCGCCCGAAGCCGCCCCTGCAGGAAGGGAGCCTTCCCGCCGCCGCTTGCCCCGAGGTCCCGACGCAGTTCTGCCGCAACCGTATCAAAATCCCCGTTCATATCGCAAAGGACAAAACCGTACCCGTCGGTATCGCTTCCCGAGAAAACCGCGCAACGCCCGCCTGTCTTTCGCGCCACGGTCTCCGCCAGCATCCGCAATTCCCCCATGTCGGCATCCGAAAGAAACAGACAGGCATTCTTCTCATCCATACCGATTCCGTTCGCCGTTTGCTCCAGCCGTTCCCGTCTCAGTACCGCAATCTGCCGTTTTGCCGCGGCGAGATCGTCCGAAAGTTTCTTCACGCCCTGTGCGATTCGCTCTCCCGGCAACGAAAGCAGACGTGAGATTTCGCACACACGGTCATACTGAACATTTGCCTCGTCAATCGCGTCAAAGCCGCATTTCATGTGGATTCGTGTGCCGCCCTTGTAACGGACGGCGGAAATCAGCTTGATTCCGCCGATTTCCCCGGTCTGACGCACATGAGGAGCGCAACACGCACAAATATCGTGATTTTCAATCTCCACCAGACGCACCGCACCGTCGATTTCCTTTTTGGAACGATAAGAAAGTGCCTCTCTCTCCTTTGGTGTCGGATACCACGCACGCACGTGCCGGTTTTCGGCAACAATCCGGTTTGCCTCGTACTCCGCGCGCCGAAGTGCGGCTTGGTCGACCGTCCCGTCGAGATCCAATGTCACGTCCTCGTGTCCCAGATGGAAGCCGACGTTGTTCATTCCGTATTCGTTGTGAAAGATACCCGTGACGATATGCTCGCCGGAATGATTCTGCATATGACGCAACCGGCGTGCGGCATCCAGAGAGCCGTGAACCGTCGCACCGACGGCAAGAGGACGATCGGTAAAATGGGTAATGATTCCCTCCGCCGTCCGCACATCCCGCACTTCTGCCCCGCCGAGGGTTCCGAGATCGGATGCCTGCCCGCCCCCCTCCGGGGAGAAAGCCGTGGCATCGGTCACAACGGCAAAGCCGCCGTCGGTTGCCGTGCAGGAGAGTACACGCGCGTCAAACTCCCACAAATAACTGTCTGTATCAAAAAGCCTTTCGGTCATAATTGCTCCGTTTCCGAAAATCGTGTTCCAAGACACAATTTTCAAGCACATATATAAAATTGTAATCCATTTTCCCCGCAAAGTCAAGAACCTTTGCACATTTCGGAAAGGATTTTTCATAAGGAGGTCTGTTATGAAACCATTAAAATCGTCCGACCAAAGCCTTGCGGCACTTCTGATCGATCGAAAACCATGTGCCACCGCGCACATCACGGGACTTTCCGCCGCCCCGGGCATATGCGGAACCGTCCGTCTTTATGCAACACCGCTTGGGGTCGTTGTGACAGCCGAAATCGACGGTTTGCCGCAAAAAACACCGCGGGAAAGCTACCGCGTCTGTTTCCGCGCCGGCAAACGACTTGCCGTTCTCACCTTTGCGTCAAACGGACAGTGCGGTGAACTCACCCATCGTTTTTCGGTGGAAGACGTTCTGGGACATCCGGTCAGTATCTGCCGGAGCAACAGCGACGACCTGCCGCTTGCCGTGGGAGAAGTGCGTGGCGCGGCATTCTGATGCTTTCTTCCCCTTGACAAAATCCGTAAATTGCTCTATACTGTAGAAAATCAAGGAAACGGAGCAGTAAAAGAGCATGACTTATCAGCTTGTGGCAACCTGCCTTTTCGGGCTGGAAAAACTTCTCGGAGAGGAGATCGATGCCCTCGGTCTGAAACGCACCCTGACGATGGACGGTCGCGTTTTTTTCGAGGGAGAGGAAAAAGATGTTCCCCGTGCCAACATTTTTTTGCGTTGCGCGGAGCGGATATTCATTCTGGTCGGAAAATTTCCCGCCGGGAGCTTTTCCGAGCTTTTTGACGGCACAAAAGCCCTTCCGTGGGAAAATTTTGTCGGAAAATATGATGCCTTCCCCGTAAAGGGACACGCCATCCGAAGCAAACTGTTTTCGCTTCCGGACTGCCAGAGCATCGTAAAAAAGGCAATCGTGGAACACCTTTCGGAAAAATACGGCTCCAAATGGTTTGCCGAAAACAGCGATGTCAAATATCAGATTGAATTTTTCATTTTCAAGGACACCGCGCATCTCATGATTGACACGACCGGTACCGCTCTCCACAAACGGGGCTACCGTCCCGAGGCGGGCGTGGCACCCATCCGGGAGACGCTTGCCGCAGCGATTGCGCTGACCGCGCGACCGCGGGAGGATACCCTCATGTGGGATCCCTTTTGTGGTTCGGGCACCCTTGTCATTGAAGCGGCAATGATTGCTACAGGCAGAGCCCCCGGCATGGGGCGCGGATTTGCGGCAGAGAGTTTTCCCGCCATTCCGAAACGTCTTTGGGCAGAAGCCCGCGCCGAAGCGGAAGGCAAAATTCTGCACGACTCAAAATTTGAAGCATTCGCCTCGGACACCGACGAAGATATGCTGGATCTCGTCTATGAAAACGCCACCCGCGCAGGTGTAGAAGAGCATCTGAATATCTTTTCCGCCGACGCAAGAGAGATTGTCAAGCCCGACCGACGCGGAACCATTCTCTGCAATCCGCCCTACGGAGAGCGGATGATGGAGCAAAAAGAGGTGCGCGACCTTTACGCCGCCATCGGCAAGACCTTTGCCACGTTTACCCCGTGGCAGATTTATGTTATCACTTCCTGCCCCGATTTTGAGCGTCTTTTCGGGCGGCGTGCCGACAAGACCAAACGTCTGTATAACGGCATGATTCCCTGTACACTGTATGAATTTTTCAAGCCGAGATAAGAATAAAAAACGTTGGGGGAGCCTTTTACAAAAGGCTCCCCAAATGTTCTTTCTCACAAACTCCACAGCCGCTTTTTCTTTGAAGCCAAAGGCGCAAAGAAAAAGCTAAGCAAAAAGAAACGCCGTTGAGAAATTTCGCGCTCTGCGGAGCGCGACAAGGACTCCGCGTCCTTGACCGCGCCGCCTTTGAAAAGGCGGGCGAAACTTTTGTGGCGGTCTCGCCGGTTCGTTTTGCATCACGGCGGCGCACCCTTTTCTTTTGTTCCAAAAGTTTTCGCGGGGTTTGGGGAGCCTTTTGTAAAAGGCTCCCCAAACGTTCTTATTCGTTTGTTGCGTTATCCGCTTTCTCGGGAGCGGAAGCAACAGCGGGCACGGCATCTTTTTCTGTATTCTTGCCGAAATATTCGGGCAACTTCATGCCTGCCATATCAAAAATCTCCTGCATGGGAGGCACCGACTTCATAATGCCGGAAAGGAAATCTGCGGTTGAGGTTTTGCCATCGCTTCCCTTGCCGCCGTCCCAAACAGTAATCTTGTCGATCTTGAGGTTCGAGATCGCTTCGACCTGAATCTTGGTCAACTCTTCGAGCTTGTCGGCTATCATCATGCGGATTGCACCGTCGGGATCGTTTCCTGCCGCCTTCACAATCTGAGCA
The DNA here is from genome assembly GCA_934489945.1 of uncultured Eubacteriales bacterium. GTDB lineage: Bacteria > Bacillota > Clostridia > Oscillospirales > CAG-272 > RGIG8775. The sequence continues at coordinate 10,585 of CAKSSY010000012.1, forward strand.
AAACCTTCTGCCTGCTTGCTCATCATTTCGCGCATACCCTGTGCCTGCGCTTCCATCTTCATCACGATTGCGTCCGCTTCACCCTTTGCACGGCGACGTGTCTCTTCGGCGCGTGCCTCGGCTTGCAATTCGATCTCTTTCTTGTTGATCTCGGCTTTGACAAGAACATCCGCTTCGAGCTTGGCTTTCTCAAGCGAAGCTCTTGCCTGTTCTGCCGCCTGCTGTGCGGCATAAGATTCTTCCAATGCCTTTGCGGTCTGAATGTTTTCGGCGGCAGTTGCACGTTTGAGTGCCTCTGCCTCGCGTTCGCGTCTGGTTGCCTCGGACTCGGCAACCTCTACCTTGGCGACGTTCTCACCCTTGATTGCCTCGGAGTTGAAACGGGAAACGCTGATTCTCTGTTCCTTCTCGGCGTTTGCCGCACCGATCGAACCGTCGCGGTCAGCCTCGGCTACCGAGATCTTCGCGTCGTTGATTGCCTTTGCGGCGGCTTCCTTACCGAGAGCCGCAATGTAGCCGCTCTCATCGTTGATGTCGGTAACGTTCACGTTAATCAGACGCAGACCGATCTTCTTGAGTTCGGTCTCCACGTTTCCCGAAACGGCATCGAGAAATTTGTCACGGTCGGTGTTGATCTCTTCAATCTGCATCGTGGCAATGACCAGACGGAGCTGACCGAAAATAATATCCTTGGCAAGCTCCTGAATCTCCACCAGCTTCAGTCCGAGAAGACGCTCGGCAGCATTCTGCATCACGCCCGGCTCCGTCGAAATACCAACCGTAAAGCGAGAAGGAACATCAATACGGATGTTCTGACGCGACAGCGCATTCGTCAGATCAACGGGAATCGACATAGGTGTCAGATCCAGATACTCGTAAGCCTGAACCACGGGAACGACGAATGCCGCACCGCCATGGATACACTTTGCCGAACGCGAGGTGCCGTCTTTGTTGTTGCCGACGTTACCGTAAATCACCATGATCTTATCCGACGGACACTTCTTGTAGCGTGAGATCACCACGACAAAGCCGGTAAAAATGACGACGGCAAGAACGCAAATGACCGCCACCCACGAGGGCGAGATTCCCTCTGCTGCCAAAAGAGTTGAAAAATTCATACTGATTCCTCCTGTAAAATTTATTTGGGATTTGTTTCACCGGTCAGCGCATTGCGGTCGCGCAAACGCTTCCGGAATCCGATATAGTTGCCGAGCAGACCGACGCCTGCCAGAAAGAGTGCCGTCACCAACCCCACGCCGATGCTCCACGCACGGGGGATTTCGGCAATCCGCTCGGTCGAATTATACGCCGAGCCGAGCGACAGAAAACCCGCAATGTGGCGAGTCGCTCCGAATGCCCACGGCGTAAAATTCAGCGGAATCCCGATGAGAAAGTGAATCATCGTGGCAAGAAATGCCGCCGGAATCGCCTCACCGGGGGTAAAAGAGGCACTTTGATAGCCGTCCTTGTAGGAAAAGAAAATCCAGAGTCCCGAGGAAACGGTAAAGAGAATCACAAGTCGGATCATCGATGCCGCCGCAAAATCCAGTTCTACGAAAAGCACCGCAAAACGCAGTGCGAGAATGGTAAACAATTCCGCCGACACACAACCGACCAGCAAATACAGAAAATTCAGAAAGGCTCTTACCGAAACGTCCTTAGTCTTCATTTTTCCCGTCTCCTTCCCGCACGATAGGCTCAACCATGAGGATTCCGGCACCGTCCACCGAGACCACGCGCACAAAGGTTCCGGTCTTCAGCTTCTCCGTCGATGCGGTAATGGCGGTAAGTTCGCAGTATTTTTCCTGCAAAGTCATCGTCACCTTTCCGGTCCCCTTGCCCGCAGGCGGAATCGGAATATAGACCTCCGCAATCTTGCCTACCGCGTTACCCACATTGATGTTGCCGGATGACTGCAGGCGGGAAATCGCCCGCATCAGAAGAGCCATGCCGAACAGCGTAAGGATTCCGAGTCCGGCGGCAAGCAGAATTGCCAGCCACGGCACAAGACTCTCCAAAAGAGCCATCGCCGACCAACCCATGACCGCCAGCATCGAGACAATGCCGCGCACCGAAAAAAGCGCGAGACCGCTGTCGCCGTCCAGATCGGCACTGTCGGGAATGCCGTCTCCGTCCATGTCGGCACCCTCCGAGCCACCCGCCCCAATCAGCAAGAGAATTGCCTGAATCAGCATGATAAGCGTCGAAGGAATGGCAATCAGTGCAAAAATCTGCTGAACTACCGTAAGATCGTTCCACCATGTTATCATATTGTTTCCTTCTTTCCCGCCAGTTCATCCAGCAAAATGTCCGAACGGCGTTTCAAAAGCGTTGCGTAATAAGCAATGACGATAATTTCAAGTCCTTTGGCGAGACGCTTGCGCGCTCCCGTCACCGTTTCTTCGTAATCGGAGATTTCCGCGGCAATGCAATCGCGGATATCCTCCACACTCCTGCTCCCCTCGCCTGTCAGTCTGCCGAGGATCCGGCAAATATAATCATACAGCTGGGAAGCACAAATAATGTCATCACTGCGGTCATTTACACTTCCGTTGATGTATCGGATGAGAAATGCAATGCGGTCAAGCTGCATACAGGATCGCAACATATTGATAATCAGAATATGCGCCACCTGATCTTCACTGTAACGTTTGAGTTTGCTGTTTTCCAGCCACCCCCGCTTCGTCCAGTTCTGCAAAGTGGAACTGTCAAGCCCCGAAATGCGCCGTATCTCGGCAATCATCACACCGTCGGAGATGAAAAAGATTTTGGAAAGGAACTCCTTCCCCGTCACATTGCCCATGTCGGCTTTCTTCAGAATCGTACCGGGAATCAGGCTGTCGTCAATAATCGGAACCATAATACCCTCCTCTCGTTTTGCTTTCACCTAATTATAACACATCATCGCCTGATTGTCAATAGGAATCACAAGATTATTTTTATCTTTTTTGGAGCACATTTCCGTTGACAGAAAAGGGAAAGTGTGTTATAATGAAGAGAAAATTGCTTTCCGAAAGGAATTTGGATATGAAAATCGGATTTGTTTCCCTCGGTTGCCCGAAAAATCAGCTTGATACCGAGGTTATGTTGCATGAAGTCATGGAGGCGGGCTATGAGATTACGCCCGAGGATATTGAGGCGGATGTTATCATCGTCAATACCTGTGCCTTCATCGAAAGTGCCAAAAAGGAGTCGATCGACAACATTCTCGATGTCGCATGGCTCAAGAAAAACCGCAAACTCAAAGCCATTATTGTTACGGGATGCCTTGCCGAGCGTTACCGCGATGAAATATTCAAGGAAATGCCGGAGGTGGATGCCGTGCTGGGCGTCGGCAGTATTCATCATATCGTGGATGCCATCCGCGCCGTCACGGCAAAAAATCCGGAAAAGTACGCCTCCTATGACCGAAACTGCGAGGTGCGTCTCGGCGGAGACCGCGTACTGACCACGCCGGATTATGCCGCCTATATCAAAATTGCCGAGGGGTGCGATAACCGTTGTGCCTATTGTGCGATTCCCGGAATCCGTGGCGGGTTCCGCAGTCGCCCCATGGAGGATATCGTTGCGGAGGCAAAACAGATGGAGGCTCTCGGTGTAAAGGAACTGACCGTTGTGGCGCAGGACATCACACGTTACGGGAAAGACCTGTACGGCGAATACCGTCTGGCACCCCTTCTTCACCGGATTACCGAGGAGACAAACATTCCGTGGGTCCGCCTTCTTTATTGCTACCCCGACAAGATCACCGATGAGTTGATTGCCGAGATACGCGACAATCCGAAAATTCTCAAATACATCGACCTTCCCATCCAGCACATATCCGATCACATGCTGAAAGCCATGAACCGCCACGGGGACAGCCGGATGATCCGCGAAGTCGTGGCAAAACTCCGCCGCGAAATTCCGGGCATTGTCATCCGAACCACCTTTATGGTCGGATTCCCCGGAGAAACCGAGGAAGATTTCAACGAGCTTTGCGAATTTGTCAAAGCCGAACGGTTCGACCGCGCCGGTGTGTTTTCATACTCCCGGGAAGAAGGAACCCCCGCCTACGATATGCCCGATCAGATTGAGGAACAGGTCAAGCAGGACCGTTGCGACATTCTCATGCGCGAACAACTCGCCATCAACGAATCCAACAACCAAACCTATATCGGTAAGACAATCCGCGTCCTCTGTGAGAACTTCGACGCCGTCAGCGAGGCTCACTACGGCAGAAGTGCCGCCGACGCTCCCGACATCGACGGAAAGGTCTATTTCAAGTCCGAACACCGTATCGCCCCCGGTTCTTTCGTCGATGTAAAAATCCGGGAAGTCATCGATTATGACCTCTATGGTATCGCCGTCACCCCGAAAAACTGAAAGGAGTCCGTCATGAATCTTCCGAATAAACTCTCTCTTTTGCGAATTGCCATGGTTCCGTTTTTTATTGTCGTCATGGTTCTGTCGGTGCTGATTCCCTCTTTTGATACGGCGGGCAGTATTCTCGGCGTTGTGATTTTCATTCTTGCGTCGCTTACGGATATGCTCGACGGAAAAATCGCCCGGAAATATAACCTCATCACCGATTTCGGCAAATTCATTGACCCTCTTGCCGATAAATTCATGGTAATCGGTGCCCTCGTGGTTCTGCTCTATAAATATGAAGCGATACGCAATCTGTTTGTCTGGGCGGTTATTCTGGTCATTTTCCGTGAACTTGCCATCACTTCGGTACGCCTTGTCGCCGCGGGGTCAAGCGGTGTGGTCATCGCCGCCAAATATATCGGTAAGATCAAGACCGTGTCACAGATTGTCTGCATCTGCACCGTCATCATCGAACCGCTTCTGGCACGCCTCGATGCTCTGTCCTTCCTTGCGTCATACCCGCTGACATATGTCACCACCGCTGTGATGATCCTGTTTACCTTGTGGTCGGGAATCGACTATATGATCTCCTATCGGAAATATCTTGACCCCACCAAATGATCTTTTTTAGCAAAATGCCGAAAAAATCTCCAAAAACTATAGACAAAAACTTAAAAATGTGATAAAATAAAAGAACTATAATATCGTGAAAGGATTTCGATCATGAAAAAAATTCTGATTGCTCTGCTTGCACTTGCGATTCTCTGTGCGGCATTTATCTCCTGTGACAAAGAACAAGGAACCGGAACAGAGTCCGGTACCGATACGGATCCCGCAAAAGTAACCGACACCGGATCCACCCCCACAACACAGGAACCGAATGATTCCTCCACACTGGAAGTCGGCGTTGATACCGATGACAAATTCGGTCCGATCCAGAAGTAAATCGCATGAACCACACACAGCTTGCCGACCTTCTGCGCCCGAAGTCGTTTGACGACATTGCGGGGCAGGAGCACCTGTTCGGAAAAAGCGGCGTCGTGCGCCGCATGGTCGGAAGCGGCAGGATCACCAACATGATCTTTTACGGTCCTCCCGGTACAGGGAAGACTACGGCATCCTATGTGATCGCGGCGGAATCCGGCATGAGTTTCCATAAACTCAATGCCACCACCGCGTCACTGACGGATGTCCGCGATATCCTCGCGCAGTCGGACAATCTGTTCGGTGCGGGAGGTATTCTGCTTTATATCGACGAAATTCAGTATTTCAACCGTAAACAACAGCAAAGCCTTTTGGAATATATTGAAGACGGACGGGTCACGCTGATTGCTTCGACAACCGAAAATCCGCATTTTTATATTTACAACGCGATTATTTCGCGCTCCTCCCTGTTTGAATTCAAGCCGGTCACTCCCGCCGCCTGCGTGGGAGTTCTTTGTCGTGCGTTGGCGTATCTGAACCGGGAAGGAAAAACCGAAAAGACCGCAACGGAAGATATCCTTTTGCGAATTGCGGGAGCCACGTCTGGGGATGTCCGACGTGCGATCGGACTCCTTGAAAACGCCTACTATGCCGCTGAGGGGGATGTCATTGACGATGCCGCCGTGGAATCGTTTCGCAGCAGTATCGGCAATTTCAACGATGACACGCACTTTGATCTGCTCTCCGCCCTTCAGAAATCCATCCGCGGCTCCGATCCGGATGCTGCGGTTTTTTACCTGGCAAGACTGTTGGAGTCCGGTGAGTTGATCTCCGCCTGCCGCCGGTTGCAGGTCATTGCCTCGGAAGATGTCGGACTGGCGTATCCGCTTGCCGCGGCGGTTACACGCGCCTGTGTCGAATCTGCCAAGGAGCTGGGAATGCCGGAGGCGAAAATTCCGCTTGCCAATGCCACCATCCTGCTGGCAACGGCACCGAAATCCAATTCCGCACATAACGCCGTTTTCGCGGCGTGTGCCGATGTCGAGGCAGGACTCGGAGCCGTTCCGCCCGCGCATCTGCAAAGCCCGCTCTATAAAGGCTATCGGTATCCGCATGACTTCCCGAACCACTATGTGGAACAACAATACCTTCCGAACGATCTTGTGGGCAGAAAGTATTACGTTCCTGGGGAAAATCGCGCCGAAACTGCGTCCGCCCAGTATTGGGATGCCATCAAAAAGAAAAAATAAAAAACCGAAACCCAATCGAAAACGTTCGCCGGGGGTTCCGACACCATCGGGTTTTCGATAAAACGAGGCTGTCCCCATGAAGGTTTAACTTCATGGGGACAGCCGTCTTCTGTAAAAGTTGCAGGAAACGGGGGTGTTAAAAAAACTCATCTTGAGTTTTTTAACACCCCTGTCCTCCGCAAAACGTTTATTTTTCAACCTTTCGGATGTTGGGAATTCTGGCAACAATGGTCGCCGCCACAGCGGTAATCAGGATTTCGGGAAGCATGTAGCAACCGTTGTAGACCAACGAATAGACAACGGAAAGAAGCCCGCCGCCGACATTTGCCATGACCCACTTGCTGATTCCCCACGACGCGGCAATGGTGTCGGTGAAGAACCACTCTGCCCACGCACCGTAAAAGATCGCACCCGAAATCACGTGCGCCGCATAACGAAGTGCCAGAGCCACGATACTTCCGACACAAAGTGCGCCCGTCTTTCCGAGCCGGTTCCGGAAGAGACCGCCAAAACCGAGACAGGTGTATGCAATCAGATAATCAATGAGAAGAATAAAGATGGCGGCGGCAATTCCCTGATAACTGTCGGAATTCGGCAAAAACAACGCCTTGATTGTGGATTTTCCCCCCATCATCAGATCCATTGCAACCTGAATAAGCGCGTATGCAAACGCCGTGAAAAGCCCGTGCTTCACGCCGTACATATACGAAACAATGATAACGGGAAGAGCAGAAGCAATGGTAAATCCACCACCGAACGGCAGATTGAGAAACGGAATGAGCTCGCATACCGCCGCCAGGACCGTGGAAAGAGCCAGCATCACAGCAGAAACCGTGAGGCGGCGCGTCGTGGAATGATTCATAAAAACCTCCTGTAACATAAAAAGCCTTGCGGAAAAATCCCGTAAGGCTGCCAGTTTCTTCTGCCGTTTTATGCAATCTTCCTACGCCGGTATTATCCGTATCAGGTAAAAGGGTTCGGAACACGGTTCCGTCTCAGCCGACTTTGTCAGCACCCCCGATTTATGTATTTGCGGGAATAGTATAGCACAGCTCCCCTTCCCTGTCAAGTCCTTTTTGCAAAAGTCGGGAAATTTTGTGCAAAAAAACGACAAAGGCGGTGCGATCCGTCGTTGACAAAACGACCGCAATATGGTACAATAATAGTAATTTTTATGCAGATAAGGAGTCATTATGGCAGTATTTATCAACGAGCCCTCTCATACCTTTAACGAATACCTTCTCATCCCCGGGTATTCCTCCGACCGGTGTATTCCCGCCAATGTCAGCCTCCGGACCCCTTTGGTCAAATACCGTAAGGGAGAAACACCGTCCATTATGATGAACATTCCCATAGTCTCCGCTATCATGCAGGCTGTCTCGGATGATCGCCTTGCCGTAGCCCTCGCCACCGAGGGAGGCGTCTCCTTCATTTACGGCTCCCAGACCATTGAAGATGAGGCGGCAATGGTCAGCCGAGCCAAAGCCTATAAAGCCGGCTTCGTAAAAAGTGACTCCAACCTCCGCCCCGATGCCACACTTGCGGATGTCATCGCGCTGAAGGAGCGCACCGGACATTCCACCATCGCGGTCACAGACGACGGAACCCCCGACGGCAAACTCGTCGGTATTGTCACCGGACGGGATTACCGCGTCAGCCGTATGGCACCCGAGACCCTCGTCCGGGATTTCATGACCCCCTTTGAGAAACTCATCTGGGCAAAGGAAGGAACGACCCTTAAGGAAGCCAACGATATTATTTGGGATAATAAACTCAATTCTCTTCCCATTCTCTCGGAAAACGGCAGTCTTTGCTATATGGTGTTCCGCAAAGACTACGATACCCATAAGCAGAACCCGAATGAACTTCTGGATGCCCATAAGCGTTATATCGTGGGAGCCGGTATCAATACCCGGGACTACGCCGAGCGCGTCCCCGCACTCATGGAAGCGGGTGCCGATGTCCTCTGTATCGACTCCTCCGAAGGCTTCAGCGAATGGCAGAAACTCACCATCGCGTGGATCCGCGAAAAATACGGAGAAAGCGTAAAAGTGGGAGCCGGCAATGTGGTCGATGCCAAGGGCTTCCGTTTCCTTGCCGAATGCGGTGCCGATTTCGTCAAGGTCGGAATCGGCGGCGGCTCCATCTGTATCACGCGCGAGACAAAGGGAATCGGCAGAGGACAGGCATCGGCACTCATTGATGTCTGCCGTGAGCGCGACCGGTATTTTGAGGAAACCGGCATTTACGTTCCCGTCTGCTCGGACGGCGGTATCGTTTACGACCACCATATCACGTTGGCACTTGCCATGGGTGCCGACTTCGTGATGCTCGGCAGATACTTTGCCCGTTTCGATGAAAGCCCGTCAAATAAGGTCAGTATCGGCGGCACCTACTATAAGGAATACTGGGGCGAAGGCTCTGCGCGTGCCCGCAATTGGCAGAGATACGACCTCGGCGGCGATAAGAAACTCTCGTTTGAGGAGGGGGTCGATTCTTATGTTCCGTATGCGGGAAGCCTGAAGGACAATGTCGCCATGTCCCTCTCCAAGGTTCGCTCCACCATGTGTAACTGCGGCGCGCTGACGATTCCGGAACTGCAGGAAAAGGCGGTACTTACGCTGGTTTCGGCAACGAGTATCGTCGAGGGCGGAGCTCACGACGTTCTGCAAAAGGAAAAGAGCAACGCGGTGAAATAATTCCGATTCTTCTCCTTCGCTGTAAACTTTTCCGATAAAAGGGGCTGTTAAAAAACTCAATGTTTTTAACAGCCCCTCCAAACTGCCGGTCGGGATTCCGATATTTTGAATGGGATCTTGGTCGTTTTTGCCTCTGTGACTTTGTTTTTTCGATTTCCTTGGCAGCAAAACGGTGGCTGAAAGGGGTGTAAAAAACTCATTTTGAGTTTTTTACACCCTTTTTTTTGCCAGCGCAAGCAAAATGTCCTTTCGGTTAAGCGTAGGATCGTCGAGAACAAGCTCTGTAAGACGCGCGAGCGTGCTGCCGATGTCCCGCCCGGAAATTCCGACCGCAATCAGATCGGAGCCGTTCACGGCAAGTTCCGCCGTCGTCAGACAGTCGTGTCGTGCACGACATCGCTCTGCCACAGCCGAAAGTCCGGTTACGTCCCGTCCGAGAGCCTCAAATAAAGCCAGCAACGGCTCAAACAACGTCCCCGCCTGTGCCATCAATCGACGCACACGCGGTTCGGTACAATCGGAAATATCAACTTCCGTCAACGTCACCAACCGTGCAACCTTTGAAGCCGAAGCATTTGACAATTTCAAAGCCCCAAGACGCGCCGACAGAACATCCCGCGGCACTCCGCGCAGACAAAATGCCAACCGCACCTCAAACACCGACGGCAAGCGCGCCAGTCTCCCGTCAAACACCGCCTCCGGCAAAATGAGAGACAAAACTCCGCTCTCCCGCATATGTTCCATTGCCGATACAACTCCGTCCCCCGTCAGAATCCCGACAAGCTCGGCGGTAATCCGTTCGGCGGAAATTTCCGAAAGTCCCTGTCGGCAAATCCCGATTGCCCGAAAGGTTTCGGGTTCAACGGAAAATCCGAGTACCGAAGAAAACCGGAAGGCGCGCAGAATCCGCAACGCATCCTCCCGAAACCGCTTTTCCGGAACCCCGACCGCGCGAATCACACCCGCCGCAAGATCCTCCCTGCCGCCGAACAGATCAATAAGTCCGGTTCTTTCGCTGTACGCCATGGCGTTGACGGTAAAATCCCGACGTGCGAGATCGTCGGCAATGCGGTCGGTAAAACGAACACTTTCGGGATGACGCGAGTCACGATATTCCCCGTCAATCCGAAATGTCGTGATTTCAACCGCTTCTCCGCCGAGAATGACGGTCAGCGTCCCGTGCTTCAGACCGCTCGTTACCGTCCGACAGTCGGCAAAAATCCTCTGCATCTCGTCGGGAAGAGCCGGCGTAGTGAGGTCCCAGTCGTGTACGGGACGCCCCAAAAGCAGATTCCGCAAAGCACCGCCCACCACATAGGCACCGTAGCCCGCCGCCTCCAGTCGTCCGACGGCAAAGGCAATATTTTCCGGGTATTTCAGTTCTTTCATAAAGAAAACCCCGTCAGATCAACTTCGCAGACATCGCGCTTGCCGCGGCAAAAACTATCAAATGAAATGCGGTCGCCGCGCGGACTGAAGCGGGCGTGCAGGTCGCACCGAATGTCGATGACGGACGGAATGACCGTCTTTGAGCCGAGCAGAATCTCCGCCTTGCGCGTCAGAAGATTCTCGATCCAAATGTAACGTACCCCGTCGCGCGGATAAGTGTCGCCGATCATATATTTGCCGTCGGGCGAGGCAATGCAATGAATGTCGCCCCACGGAAGCATTTCGGGCGTGCTGATCTCTTCATACGGGCAACCGACGGCATCCTCAAGCAAATAGACGCTCTTTTTTTCCACCCCATCCGGTGTGCAATGCGCCAGAATATGGCTGTCATCGATCCACCAATAGTGCGAGACATAGGAATCGCGGATCAGCGCACGCAGATTGCCGGACAGGTCGGAGGTGAAAAGTGTTGTCGCCCATCCGCCGTCCTTGACCGCAAAATTCCGCACGAGCATCAGAAAACGGTTGCCCGACGGATTGAACGTAATGTGGTTGACGAGAAATTTCGCGTTTTCCTTGCCAGCGATCGGGAACTCTTTCAAAATACGTGCATAGTCGGCAATCAGACGGCTCTTACCCGTCACAAAATCACATAAAAACACGCCGTCCCCGTTCGGCGCACCACTCCCGGCAAAAGGGTCCGGCAGGTTTGGGTAGCCATAGCCCGGACGAAAGTCCCATATCCGCGCGAAATTGATCGCCAAGCCGTGTCGTCCGTCGCGTGAGATTGCGGCGCAGGCGCGGTCGGTAAGCCTCTCTGTGCCGCTTTTTCGGTCACACCGCACGGTTCGCACCGCACCGTCCTCAAAGCGGTTATAATAAAGAATATTCTCGTCATCAAACTGATATTGAAGCATCGCGCCCTGCTGAAAGCACCAACTGTTCGTCCTGCCGAGACGGGTAAAAGCACCGTCTTCGACATAACCGAACTCCATCCGGTCTCCCGGTGTATTCAGCCTGTCGGTAAACGGCAGACGGTTGACAAGATGCCGCCGTCCGTCGTTGCTGTAGGGACGCAGGTCGTAATAGCCGAAAAACCAATCCCCCTCGTCCGGCGTGAGAAAGCGCACAGGGCAAAGATTGCCGACGATCCCCTCAAGCGTATTTTGAAATTCCATTTCGTCTCCTTCCCCCCGGCAAAATCGCCCGCCGTTTATTTTCCGACACAAAAATGCGAAAAAATACGGTTCACAATATCCTCGCTGATTTCCCTGCCGTCCAGTCCTGCCAAAGCCGACATCGCCCCTTCAATCTCCGAGGCGCAGATGTCGTCCCCCAGACCGTCCGACAGGGCGGCAAGGGCGTGTTCCAACGCAACGCCGCAAGCCTCCAATGCCGCGTTCTGCCGTGCGTTTGCCACAATCGCATCCTGTGCAAGATTCAAAGAACCGTCAAAGAAAGCACTTTCGATTGCCGTCGTCAGTTCGTCCATGCCTTCGCCGCGGGAAACCGAAACCGGGAGGATTCGGTCAAACACCGCCGGAAGCACCGCACCGTCAAGTACCGGCGGGAGATCGGACTTGTTCAGAACCGCAATCTTGTAGCCGCCTTGTTCCGAAAGTGACCGGCAAAACCGCCTGTCCTCTTCGTCGAGCGGTACCGAGGCGTCGAATACCGCCAACACCAACTCCGCCTCGCGCAACTTCTCCCGTGCGCGGTCAACGCCAATCTTCTCTACCCTGTCGCCGCTCTCGTGCAACCCTGCCGTGTCAAACAGACGGAGCGTTACCCGCCCCACGGCAACACGCTGTTCCAGAATGTCGCGTGTGGTTCCGGCAATATCGGTGACAATTGCCGTCTCCTCCCCCACCAGACGGTTAAAGAGAGAGCTTTTTCCGACATTCGGTTTCCCGCAGATCACCGCAGAAATCCCCTCCGTAACCGCTCTGCCGCTTCTGTAGGTTGCGGCAAGCCGCCGGACGCGTCCCAGTACCGACATCACAATCTCTGTTATTTCGTCCCGTGTAAGCGTCGAAAGATCCTCCTCGGGATAGTCAATTCCGGCATAAAGCCCGGAAACCACCGTGCAAAGTTCGTCATAGAGTTCTTTTGCCGCGTCGGAGACTCTGCCCAGAAGTCCCGAACGGGAAAGCACCAGCTTGGCATGCGTATCGGCTTCCAGAAGCTCTCCCAGAGCCTCTGCCGCCGAAAGCCCCATCTTTCCGCCGATAAAAGCCCGGCGTGTAAATTCACCCGCTTCAGCAGGTCTGGCACCCGCGGCAAGCACCGCCCCCAAGACCTCCCCGGTCACAAGCACCCCGCCGTGACAGGTGATTTCCACCGTATCCTCTCCGGTAAAAGAGTGCGGCGCACGGTAAACGACGGCAATCCCGTCGTCGATTTCTTCGGGCATACCGTCGGTTCCGCGATGCGAAATCACGCCATAGACCGCACGGTTGCTTTCGATTTCCGACAGCCGCTTGCCGCTTTTCGGCAGAAAGACCCTCTCCGAGATCACAATTGCCTCGGAACCGCTGACGCGGATCATGGCAACCCCGCCTTTTCCGCGCGGCGTGGAGATTGCCGCAATGGTATCCTGTATGTTCATATGCCGTCTGCCTTTCTGCCTGTATTCCGGTCACTTGGTTTCAATTGCCATAAAATACGGAGAAGTCGGAGAATTGAGAATCCGGATCTGCGCCACGCTGTAGCGGAAACGGTCAAGTGTAGCAAGATACTCACAAACCATTTTTCCTTCCGCTTCCCCCTCGGCGTGACCGGGATAAATTGCCACGCTCAGAATGGAATTCCGCCCAAGAAGCGAGACTGCCGCCTCAATGGCGGGCATCGTTGTCGCCCGCATGGTGGTAATGCTCTTGTCACCGCCGGGCAGATAGCCGAGGTTGAACATTCCCGCCCGGATCTCCCCCTGTACATAATTCTTTACCTTGTGGTGCGAGTCAAGAATCAGTTCATAGTTGGCGGGACATCCGACCTCCGCAAGATGGGCGCGCGTCGATTCCACCGCAGAGGGTTGAACATCAAACGCATAGATATGTCCCTTCTCCCCTACGGTTTTGGAAAGAAATTCGGTGTCGTGTCCGTTTCCCATCGTGAAATCCACAGCAACATCTCCCGCTCCGAGATGCGTAAGAATCAGTTCCTTCTGTAAATCAAGAAGTCTCAGCATGTTTTCTCTTCTTCCCGCAATTCCTGCTCAAGAATTGCCGCCGCCAATGCCACAAGCTCGGCACAGGGACGTTTTTTATAAAAGGCAGGCGTACGCTCGGTCGGAGTCGGCGTGCTTGACGGTACACCGCCGAGCAGTTCGCGGCAGATAATGGAACCGCACTCTCCGCGAAATTCTCCCGCCAGTTTTTGCACCCGGGCATAGTGTGCCGCTTTTGCCGAATTTCCTTCGGGATCGTCGAAGCCCCACAGCACCCCCGCAACCATCAACATACCGCTGACTGCACCGCAGACCTCACGCATCCGTCCCATACCGCCGCCAAACGACGAGGAAAGACGGAGAGCCGTTTTTTCGTCCATCCCCATCACGTCCGCAAAAGCAAGAACCACCGCCTGTGAGCAGTTGTACCCCGCCTCAAACGCCTCACGCGCCTTTTTGGCATAGTGGGAATCTTCTATAACAAGATTGGTCTTTTTTTCTTCATTCTGCATTCTATTACACCTCAATACCAGCAACGCCTGTCTTTTTTGCCGCCTCTATCACGGCAGTTGCAACCACTTTTGCCACCCGTTTGTCAAGTGCGGGGGCGATAATATTGTCCTCACGGAGCTCACTGTCCGGAATCAGCGAGGCAAGGGCAAACGACGTTGCCACCTTCATCTCCTCGTTGATGCAGGACGCGCGGCAATCAAGCGCACCGCGGAAAATTCCGGGAAACGCCAGCACATTATTGATCTGGTTTGGGAAATCCGATCTCCCCGTTCCGACCACACGTGCCCCCGCTTCAAGAGCCTCGTCAGGCATAATCTCGGGAGTCGGATTTGCCAGCGGGAATACAATGGCATCCCGCGCCATGGAACGCACCATGTCACCGGATACCACACCGGGTGCCGAAACTCCGATAAAGACATCCGCCCCCTTCATCGCCTCGGCAAGCGAGCCGTGAAGACAGCTCTCGTTTGTCATCCGGGCAATTTCGGCGTGTGCCGGATTCAGTCCCTCCATATCCCGCGCGAGAATGCCGAAACGGTCGACCATCGTCAGATGCTTCACCCCGAGATTCAGAAGATGCCTGCCGATTGCGATTCCCGCGGAGCCGGCACCGTTGATAACAACACGAACCTCCCCCATCTTCTTTCCGACGACCTTGAGTGCGTTGATCAGTGCCGCCGCAAGAACAATGGCGGTACCGTGTTGGTCGTCGTGGAAAACGGGAATATCACAGATTTCCTTCAGCCTGCGCTCCACCTCAAAACAGCGCGGCGCACTGATGTCTTCCAGATTGATGCCTCCAAAGCTGCCCGAGATCAGATAGATGGTGCGGACCAACTCGTCCACGTCTTTGGAACGGATGCAGAGCGGGAAGGCATCCACACCGGCAAACTCCTTGAACAGCGCGCATTTTCCCTCCATAACCGGCATTCCCGCCTCAGGACCGATGTCACCGAGACCGAGGATTGCCGTACCGTCGGTAATCACGGCAACAAGATTGTTGCGCCGCGTCAGTTCAAAGGATTTCTCGGGATGCTCCCGGATTTCAAGACAGGGCTCGGCAACGCCCGGGGTGTAGGCAAGAGACAGCTCCTCCCGCGTCGTAATCGGACAACGGGACACCACCTCGATCTTGCCGTTCCACTCGTAATGCTTTTTCAGAGATTCTTCACGGATATTCATACGATTTAAGCCTTTCTGTACGGTTACTGCCTGTATTTTACCACATTTTGCACCGCATTTCAAGAAGATCGCCTAAAAACTGCATAAAAATCGGAAAAACCCTTGCACCGGAAAATAAAAAATGATATAATGTTCTCGAATCTGAAATTGAAAGGAGATTTTTTCATGAAACTCAGCGTTCTTGCCAATCTGTATGGCGCAAAATCTTTGGATGAGACCCTGAAAATTCTCACGGGCCTCGGTGTCCATACCGTAGAGATCGGTGCCGGCGGATACCCCGGAAAGGCACACTGTAACCCTGCGGAACTCCTTGCCGACGAAACCAAATACAAAGCCTTCGTGGATACCTTCAAAAAGTACGACGTGCAGATCTGTGCACTTGCCGCACACGGCAATGCCCTGCATCCCGACAAGGCAATTGCCGCACAGTTCGATGCCGACTTCCGCAATGCCGTCCTGCTTGCCGAAAAACTCGGAATCGACACCGTCATTACCTTCTCCGGTTGCCCCGGCGACAGCGAGAACTCCAAATATCCGAACTGGGTTACCTGCCCGTGGCCCGAGGATTTTCTGAAGATTCTCGACTGGCAGTGGAATGAAAAGCTGATTCCGTATTGGAAAGAAGCGGGCGCGTTCGCCAAGGCGCACCATGTTGACCGAATCGCATTTGAAATGCACCCGGGCTTCTGCGTCTACAATCCCGAGACACTTCTGAAACTCCGTGCCGCCGTCGGCGATGTGATCGGTGCCAACTTCGACCCCTCTCACCTGATCTGGCAGGGAATGGAGCCGGTTGCGGCAATCCGTGAGCTTGCCGGTGCGATCTATCACGTCCATGCCAAGGACACCAAGCTCGACAAATACAATATTGCCAAAAACGGCGTTCTGGATACGAAGCACTACCGCGACGAGCTTCACCGTTCGTGGATTTTCCGCACCGTCGGCTACGGCAACGGCGAGACCTACTG
The DNA here is from genome assembly GCA_934489945.1 of uncultured Eubacteriales bacterium. Classification (GTDB taxonomy): domain Bacteria; phylum Bacillota; class Clostridia; order Oscillospirales; family CAG-272; genus RGIG8775. The sequence goes on from CAKSSY010000012.1 coordinate 27,029, forward strand.
GCGTGATCTTGTTTCGGCTCTGCGTCTGGCAGGTTACGACCGTGTTCTCTCCATTGAGCACGAAGACAGCCTCATGACGATAGATGAAGGTCTGCGTAAAGCAGTCTCCTTCCTGAAAGACGTCATGATTGAGGAATCCAAGCCCACCACCATGAGCTGGGCATAATCCCGCACATCACAAAAATTTGCGGGGAGGACGAAAGATTTCGTTCTCCCCGCCTTTCGGAGGATTCATGTTTCTTTACACCATCGGCAGCATCGGGGACTGTCACCCGCCCCTCCTTCCGGACGGAATGTCGGCTTATGTTTCGGATTCCCGAAGTGAAAGCCAGGAGCGCGAAAGACTTTGCGCCGCGTCCCTCCTCTGCACATTGCTTCACGCTGCGGACATCCGCACCGACCTTACGATCATACGGGACAAGAACGGACGCCCCCGTTTCGATTCCGAAAATGCGCCCGACTTCAATATTTCACATTCCGGCGGTCTGTGCGCGTGTATTCTCGGCAATCTGCCGGTCGGCATTGATATTCAGGAAGAAAAACCGGACCTCAAGCCCAGACGCCTTGCCGGTCGCTTTTTTTCTCCCGCCGAGCGGAAAAATATGTCTGCCATAGCGTCCAATACCACCGATGCTTTTTTCACGGTCTGGACGAAAAAGGAGGCACTCGGGAAATATCTCGGTTGCGGTATCGCGCCGGTTCTCGGTACCGATACCCGGGAGGCACCCGAGAAATTCGGAATCACCTTCGGTTGCGAGATGTTCCGTTACGGGGACAAAGTCTTCTGTATTTCCACCTGTGCCGCCGAAATTCCGACGTTTGTTGTCGGAGAAAACAGTCTTTCCGAATTCCCGCCGCTCTCTGTAAAATAAAACACCGTGTTGTCGAAAAAACCCGAAAAAACGGTGTTTTTTCTTTTGGAAGCCGGGTTTTCCACAGATTTGACAGGATTTCAACAGGGACCTGTTGAAATCTCCCATGGCAACAGAAAAACGGGGTGTTAAAAAACTCAAACTGAGTTTTTTAACACCCCGAAAAAAGAGAAACCGTATCCGTTCCGAAGGCGGAGCCAAAACCGCTGTTCCGTTTTTTTCAGTCCGTGTAAGTGTAGTTGACTGTGGCGTTTTCGGCAAGGAAATATAGCGTTTCGTCAAACAGCAGACAGTCAACAATATAGTCCTTTCCGTACTGCTCCTCAAGTTCCTCCACCGTCATTTTCTGCTCCGAAGCGTACCTGGCAGCCCCCTCGGCGTACTCCTCATCGGTGATTTCGATTCCCTCCGCCTGCACAATGGCATAAAAGACCAAATCTTCCTTTGTCGATTCCTCCGCCATACTGTGAAACTCCTCCCGCGTCATGCCCGCCTGCTTCAAAAGATCGTCAACTTTGCAGTCGTTTTCCACCGCGTATCGGACATAAGTACCGTAATACAGATTGTAGTAATATGTTACCTGTTTTTTGGGGAGTTTTGGGAATGTGGCGTTCTCAATTGCCATCTCGTGGACTTTTTCATATATCTTGTCGGCGAGTGCCGCTTTTTTTGATGCCTCGATTGCGGTGTACAAATACTCCCGATAGGCTTCCACCGTGTCACAGCCTGTTTTTTCCTTCACCAGCTCGTCCGTAACCTTGGGAAACGTATAATGTCCGAGAATCGCGTCCAACGTGATCCGATAAGTGACTTCCGCCCCCGCAAAGTCGCCGTAATGGTCCTTGTCGTCGGGAATGGTGCCGGTCGTTTCCACGGTAGTTCCGGGCAGAATACCGTAAAGATCCTTTACAAACCACGAAATGTAGCCGTTGTCTTCGGCAAGAAGTACCTTCTGTCCCTCGGCAGTTCCGTCCTCAAACTCCTTGCCGTCCAGAAAACCGGTAAAACTGACTTCCAGATAGTCGTTTTCCACGGTCGCACGGTTGACGGGTTCTTTCCCATCGGCGGTATAGTCCTCATAGGAGGCAAGACTGTCGGTAAAATCGCGATAGGCACTCTCCACCTCGGCATCGCTCACGCGCGAAATCGAAAGATCAACCATCAAATCCTTGTACTGCCCCAACGTTACATACGGAGTAAGATCGGCGTGAAGGAGGTCAAGCGAGCCGTTTTTGTTGGTCTTGATGCCGCATCCGGCAAGTGCGGCACACAGTGTCAGTGCCGCAACCGCCATGGCGATGAGGCGGAGACTGTGAAAAATTTTTCGTTTCATCGGTTCTTTCCTTTCTTTTGCAAAAATGACTCAATCGCACGCGATGTCTCGCTCACGATTGAGTCATTTTTGATCAGGTTGTAATTTCTTACGCATCCTGCTTCACAACTTCTTTGCCATTGTATGTGCCGCAAGCCTTGCATACACGATGTGCCAGAACATACTCTCCGCACTTGGGGCATTTTACCATGCCCGGCAAATCAAGTTTCCAGTTATTCGAACGTCTCTTATCTCTGCGAGCTTTGGAGACCTTTTTCTTCGGTACTGCCATTGAAATACACCTCCTTGAAACATATACACGATATCGGTATCATTATATACTTATTTTTCGGAATTGTCAAGTAATTTTTTCAAAACTGCGAGTCTTGGGTCAATCTCTTTTTCGGGACACCCGCATTTTCCGTTTTTCAGCGACTTTCCGCACTTCGGACACAACCCCGGACAATCTTCCGAACACAGGATCTTCTTCGGAAACAGAAGTGTCATCGTCTCCAGAATTTCTTCGTCGACATTCAGACACCCGTTTTCATCGAGAACCGCATATTCATCCACGCTTTCCTCAATCTTGTCCTCGTCCACCGATCCCTTTGTCACGACTGTGCGTTCAAAGACCTCGGCAAATTCTCCCTTTACCGGATCCAGACACCGCGCACATTCGGCAGTGTACGGCACCGACAGCCGAAGCGTCAGCCGCATATATCCCGCATCGTCAGTCACTTCTCCGACCGCGTGCAGATCCCCGTCAAAGCGGACGCCGAAAATTTTCTCCGGGACGAGACGGTAGTCCACATCGATCCGTCTGACTTCTCCCCGCAAAAGGGGCTTCAAATCCAGCGTCACACCGGGCACCTTCCTTTTTCCGAATTCCGCAAAGCGACAGAGAGTATTATACAACAAGCATTCCCTTTTGTCAAGGCTTTTGCGGAAAAATGTTTTCCTTCTCTTGACAAACATCCCAAATGCTTTTATAATGAAAAATGAGAAAGGGAGGGATTTGCTTTGAAAACTTATGAGGCCGTCATTCTCGGAAGCGGTTTTTTCTCCTTCGCCTACGCGCTTTCACATGAAAACGTTCTGATTCTGGAGAGAAATCAACTTGCCGACCGCACCTTTGGTGCCTGTCTGCGCGGCTTTGCCCGTAGCCGAAAACCGCTGTTCTCGCCCGCCGCACGGGAATTGGAGGGCTTTTTCCGCCAACACGGGATCCTCACGGACGACCGCGTGGATGTTCCGAATCTTGAACTCGGACTCTGTGCTTTCCTGCCCCCAAAAGAGAAGCCGGATATCCTGCTTGATACGCTCTGTACGTCAGTCAAAAAACAAGACGACGGACTTTGGCAAATCACCGCTGTCAATAACGAGGGAATCTGTCGTTTTTCCGCAAAAACGCTCATAGACACACAGATTCCGACGGGAAATTGTCTGAATGTCCTCGTGAAAGCTCCGAACGGTATGCCGCCCCTCCCCGAAAATCCGGACTTTTGCGTAACCGCTCTGCCCGCTTTCCGGGAAAATGAAGTTTTGCTCAGCTTCCGCTTTGCAAGCCTTTCCGAAATCAACCGCGCCAAAACCCTGTTGGTCCCGTATCTGGAGGCGATTCCGAAAGAGGAAGGAATCTGCATTCTGGCAAGTTCCTGCCGGATGTTTGCCGACAAACCACTCCTTCCGTACCGCACAGCGGACGGAATTTTCAGAATTGACGAAAGTGCGTTCGGCGACTGCCTCGACGCATTTGAAAAAGGAGGCGGAACCCTTGATTCTCTCATGGCTTGAAGAAGGAAAACTCTGCCGTCGGGAAGTCGGCAGAATCGAATTTGACAAAGAATGTGACGTTCTCACCGTCGGGCTGGGTGCTGCGGGCAGTTTTGCCGCCATCGCCGCCGCCCGGGAGGGCGTACGCGTCATTGCCGTCGAAAAAGAAATGGGGATCGGCGGTATGCCGGTCAACGGACGTGTGAACGGTTACTATTACGGATCGCCCGGCGGGACCTTTGAGGAAATCGATGCCGAAATGCGCGCCCTCCGCTATCGCTATGCGAACGGATACGCCGCCGACGCACGCCAAACCCGCCTGTGGAGACTTCTTACGCGCTATGGGGTGTCGGTCTTTGCCGGTACCGTCGTTACAGGCGTGTATTTTGACGGCAATCGCGTGGTCGGTGCGCGGTTTCATGACGGTGAACACGAGTGGAATTTCGGCTCGCATATTCTCATAGATGCCACCTCGGACGGACACGTACTGCGGATGTGCCCGGTAAAGACTCATGTGGGACGCGACATCGACGGTAAGACCGTTCCTTTCACGTTCCGTGCCGAATATGAAAAAGCAGGAGGCGGTTTTGACATTGACAATCACGACAGCGGATACTGCAACCAATACCGGGCGGCGGACTACTCCCGTCGCATCCTCTCCTCTCATGCCGACAAGCTGTCCTGCCTCGGGGAAGGCAATCGCATGATTGCCGCGGCACCGGTTACGGGAGTGCGCGAGGGACTGCGTTTTGAGGGAGAAGAGACCCTGACCATTGAGGATGTCCTTCTTGCCAACTCCCCCTCCGACATTCTCTTCTGGGCATATTCCGACATTGACAAGCACGGGCACGATCTGGCACTCGACACCGACATCTATCAGAACTGGTGGTGTATTGCCAACCTTTCCACCGTCACCGTGCGGATTCCCGTTCCGGCAGGTGCGATCCTTCCGAAGGGACTTTGCGGCATTGTGACAGCGGGGCGTTGTCTCTCGACCGATGTCTACGCACTGACAGCAGTGCGCATGAACCGCGATATGTTCCGTATGGGAGAATGTGTCGGCATCCGTGCGGCACTTGCCGTAAAATCGGGGCTTGATTTTGCCGAAGCGGGCGGTGAACTTTACGAAAAGACCGCCAACCGGTATGGTTGCTTTGCGGGATATGCCGACCGCAAATTCGGGTTCGACAAGAACCGCCCCGACTGTTATGTGCCGGTCGACTTTGCGATGAGTGACGAGGAAATCCTCTCCCGCCTTGAGACCGAGACACCGTCAACCGCCATTTGGTCTGCATACCGCTACGGCAATGACACGCTTGCCGGGAAGCTGGAAGACGGCATGAAAAACGGCAAAACGGCACGGTTTCGCGGAAGCTGCGCCATTGCACTCGGAATCATGGGACGGCACGAGGCACTGGAAGGTCTGCGGGAGTTGGTGTGCGAACGGAGCTGTTACTACTACAAGGACAACCGACGATCCAACCAATTTCCCAGTGCCATAGCACTCTGCCTTTTGGCAAGGATGGGAGAAGAAGCCGACCTCCCGCTTCTGTGTGAGATTCTTTTCGACCCCGCCGAAATCGAAAAGCCCATGTACCATACCCTTGAGCCAAATTGCCTGTTCTGTTCATCAGAACGTTGCAATTATGTTTTTCTTCAACACTATATGCACGCGGCGGTTGCCCTTGTCAAAATCGGAAAACGGTGCGGCAAGAACTTCCTTGAGCAATTGCGCGAACGATTCTCGGGCGAAAGTCGTCGGGAACTCCTTTTGGCGGCAACGGACGACAAACCGGGAAATGCTTTCTACGAGGAATTTTCGGACTTTTTGGACATTGTTCTCCGGCTTGCCGAAACAGAACCTCATCAGGTATGAAAGGGGGGCTGTTAAAAAACTCAAAATGAGTTTTTTAACAGCCCCTTCTTTCTCGCAAACTCCACAGCCGCTTTTTCTTTGAAGCCATAGGCGCAAAGAAAAAGCGAAGCAAAAAGAAACGCCGATGAGAGATTTCGCGCTCCGCGGAGCGCGACAAGGACTCCGCGTCCTTG
>CAKSSY010000013.1 GCA_934489945.1 uncultured Eubacteriales bacterium
CGGGGTAGAGCAGCCTGGTAGCTCGTCGGGCTCATAACCCGGAGGTCGTGAGGTTCAAATCCCACCCCCGCAACCAACAAGTAGCACCGAAAAAGATATCGGTGCTGAAAACCCAGAAACAACAACGGTTTCTGGGTCTTTTCATGCCGATTTTTAAGGTGGAATTCAAAAGATATCATTTCCCCCAATCGACCTTTGGGAGGACTTGAACTAAAATATATTGCTTTTAATACTGCTTTGTGCTAAAATATTTTATAATAAGGGGAAAATCTAAATGCGAAATCTAACAATTAAAAGGGAAAAAAGTTTTGTGGGCAGTCTTGTAAAAATGAAAATTTATATAGAAGATCCCACTTCAAATGAGATGCGTATAAACGATATACCCTGCCGCAAAATTGGCGATTTGAAAAACGGAGAAGAAAAAACCTTTCAAATTGATGAACAGAAAGCAAAAATATTTGTAATTGCAGATAACCTGAGCAAAAATTATTGCAATGAGTTTTATCAACTTCCTGAGGGACAAGAAAGTATTTTTCTTTCCGGCAAAAACAAGTTCAACCCTGCAAATGGAAATGCTTTTCGTTTTGATAACAACGAAAGCGAAGAAAGCATTGCAAACCGTAAGCGTGGTGCCCGAAAAGGTATACTCATATTCATCGTAGCTATCATTGTAGGTGCCGTTGCCGGCTATTTGATTACTTCTGGTCTTTTTTTAAATGATACGCCCGATCCGAAAGATTTTTCTTCCAATGGAATGACCATAACCTTGACGGATGAATTTATAAAAGCAGGTGTTGAGGAATATACCGTTGCATACGATTCAAAAAATGTGGCTGTATTCGCATTGAAAGAAGAGTTTTCATTGGCTGATGGTTTTCAAAATTACACTTTGGAACAATACGGCGATTTGGTAATACAAAATAACAATCTTTCTTCATCCAAGATAGAAAACATAGAAGGATTAACTGCGTTCGAATATGAATTCACAAATCCTGACACAAAGGATACATATAAATACTTTTCGTTTGTTTATAAAACAAATGATGCATTTTGGATAGTGCAGTTTGCCACCCTTACAGAAAATGTCGATGAGTACAGTTCGAAAATTTTTGAATGGGCAAAAACCATTTCTTTCGAATAACCGATATCTTTTTCGGTGCAACTTGCCAAAAACCTTCTCGGACGAAGTTCGGGAAGGTTTTACTTTTTTCACTCTTCACTTTTCACTAAACCGGTCTGGAAGGTTTTGGAAAGTAATAAGTAATAGTGAATAGTGAAGAAGTGTGGTAACTTTTCGCCCTAAGACGAAAAGCAATTTTAAGTAATTTAAGCAAAAATTATAAGAGCGCATCGACATGACGGAATAATCATGCGTAACGGCTCGCGCCGTTATTTCACATCCGAAAACAGCCGGATATTTCACTTTATCATTTTTATGTCTTTTTCGGCGGCGCGATACATATCGTAAAGCCAAAAAAGATATCATGGCTTCGAACCCCCGAAATCGTGAGATTTCGGGGGTTCTCACGTTTCCTCGCTTTTTCGCAACCATAGGGTTTGCGAAAAAAGAGGGCAGAAAAAGATGTTATTTCAAAAAACGGCTCCGAACAGGATGTTGAACAGTTTTCGTCTGCGGCGAAAGCGTAATCCCCATTTTTAAGGGCAGAAAGTGCGGTTTTTCGCGGAGCAAAATCGTTTTCACGCACCTCCTGTCCTTTTTTCGTCTTTTTATTGGGAAAACGTTTATGTCCGGGCGGAAGTGGCTATTATTGTAATGTAGTACCGTCTGCTTTTTTACCTTGAAAGAAGACTTGACAAGCCGGGAACTCTCTGTTAAACTCTATAATAGGATGAGAGTTTAGGAGGGCGAATCTATGCAGAACGAATTGCTATCCATCGGAAAAATAGCTGAAATGAATCATTTGACCGTCGCGACACTACGCCTGTATGACGAACTGGGACTGCTACCCCCACGCTACAAGGATCCCGAGAGCGGCTACCGCTATTATGATGTGGCGCAGAATGCCAGACTGGACATGATTGCCTATATGAAAGAGCTGGGTATGAGCTTGGCGGAGATTGCCGATGTGTTGAAAAAAGAAGATATCACACTGGTCGAGACGATCCTGATCCGCAAAAACGAGCAGCTCCATCGCCAGATGCGGGAACTGAAATCCCGACATAACGCCGTTGAACGGGCGATCGCCAGTGTGGAACGGTACCGCAAATCCCCGGTGAAAGGTACCATTGCGCTGGAATATATCGACCGTCGCTATCTATGGGGACTGCCGTGCCGTGACAATTTCTATGACGCGGATATCTATGCCTATGAGCGGGAGTTGATGCGCCTGCGGCAGGCACTGATGGAGCGCGGCTTATCGCACATTCATTCCTATGCGACGGGCACGAGCATCACAAAGGATAACTTTCTGGCGGGGAACTTTGAAGCCAAGGATGTCTTTATTTTTCTCGATTACCGTGATGTGGAACGGTTTCGCGACGCAACGGTGCTGGACAGCGGTATGTATGCCTGCATTTACCTGGATCGTTACGACGACGAGATCCCATACGCCGACCGATTGCTTGAGACCTGTTGCCATAACGGTTGGCGCGTCAGCGGCGATTATATCTGCGAGGTGCTGACCGAATTCAATGTCTTCGACAGCAACCGTCGGAATATGTTCCTGCGTTTGCAGGTGCCGGTGACCTTCGGCGAAGAATAATTGTGAATTTTTTGCGAATCCTCTTGACTCTCTTCCAACATGAGGGTATATCATAAAAACAAAGAGCGGAGAAACGAGGTTTCACTCTGCTACATACAAATTTCAAGGAGGAATTTTCCATGGAAAAGATCAAAGTTGTACAGTACGGTTGCGGCAAGATGAGCAAGTACATTCTCCGGTATCTGCATGAACACGGCGCACAGATCGTAGGTGCCATCGATGTCAATCCCGCTGTTGTCGGACAGGATGTCGGTGATTTTGCCGGTCTCGGTCTGAAAACGGGTGTCATCATTTCCGACGATGCGGACAAAGTGCTCGATGAGTGCGACGCCGACGTTGCCATCGTAACGCTGTTCAGTTTCATCGGTGACATTTATGAACATGTGGAAAAATGTGTGGCGCGCGGTATCAATGTCATTACTACCTGCGAGGAAGCCATTTACCCCTGGACGACCTCGGCAGCACAGATCAACCGCCTGGATGCTCTGGCAAAAGAAACCGGTTGCACCATCACCGGCAGCGGTATGCAGGATATTTTCTGGATCAATATGGTAGCACTGGTTGCCGGCGGTTGCCACAAGATCACCAAGATCAAAGGTGCTTACAGCTATAACGTCGATGAATACGGTCTGGCACTTGCCAAAGCCCACGGTTGCGACCTGACCAAAGAGGAATTTGAACAACAGATCGCCCACCCCGATTCCTTTGAGCCTTCCTATGCTTGGAACGCCAGTGAAGCCCTGACCAACAAGCTGGGGCTGACCATCAAGTCCATCACCCAGAAGCATGTTCCCTGCATTATCGATCATGATATCGAGTCCTCCACGCTCGGCAAGACCATCAAGGCAGGTCGTTGCATCGGTATGTCTGCCGTAGTTACCATTGAGACCATGCAGGGTATCACCATCGAGGAAGAGACTATCGGCAAGGTCTACGGTCCCGATGACGGCGATATGTGTGATTGGAAGATTACGGGCGAGCCCGACACCGAGTTCCATGTCGTCAAACCCGCCACGGTGGAGCACACCTGTGCTACGGTTGTCAATCGCCTGCCCGGTCTGATTACCGCCCCTGCCGGCTATGTCACTGCCGATCAGCTTGATCCCAACGAATATCTGACTTATCCGATGGAATTCTATTGTTGAGTCTTTTGTTTTTATGATTGAACATCGTACACAATCTCTTGCACTCAATCCCGTCCCGGTCGTTTTACGACCGGGGCACTTTTTTTCCAATGCCGCCAAAAATCCGCTATATCATAAGGAGTTCCGGATTATATCTTTTTGCCGGCACGCAAAAAAGAAGACACTGTCAACCGGACGGTGTCTTTTTTTATAGTTCTGCCGTGTATAAAAATCAGGCAACAGGCAAAGCGATCGTAAATATCAGCTTATGGTCGGTATATTCATAAGTGAGAGTGCCGTTCATTGATTCAATATGGCTTTTGCAAATATAAAGACCCAGCCCCATGTTTTCTTCTCCATCGTTGCCGGAATAGTACGGGCGGAATACCTCCTTATCTCCAAGCCCTTTGCCGTTGTCCGAAACGGTAAGAATACATTTATCGAATTTTCGATACGATTTGAGCCATATTCTATCGCACTCCGCGTGTTCAATGGCATTCATAATGAGATTCTGGAGAACGGATTTTAATGCGTCGGGTTTTGCAAAGGCAACGGAATGTTTTGCCGAGAGTTCCATAACAATGCCGTTTGCTTCGGCGTCCGGTGCAAGTTCGGTATAAACAGCATTCAGAATTTCATCGACAGAAATATTTACGGGGTTTTCCGCAACGTATTTCCGTTTGGCATAATCCGCAACGGCGGAAAGGTTTTCGTGCAAATAAGCAAACTTTGCGTCAACAATATCAAGGATTTTAAGCAGTTCTTCGTCTTTTCCTTTCTGTCGTAAGGCGGCGAGATAGGCATGAGCGGAGGAAAGAGGCTTTTTCATATCATGAGAGACAAACTGCAATATCCTTTCACGCTCGTCGATCATCATTTGCATATTTTTCGTTTGCAATTTAACCTCTGCGGCAAGATTTGAGGTCAATTGACGGTTTTGACTTTCGGAAAGCATGAATTCACGGAAGCCGATCACGAGAATCACGCCAAGCATTATGAGCGACAACCACATCAAAGGGTTGAAAAGCATATTCATACTTTCATGGAAGAAAAACATCGTATAAAGGGCAAGCACGACGGATAACGCATTATTGATGCACAGGTCAAAGCGTTTTCCGCTTAAAATTTCCGAAACGGAAAACCAGAGAATAACAACACAGACGACAGAGCCGATGATTTGACAGGAAAACGTTATCGTTTCCGAATTTGTGATATTTGCAATCGGGGCAAAAAAGGCAAGTCCTGTATATACCAGTAACAATACGGCTGTGAGGGATTTTACCGGAATTTTAGCAAAGGTGTTTGGCAAGCTCAAAGCAGCTCCGAACAGGAATATGCCGACCGACGCTGAGCGTATCGCCATCCATATATACGGCATATCGGTTGCGTCGGCAAGCGACATGGAAGCATATACGCAAATCATAACGGAAATGGCAAAAACCAATTGCGGAACGAAAGCGGTCGCACGCTTCAAAACACATACAAATGCGAAAATAAAGAAGGTAATAAAAGCCAAAAGGACGATGATAAGTCTGAAATTGTTACCGTAATCCACAATTGTCCGTACCTCTTTATCGGGACCGATAATCGGCGTACCGATAAAACCCGCCTGCTTGCCATCCTCCGCTTCATAGTGGATTGTGATGACACAACCGTTCTGAATCGGATTTTCGTTCCATATCCTGCTCGATACAATCAGCGGAATATCCAGAAAAACGCCCTCGGTGCCGTCAGCGTGAGCGACCGTTTCATCATAGGCGAGTGCCTGATCGGTTGTCGCATAAAGCACGGAGTCAAAGCCTGTAAGCGTTCCCATTGACGCTCTGTGTTGTACATGAACAAATACATTGCAGGCAGAGAGCATCGGCGGGAGATACAGGGTAAGATGCAGTCTCTCATCATCACCAATATACTCGGCATAAGGCGCAAGGTCTTCTTCCCATCTTCCGTTTGCGGGGCTGATTCCCTCAATATTGGTGATTACATAGCGCAGTGTTCCTCTGGATGCGAACGCTTCCCCGTTATGCTCATTACGGATTGCGTTCGACGATATTTCAGAGTATTCATTCGGATAATAGTTGTATGCCGTCAGCCTTTTTACTTTCAAAAGATCGGTGACCTTGACCGTTGTGGCGGTATAGGTTTCGGTGATGGCAATCTGGTTTTCCATGTCATAACCGACTTGTATGTCATAGGTAGTGTTTTGCGACGGGGCAATATCGATGCTTTTGTTTTCCGCCATCGGCAGGAGTACAGACAGCAATGCGCCGAGCAACAATACAGCGGCAAAAAGTGCAATGGATAATGATTTGTTTTTCATCGTTTTTACTTACTCTCCCGCAAAGCAGTAGCCTTTGCCGAATTCGGTATGTATCATTTTAACATCTCCGCACGCTTCCGCCAGTTTCAGTCGGAGAGTTGATATATGCCTTTTTATTGTTGTGGTGTGCAGACTCTTCATTTTCCATACGTTTTCATATATCTCATTCGGAAGGAAATATTGTCCCGCGTGAGTAATCAGAAAAAACAAAATGTTGAATTCGGATGCAGTCAGAGATATCGATTTATCATAAAAGGTGCAGGTGCGTTTTGCGGCGTTTACGGTAAGTCCGTTTACTGAGATCGTGGCTTTTTGCACAGGCAAAAGTCGCAGTGCCAGCCTCATTTCCAGCAGTTCGGGAGAGCATGGCTTTACTACATAATCCAGTGCACCTTGGAAAAATCCTTCGATCATGGATTCCTCCGAGCTGATATCGGAGAGTATGACAACAGGCGGGAGATTCTCCACCGTCTCAAACAACGTCATACCGCTTCCGTCCGGTAAAACAAGATCCAGAATGATCCCGTCAAGCGTTTTGCTTTTCGCAAGTTCTATCCCTCGGGCAATTGTGGATGCTGTATATACCTCGTTTTTTGCGCTGAAATAAGCGTTTAATGCTTTGAGTTGTGCGATGTTATCCTCAATGATAAGCAGTTTTCTCTGTTCAACAGCCATTTTGCGCCCCCCTTTTTATCAAAAAACATTCATTCCTAATTATTATAAATATATCATAATTTGATGAACATTTCAACCGCTCTGATCGGTTACAAGAGGTTACGATTTCGCTTATGGGGATGATTTCCGGCGCAAATTGTGTTAATATTTTAAGAGATAAAGATTTTAAGAAACAAATCCCCTCCCGATGGAACAGAAAAGCGGAGCGAACGATATATCGGAACGGAGCAAATTATGAGTGATGAAAGAAAAATAAAATATTTGCCGAAAGTGATTGCGCCATTGCTTTTGGCTTTGCTGATTGCCCTCGGCATCCTGTCGCCGGGATTTGGGTTTACGGCAAAAGCGGCAACGCCGCCGAGCCTGAAAGTTGAATTGGGAACGTCGTATCGTTATTCGGTGAGCGGGAAAAGCCCCGATTCTATAAAGTACGGCACTGGAACCTCTGCTACGAGTCAAATGAGCATCTCGAAGAGCGGAAATACCATTACCATTCAGGAAACGGGAACCAATAAGCTGTATGAGCTTGGCTATGTGCCGATCATTACGTCCCTGAACGTTCCCGCCGAAACGACGCTGTACGTGACGCTGACCTTCAGCCTGAGCGGCAAGAAAAACGGAACCGGCTCGGCGCAGGAAACGATAGAGCTGTTTGACTTCGGCTCTTCGGACAGATCCTCCTCCCTCACGTTCCAAACGAAGGCAAATTCCAGTAGCCGCTATACAAAGGCAAGCGACCGAAACACCGGTAGTAGCATGGCAGCAAATTATACCGTGACGGTCGCGTACAAAAACACAGCGACCACAACCCAAACCATCGAACATTATTTTGGGTTCTTCGCCGGCGTACATCACGGCTCCACGAAAAAACATCAGTTGGTGGCAACCTGCACGATTACAAGCGGAACGGTCACGACCGGAAACAGCGTCGCCGCACAGATCGGCTTCAATCAGAGCGACGCGAGAACAACCGTGGTAGGCGGAAGCAACCTCAAATCGGCGACCTATTCCAAAGACAATTTTTTTCCGGATGCCGACTATACCTCTCTCACCACAGACCAGCGAAAATCAATTGCCAGTATCAGTAACAGCACCTGTAACACCGACGGCAAGTGGCGTGCCAACCGTCTTTCGGTCAAACAGCTCACCGGAACAAAGTTGCAGATCTTTTCCAATTCCACGCCGCTGAACACCGGTCTGGGGCGTGTTGCCTACACACCCTTTACCGTCCCGATTACCGTTCCGGCATATACGACAAGAATCTATTATCTGACCTTTGAAATTACATATAACCGGAACTCCGGCGGATCGGGTGCGGGATTTTTCGCAGAGTTGATCGAGGGCAGTGCTCCGGCTTCCTTTAACACCAACACCAGCTCGAATATGACGGGAACCACCAAGCTGCGCGTGTATTCCAGTAGCGGCGATGCCCATTCGGGAACGGTGGAGTTGCGCGTGAAGCTCAGTAACACTTCCGGCACCGAAAAAACCTATGAGCAGAGCTATGTGTTCTTTGCCGGACACAGAAGTGTGGGCTTGTACACACCGAAACCGGAATTTCAGCTGGAGCTGAAAAATGTCGGTTACAATCAGTACGAGGACACCTACGATGTCACAAAAGATGAACGGAACTGCAAAATCACCGTAGCATCGTCCGTTTCCGGCTTCACAGAGCTCACGGCAACTGTGAAGCCGGACGTGGGGTACAGCCGGGCGGACTCCGTGCGCGTAGATGTGGACGGAAAGCGTCTTGACAACTCAAAGTACACCTACAACAAGAGCACCGGAAAGATCACGATACCCAAGGACTACGTGAAGGGCGCGATCTGCATTTCGGCGTGGGGCGTGGCGAACACGTATACGGTGACCTTTGACCCCAACGGCGGTACGGTCGATACCAAGACCAAGACCGTGACCTATGGAATTTCCTACGGCGAACTGCCAACGCCGACCCGCTCGGGGTACAAATTCTGGGGCTGGTCCTACAGTCCGACCGGCAAAACGGACGGTGAAAATGCTTTGAAGGAGACCGATAGAGTAAGGACAGCCGGAAATCATACGCTCTACGCCCAGTGGTTTTTGGACCACGGGTTCCACAAGGTATGCTATGCCCAGGATAACACAACTTGCGCCGGTTGCCGGCACGAACGTATCCTGGAATGGAAAGGATGGGACGGCACGGGCACGATCTCCTACGATGAAAGCGGTGTCGCTTACATCGCCCTGACAGAAGACTTCTCACTCAGCTCTCCCCTTGTCGTTGCCCAAGGAAAAACGCTCTATCTCTGCCTGAATGGGCGTGTGCTGACAGGTAGCATCACTGTGAACGGTACCCTCGAGCTCTGCAACTGCAAGGGACGTGGCGACGTCTCTTCCACCGGTAGCGCGATTATAGTGAACGGCACGCTGAACTATTACAACGGTATGTTGAAAGGCGGCACAGGGGACAACGTACCATTGTACGTGAACAAAGACGGCATAGTAAACCTTTATAGAGCTCTCCATATTAGCACATCTGACGCCAATGCCCGCGACTACGAAATCCGCGGCAACAGCCCGGGCTTTCTCCGCATTGCTACCAAACTGGACGCTCCGCACGGCGGCAAGCCAATCCGCGTCAATTTCGGCACGGATCCGGGCGTGAGTCTGTCAACCTACAATCAGGTGACTATCACGACCGGCTGGTCCGACTACATGAGCCACGCAACCCCGACAGATTATTTCATTCCGCGTTCAAACAGAAACGCAAAAGTCGAACTGGACGCGACGAGCGGCGAGCTGGTTCTGCGGCGACTCCGCGTCACCTTGGACGACGATAGTTCAGCCATCTATTATCCCAAATACAACGGCGGAACGCTCACCACCGGCACCACCCTTCCTACCCGAACCCGCACAGGGTATACGTTTGACGGATGGTACACCGACGAAACCGGCGGGACCAAGTTCACATCCACCACCGAGTTCACCGACGACACCACGCTCTACCCCCGCTTTGTAGCCAACACCTACACCGTGAGCTTCAACATCAACTACACGGGCGGAACCAATCCGGAAAGTCGGAGCGTCACCTACGACAGCACCTACGGTGCCTTGCCGACACCGACCCGCACAGGCTATACGTTCCTCGGATGGTACACGACGGCGACCGGCGGCACCAAGGTGGAGAGCACCACCCCGGTGAGCAGAACCGTCTCTCACACGCTCTACGCGCACTGGAAGGTTCTGGAGATTATCAGCGTCGACGTCACCTGGGGCGCGATGGAGTTCACCTACATCGACGGCGACTGGAACCCCGAAACGCACCAATATGAGAATGGCGGTTGGATACCGACCAATACCGGCGACGACCTGATTACCATCAAAAACGCGGGAAACGTCACGGTCAACGTACAGTTTGAGTATACGCAGACGAATACCGCGGTGAACGGGAGCTTTTCTATCGAGACGGAGCAACTGACTGCCCCCGTTGCGCTTCCCGTTGGTGAAGAGAAGAAGATACGGCTGACGCTGAGCGGAAAACCAAGTAGCGAGATGACAGGGGAAACACTCGGCACGGTAACCGTAACGATCGGAGGGAAATCATCATAATGAACAAAGAAAAAGAAAACAAAGAGCAAAAAGGCAAGGAGAAACGACTGCTTCTGTTGCTTTTACTTCTGCTTCTGATCACGGTCATCGCGGTGGCAATCAGCATTTGGGCAATATGGTTCAGGGGAAAGACTCCTGTCCTTACTCCGGATTATGCACCGAAAGAAACCGAGAAAAACGCCGAGCCTATCGGTGACGAAGGCGATAAGAAACTTGAACAACCCGAAGGCGGCGGAGCCGTAAGTCTGACTTATGCAAAGCAGGTCAATATCAGCATATCCAAGAAATCCGCAAGCCTTTTGTTTGCCAATCCGACAAAGTCAAATCAGGATATGGTACTTTGTCTTGTGATAAACGACGTTGTTGTTCTGCAATCGGGCAGATTGACTCCGGGAAATAAAGTTTCAGAGCTTGATCTGATTGACGGTATTGAAAAAAGGCTTGCCGAAGGCGGTTATAACGGCAAATTTGTTGTTTTCTATTATGATCGCACAAGCGGTGAAAAAGCGATGATCAATACCGAAATCCCCGTCGAAGTGACGGTGGTGAAATGATCTTATTTTATCGTCCAATGCGGCGTGAAATATAAAAATAACAACAGAAAGGAGCATTTATGTATGAAAGCTATAACAAAAATTTTTATAACCGTTCTTGTGCTTTTGGTTGTGACGGCGTCCGTTCCCGCTTTTGCGGCAGACCGCATACTTACGGACAGGAACGAAGTTCAAAGTATTGATGTTCAGGCAAAATATGATGTCGGCGTAGAATCTCCGGATGTTTACAGTATTGATGTCACATGGGGTTCCATGCAGTTCACTTATGCAATCTCCGGAACAAGAGAATGGGATCCTTCGACACATCAATATAAGGACGATGTTACCGGCGGCTGGTCGGAAAGTGGAAACACGATTACGGTAACAAACCATTCCAACAGAGACGTAAAAGTAACGTTTGAATATGAAGCAGTACGCGGATTTGACGGAATCGAAGGAAAATTCAGCGTCGCTTCCGACACTCTCTCCGCCGGCGTGGAAGGAGATGTTGAAGGTGCCGACAGCGTAAGCACAACGTTGAATCTTTCGGGTTCGCTTGCAAGCGACATCGCCAATTTTACAAAAGTAGGTTCGGTAACAGTATCTCTTCAGTAATCAAAAAATTTTATATATAGTAAGAAAGGAATTCACAATGAAAAAACTTTTCGTCATGATTCTCGCAGTAGCAATGCTTTGCACAGCCTCCGTTGCTGTATCTGCAACAACAATCTCGTCCATCACCAGTGGAAATTCGACTTCGCAAAGTGTTACGGGTAAATATGTCGCCGGTAGTGCGACAGTCCCGGTGTATTCTGTAGACATCAGTTGGGGTAGCATGGAATTTACCTATACTGACGCCTCTTTGGGAACATGGGATCCTACTTCCCATACTTATAATGGCAGCCGCGAAGCCGTTTGGAGTTGTGTGGGTGACGCAAATAAGATTACGGTAACAAACCATTCAAACGCCGGTGTAAAAGCAACGTTCAGCTATGCCGCTGCCACCGGCTTTGATGCAGTAAGCGGCAGCTTTGACAAAGAGGAAATCACGCTGGACAGTGCGATTGGCACAGCCGTAGCAGCGGCTCCCAGCGACACGGCAACACTTACGCTCGCCGGTGCACTTTCTAAGGATACGGCTGATAATACACAAATCGGATCTGTAACCGTAACGCTCGGAAGCGGCGATTAAGATTATCTTCCTTTTCAGACCGCACTATTGTGCGGTCTGAAAAATATTTGTCACCCCGCAAGCTGTTCATTCGGATTCGTGCGGCCGGTTTTCATAAACGAGAATTTCACGCAGGAGATAAAAATGAAGAGAAAAACCGTTTTTATATTTTCAGCTGTTTGCTTTGTGGCAGTAATCGGAATGATTCTGTCTCTTGCTCTTACAGGAGAAAAATCCGGGCAAAAAGAATTTGTTCCACCCGAATTTGAACCGATGGCACAGAAAGGCATTCCGACCGTTACCGATAACAGTTGGACAAAAATATATAAAGACGGCATGGGTTTTTCGGCGCATATTTGCGGAAGAGTCATGATAGAAAACAATTCGGCAGACCTTTTTTTTACAAATGACAGCGACAATCCGGTCTGGCTCAAACTTCGCATTCTTGATGAAAAAAATCATATTCTTGCAGAAACGGGGCTGATAAAACCGGGCGAATATATAAAAACGGTGGAGTTCATAAAGGTCCCACAGAAAGGGGCAAAAATAACACTGAAAATTATGGCATATGAGCCTGACACATATTACAGTGCGGGTGCCGTGTCGCTGAATACGGTGGCAAAGTGATACTCCGAAGTTGTAATCCTACTGCAAAACACCGAAAAATCAAATGAATATGCAAAAAGCGGAAATGCGGAACGGCAAAATATATCTGCCGTTCCGCCGCTTAATTTCACCGCCCGAGAATGTCTCTCTTTACAGCAGGGATGCTTTAGGCGGGATTTTTATTGTAAATGTAAAATCGAGCAGTCCCCGATATTCCAATCCCCATGTATGATCAAACGGACTCAATTTTTCTTTTACTAAGCATGGAAACCATATTCGTTTCCGGATCGATTTGAATCACGATTTTATTCTGCTTCAGAGCATAATCGACCGTGTACGCGGTGCCTCCGCTTTTTCCGTTGAAGGCACAGACCACAACATCCGCTTTGTCGACCATATATCGATTACGGGTAAAGAAACATCCCCGGTTGTAGTGTTCTGAGGTGATGATCGATTCATCTGTTGCAGCAAGAATCTTATATCGCCGGTTCCGATCTGCTTTCTCCCAAGAATCCGCTTGTCCCGGAAACGGGATTACACACTCAAGTTGAATATTCTGGTTCTCTTTCCGCAGTTTGAGAATCTCCTCTGCAACCCATGTATCAAAGCCACGGGCAACCCCCGAAATGAAATGCGTACCACCTGACTCTATTAACCTTGAAATGACACGTGAAAGAACAGCCCGAAAGGCGAGATATTGTTTATCTCCTTTGCTCTCCTGAAATGGCATCTTTTCAGGGCGGTATCCCGTAAATGCGACAACCATTCGTAGCACCTCCGCAACAAATCGTTATGACATCATGATAGCACTTTTCTTTGCTGATTGCAACTAATAGTTATGTTAATCATCCTTGTATTTGCTGTATTTGTTAGAGAATCTGTACTATACTAAAAGGAGAAGCATCATAACTAAAAGGTGGTGAGACCATGAATGGAGCAAGTATCGGCAAGAGAATCCGCGCTTGCAGAGAAGAAAAGGGCTGGAGTCAAGAGATTTTTGCAGAAAGAATCGGACTCAGCGTTGCCTACACCGGTATGATTGAGCGTGGCGAAAAAGTGCCGAAGCTCGAAACATTCATCCGCATCGCAAATGCCTTGGAGGTTTCCGCCGATCTGCTTTTAGCGGATGTCCTGCGGACACAACTGTGTATCGATACATCGGCAAGAGCAGAGTCGATTAACAAACTCGGCAAAGAAGGTCGTGACCGTATCTACGATGTAATAGATACGCTTCTGCGGCATGAGAAACAAACAAAACAATAAACTTGCCCGAGAGCGAAATTTCTCGGGCGCGTTTGAATTGAATGTGTGAAACCACTTTTTGCCGATTATTGAGTTAATATCAATTCTATCTATTGTGATATCATAGGATTTTTCGGGTGATATCTCTTCCGGCGGTGCGTTACAAACAAGGAAAAGTCAGATTCCGTCTGATTTTCGGTCAAGTTCAAAATGTGTGGCGAATTTCTCAAAACACGGGCGGAATTCAAAAATACGATCCAGTTGCTTTGAGAAAAAGCCGATGATTGTGCCATTCAGAACTGCCATGACAAGAGTTCCCCAATGTAAGCCTTCCGGTCTTCCGAAAAAACAGAAGGTCATGACCGTGCTTACAAGCAACAACGTGAGATCAACACCGGTTTTGAAAACGGATTGTCTGATTCCGTACCGGAGAGAGACCGCTTTTGCGAAAAAGTCGTAGACCTGCGGATACAGATAGGTTTTGAAAAAAAGTGCAACCGAGAACGATGTCATAAGGACTCCGAAGACGAACATGGGAATTCGGAGCCACAGTGCCATACTGCCCGGTTTGGTTACGGAGGGATTCAGGCAGGGGAGCAGTCTCCACAGATCCAGCACTGCACCATAGATCAGACAAGTCACAAAGGACATCAGATACACCGGTCTGAATTTTTTTAAAACAAGGCAAAGCAGGATGAACACACCTGCCTGGATGATATATTCCGCTTGTCCGAAAGTAATTGCACCGACCTTCAGACTGAGCAGATAGGCGGGTGCCACAATCATGGAAATCCCGAAATCTGCCGCGTTCAGAATCGCCACGGCGAGAGCCAGCAAAACGATGGCAAGAATATAGGTGATTTCCGATGAAATGCCGATCTTTTTCTTTGACGGGAATTCCGTTTTTGTCTGTTCTTTCTGCATGAATGATGTTCGTTCCATATCCGTACCTCCAAACAAAAACGCCATACACCGTATCGGTGCATGGCGAAAAATGAGTTTCTTTCTCAGAAAAATCCATACTGATTTTACTGCTATAGTTTACCACAAAAGCAAACAATTGTCAAGTGCAATTTATCGTTTTCTCCCTTTTGGAAAACAAAAGCCCCGACCATTTCAGCCGGGGCTTTTGCTTTGTTTTTTATTGACAATCCTCATCGAAAAGCGGCATATTCCTGTCTCCCGGCATGGAATTAAAATCCCATTCTCCGATGTCCGATGTGACGATGATATCCTCGGCAGCTCCGAGACGGATGATTTTGATTTTGGGGGTTCCATATACTTTCTTCATTGGTAAGTGTCTCCATTCTGTTTAATCGGCTGTTTTGGAAAAGTACTCTTTTGCGCTGTCGGAATAAATCAGCGTCTTTTTCAGAAGTTCCTTGAAGTTTGCGTCGTCGGAGTCTGCCAAACGGTTGTTGGCGTAAGTATCAAAGCTGTATTTCATTGTTGCACTGATCTCGGTTTCATTCTTGACAAGCGCAAGTTCCAGTTCCACACGAAGCTCGGAAGCCTTCAGTCCGTCAAAGTAAGCGATATAGCTGTTTAGTTCCGAGTTGTAGAGGAATTTCGCTTTTCTTATGAGTTTCTCGATCTTTTGTCCTTTGAGATCCGTGTACCGGATGCGCAGAGATACACCGTCAAGGTCGCTGTTCTTTTGGAAGTCGGTTGCAACAAGCAACGCAATCCGGTTCCCGAAGAGGACATTTTTTCCGATGATTTCGGCGGGATAGTCTCCGGCATTGCCGCCTTCTGCCACGGTTATCGGATGGTAAGTCTGCCGTGAAAGAGCTTGCTGTTCGTCATTGAGCTCCCCGTTGACGAGGGCATCGGTCCGGTATCCGAAGTAGGTCTGCGCCGCCGCACCGTAATTGAGAAGATCCACGAGAAGTGTCTTGAAGGTCGCGTCATCCGATGCCGCAAGCCGCTCCATGGCGTATGCTTTCAGACTGTAGGTGTCCACGGTTCCGCTGTACTCTGTTTCATCGCGCGTAAACACCAATGTTGCGGTCAGCGTATCTCCCATTTCCTTGGCGGAAACACCGTTATAATCAAAGCGGTAATATTCCTTGCCGTTTATGATACATTCCACAGGATAAAGTGTCTTTGTCACGATTCTGCCGGGAGTATTGCCGTCATACTGTTCCTTTTCTACCACAAGACGAATGTCCTCGCATCCGTCAAGAGTGGATTTCAGAATCGCGTACAGCATAGAAAGGTCATTTCCGAACGAACAGTTGTGTCCGGGTTTCACCGTGTCAAAGCCGATGGCGTCTATCAGGGCGAATCCAATTTCCGCATGGCAAACGGTACACTCTGTATACCGTTTTCCTTCTCTTCCCAGAAGGGGTTCTTCTGTTATCCAGTAATCGGACTCTGTATGGTCCAGATGGCTGACTTCGCATATTGCGCAGACGCCTTTTTCCCAGATGTGCGCCTCAGGCTCGGAGAGGCTTAACTCAAAATTACATCCGCATCTTTGCGTATGCGTGCCATCTTCGTTCGGATAATACCTTGCCTCATGATTATCGGGGTCAAGGTTGCCGTAGAGTTCGCCGCACTTCTCACATTCCGCCTGACGCATACAGGTTGCTTTGCCGCCGGTATGTGCACATCCGTAATGGCAGAATTTACAAACGCCGGCATCGTCAAAGTCATGCGGAATTATGGTAACCATATCACAGCAGTTCCAATGTTTTTCGTGGGTGGTATCGGTTACATTCGTATAATATGCCGACCAGGGTTCTGCGTGATTGTTGGGATCAGGGTCGCCGAACCATTCTTTACAGGTAGAGCAGTACGCCGACTCTTTGCAGGTTGCCTTCCAACTGTCGCTGTGTCCGTTGGCGGGAATCACGGTCCCCGGGATGATTACATTCAGACACTCCCAACAAACAATATCTCCGGTGTAGCCTTCCTCCGTGCAGGTGGCTTCTTTGTCGTTCGATACCGTTGTGCCGAGCGACAGATCGTGGTTGTTCGGATCAATTTCGCCATAGCGGATGCCGCATGTGTGGCATCTTGCCGTATCATGACAGTTTGCGGGCGTGTTCAGCGAGTGGTTGCAAACACAGCCGCAGACCGTGCATACGCCATTGTTCCACTTGTGATATTCG
Organism: uncultured Eubacteriales bacterium; assembly: GCA_934489945.1. Lineage (GTDB taxonomy): Bacteria > Bacillota > Clostridia > Oscillospirales > CAG-272 > RGIG8775. The sequence continues at coordinate 17,099 of CAKSSY010000013.1, forward strand.
TAAGGATATTTCGGCTTACCGCAGCAGCTCCATGTGCTGTGATGACCCGCATCGTCGCCCCAGTCCTCCTCATTCCATGCATCCGTCGCGTCGTCGGGGTGGGTAGTCGGGTCAAGGTTTCCGTATTCCTCGCCGCAGAGCTCGCAGATCGCAAGGTCAATGCAGGTTGCCTTGCCGCCCGTATGAGAGAGCGGTTCGCCCGTGGTGGCACCGCAACCCTCGCGTTTGCAGGTTGCGGGTGCGGCGCAGGTCGCTTCTGCCCAGTCGTGACCGAATTCCTGACAGGTGGTGAGAACGACCAGCTTATGTGTTCCCGAAATATCGAGGTTGCCATCGGGTTGACCGCCGTGCCACAGATAGCATTCAAATCTGGTACCGTTCAGATCAATGGTGGGGTTTTTAACCGTCAGCGTTGCACGGATACAATATTCGTTGCCGTCGGACGCCGTCGTCATGGTAAAGCTCTCGGAGAAAAGTGCTTTCAGCGTTTCGCTCTCGGAGAGTCTGGTATAGAAATTCTCTCCGGGAAGGAAGACCACCCAGTAAACCTCGGTTTCCGCGAGCGGATTGCCGAGTTTGATGTCCACCTCGAATGTCACTTTGCCGCTGTCTTTTCCGACCGAAATTGTCTTGGATTCATGGTCGAATTGGGAAGGGAATTTTACTACGGGTCTTATCTCATTTGTGATCACTTCGCTGTATTCGTTGCTTATGACACAGCGGTAAACATAATCTTTGGTTGCAGGGTCATATTCACGCAATCTCGTAGAGAAGGAGTAGCTCGGAGAAATTTCGCCGATGTTTTCAAAGGGCGCATCGGGATTTTCCGCAGTCCTTCTTGCTACCTGCCACTGATATTTTGTGGCGTTGCGTGCTGTGACGCTGAATGTAAGCGGTTCCGCAAATCCGCCAATTGCGTTTTGGGACCACAGATTCAATACGGGGGCGGAATCGGGCTGTTCGTCGATCTTCACGGTCTTGTTTGTCACCGTTATGGGAATATAAGCCACGACAATGTCGCTCTTCTGCGCCTGCATCATTGCCATTGCTTCGCAACGGATGATCCATCCGTCCATATCTTCCGTGATATCCAACGGGAGCGGTTGTGAACGATAGTAGCCGGCGGGACCGTCCGCATCGGCAAATACATCGCCATCTCCACTAAGGAAGTAGTGGAAGGTTTCGCCGCCGTCCTTACTGTAGGACCATCTGTAGCGGACTTTGGTCTTGCCTTCGGGATTCGGATAGTCCTTGATCATGCGTATGGTTTCGGTTTTTCCTTCCGCAAAGTTGCCGTCCGCCACAAGGCTGTAACCCAGAACATACAGGGTGGTGGTGAATGTATCCAGCAACTCATTCGTATCCAGGTCGCGGATTTCACAACGGAAGATGCGGTTACATTCTTCGGCTTTGATGTTGCTGTGTGTATATGTGCCGTTCCATGCAAGGCTTGGATTTTCGATCACGGTCCAGTTCAGACCGTCATCGCTGTACGCCCATACAAGGCGGTAGTTGCTTGCGTTCTCATACGCGCTTTCAAACGGCTGAAAGGAAACAGACTGTCCCGGAGCGGCGACATAGACCGAACGCCAATGTGTCTTGACAGTGGCTTTTTCGGTGAGCTCATATTGGTGATCGTAAGTCCGAAGCGAATACGAATTTCCTTCCGCGACAGATGCGCGTATAAAATCGAGCTTTTCATTGCTTTCGCGCCATACATAGAGTTTGCCGTTGATCGGGTAGACTCCGACGCTGCCGTATTCGCGCCCCTTCAGCGCGATGAGATTGATGGAAACAAATTCCTTGTCAGAGGAGATTTTATATTCAAATCCGTGCACGATTTTACCGTCGGAGGTCTGTGCGGCTCTGTCCATATTATAGAGGCTATGCTCGACATTGATATTTCCGCCGTCGACGATCATATTGACGGAATCGGCGACCTTGCCTGTGACCGTGCCGCCGGTAAAGGTTACTTTGCCGTTGCCGCCGATGTTGAGTCCGGTCAGTATTCCGTCGCCGCCGACAAGAATTTCTGCCCCTCTCACCACCGTGATGGGCGATGCCGCGTCGCAGGTCTTGCCGCCTGTGAGGTTCAGCATGACCTTTCCTTTTTCCACAGCAATCGCCGAGAGCTTATCGGCAGACGCTTTCAGGGTCAGGCTTCCGTCTTTTACCACGATTTCGGGAGCACTTCCGCCTTCTATATACGAGTCGACGGTATGCTCGCCGGAAAGAACATGGATCTTCAGCATGGAATCCTTACTCATGATATCATTTGCTTTGATGCCGCTGGTGGGATAGTGTTCGATTTTCTTGAAATCGGACCAATATGACCACTGTTTGACACCATTCTGCTCGCGGAGATAAACGCCTTCTTTTGCGTAGGCATTCTGCTCCACAAACACATCGAAGTCCTCAAATCCTTCCGGGCGATAGCCTTCAGCGGATGTGGTGAAGTACAGGGAAGGATCCACTGTGGTCTGCGCTGTTTTCAGCACGTAATCGGGGCTCCCGTCCGGGTTTTTCATCTGAATGCCGGCGCGGATGGTTCCTGCGCCTTTGAAACTGAGATTCAGATTTCCCGGCGCAACATAGTCAATTGCCAGACTGCTTCTGTAATTATCGCGCGTGAGGTTTTTGACATAAGCCTCTACAGTGCCGCCGTTACTGATCTGTACTTTCGGCGTTAAAATACCGTAGCAGGCGTAATATCTGTCCGCCTCTTCCTTGCCGCCGGAAATGCAGACCGCGGTAACCTTTCCGCCGCTTACCTCGAGCTGCTGAGTGCAGTTGATTGCGCTTATTTCGGTTTTTGATGTCTCGTCGTGGCGCTCAGCCTCGGCATACAGGGTGGAATTGCCGTAAACTTTGACTTTGCCGGCGCGTATGGCAGCACCGTGATCGTTTATGCCGGCGTGACCGGTACAAACTTTCAGAACGCTGTTGTTGTACAGCGTCAGTCCCGATGTGGATATGCCGCCGGTATAACCGTGTACATACACGCCTCTGAAGCCGTTACTGCTGTACACGCTTGCGTCATGGTCGACCGACATGCCGCTTACACTGATCGCATTCTCGTTTCCGTAAACCATCAGCGGTGCAGAACCGGTGATGGTGATATTGCTGCTACGGCTGTAAATGCCGTAATAGACATTCCTGCCCTCGGTCGGATTGTCGGCATAAGTCGGATCTCCGATCACATTTTCCTTGCTGCCCTCCGAGCGGATGGTCAGGTGTACCTTGTTGCCGACGTAGATAATTGCATATTGGTTGGTAGTCCCGATAACGTTATCGATGTATTTCCCTCCCGTTCCGAGGTTTGCACCGTTCAGGGTCAGTGTGTAGGTGGCAGGGTCGAAAGTCCAGCCTTCTCCGGAAAGATGGTTGCCGGTAACCTGTTGTCCCTGAATATACAGGTCATAGGTGGCGGTCGCGGCATTGGTTTGCAGCGTGAATCGTGCAACTGCCGCCGCCACGATCACGAAAACCGACAGCAATGTAAAAACAAGGCGTTTCTTCATGATTCGTTTCCCCCCGATTTGTTTTGGTATTTTTGCATAAACATTTCAATGCTCTGTTTTAAAATCTCAAGCTGGCTTTTTAAATAATATTCATCCTCAAACATTGCATAGTGGACGCTGGCTCGAATCAGAATGAAAATCAGCGGTGTCAGCACCTCGTGCGGGATGCCCAATCCGGCTTCCAGGTTTTTGGCGTACTCGGTGTAACGTTTGTTCACCCCGTCAAAAAACTGCTTACCATATTCAATATATTTCGGATGTGTGTAAATCTGATACATCAGCCGATACTTCTTGCCGTGTTCCTTTGCCGTCCAATACGGAATTTCATCAATAAAGCGCATCAGTTCTGCCGAGTCTGTCGGGGCTTTCCGCATAAAGTCGTCTTCCACCTTTGTCATACAATGTGCAGTGGCTTGAAGAATCAGATCATCCAGATTGTCAAAATACTGGTAAAAGCTCGCCGGGTTACAGTCACAGGCTTTCGCAAGCGTTTTTACGCCCGTTCCCGTCAGTCCGCTTTCGGCATAACATTCAAAGCATTTCTCCATCAGTTCCGTCTTTTTTGCGTTGTGCTTTTCTTCCTTTCGTTGCGGCACCTTTTCACCTCAATTCCAAGTAAACGTTTATTTACATTATACATTTTATCACAATCCGACAGAAAAAGCAACCATCAAAAACATTTTTGTGAAAACTGAAAGAATTTTTCCATGATTCCGCGCCCCAAAACGGTTAAGTCTCCTGAAAACACAAGAGGCTGTTAAAAACGTTGGTTTTTAACAGCCTCTTAAGAATACCGACCGGAATCCGGTATACTTCTCGGCATATTCCGAATTTCTTTCAGATACCCCGAACGTTTTCCGTTCGGATGCGAACTCTCTATTCATCCAAGGTGTCCTCCACGACATCCCGTAAATGAATCAAGGATAAATCTTCGTCGTTGCACAAGTCTACAAAGTGCTCCGCCTTTTTTCGGTCAAAAAACACATCCGAAATTGCGGAAAGTATTTCACCATCGGAACCGATCGCTTCTATTCCGTAAACGGTGTGTGCTTTTCTTTCCTCATCATTAAATTGTGTCTTTTCTCATGCGATAAGTACATACCATTTTGTTTTCTCCGTCCTTTGTTTTTATGTATTGTCAAGTCTTGCGACTGGTTGATTGTACGGCAATTCATGGGTTGTCCCGTATGGGTTGCTTTGTTTTGCACCGGGATCCTATTTCCGAATGGACATAATATTGACAAATGGATTTTTTTGGTGTATAATAAAAACGTATGATTCCTATTTCAAATTTCTTTTGATGCAAGCCTTGGGGTTTATCCTCTGCTTGGGCTTCCGGCAATTTTATAATAACACGCGACCAATAAAAATTCAATACGCAAGTTTGCAAAACAGGTACTCAAGTTTGCTCTTGAGAAACCGAATATGCACGAAATACGCCATTGCAAAACCTATCATCTTTGACTTTTTCTCAACCGAATTTGCTTTTTTACAATCATTTTTATCAAGTCGGGTTCTGAAACCGGAATCTTAAGCGTCAAGAATAAAACCACGCTTACGAACACGAATTTCAAGAAGGTGGATATTGAATGGTAGAAAAGTTAAGACAATTGAAGAAGAAATCACACATGACAAATCAGCAGATTGCCGAAAAAAGCAACATCCCCGAAAGCACCGTTGCAAGAATTTTTTCCGGCAAGACACCCAATCCCACAGTTTCCACTGTTATATCTATGGCGCGGGCGATGGGAGGCTTCGCTGCCGATCTTTTAAGTGAAGAGAGTGGAAAAATGGAGGAAGATCGTCCGGCGAACGATTCGGAATTGATGAATCCGGGCAGTGACAAAAAGGGCACACTTGCCGAAAACGCAGAAAGTTTGTCCGCTTCCGATGATAAATCTTCGGCGTTTAAGGGGAGTGAATGTCTTGTGCAGGATTCTCAGTCTTTGGAGAATGTTGCTGCGCACGAAAAAAATGTATGAGGATATTATTAACTTATACAAAAATGAGATGAAGAAAAAAGATGTCTGGCTATCAAGACTGTTTTGGTGTCTGGCGGGCATTATGATGTTTATTTTGTTTGTGTTGATATTTGACATTCTGCATCCGAGTTTTGGATTTGTAAAATATTAGAGAATATAAAGCACAAATGGGTTGTTACACTTGATTTTGGTGTAACAACCCATTTGTGCTTTGGCATAGGGAATACAAAGCAAGGCATTCGTCGACGGGACATTTGTTGAAAAGCGTTGCTGAATCTGATTTTGAATCCTTCGGGGAGTCATGGATCAGGGAAATGGAGGACAAGAAGTCAAAAACGAGAAGAATATGAATTTTCTTCATTTGCAATAGAAAAAGGAAGTTGCCCCACCGATGTACTTTCGGCGGTTACGGATAAAACCGCGACAACTTCCAACACAGATGTATTCTTCAATGACTGCACCGCAATTAAGCGTAAAGATACAGTAAATACACCTGCTTCTGCTTTCAGTATACCACAAAATCCCGAAAAGTCAAGCGATTTTTCAAAAAAGGGACAGGATTTGAAAGATAATGAAAGAAACTCCTATAATTTTTTTCGGCAAAGACGACGTTCCACCCTCCAAATACAAAAATCCTACAGCAAACGCTGTAGGATTCTGTATGGTCGGAGTGACAAGATTCGAACTTGCGACCTCTTGGTCCCGAACCAAGCGCACTACCAAGCTGTGCCACACCCCGTTTCTCTTAACAAGCCTAAACAGTATATCATATCGGTCATGCTTTGTCAAGAGTTTTTTGTAAATATTTCCGTATATTTGCGTCCCGGCGTAAAAGTGGCGGTCGCCTCAGGCTTTTTGTTTTTTGATTTCTGCGATGCACACATCATTCGCGGGAATGATCGGATTTCCGTAATAGATTTTCCCGATCTCCCATCCATCGGCAATCTCAAGGTGCATAGTGCCGGTCTGATGACCGTAGTTTATGGCAATCACGATATGCGTCTCGTCATCCGCAATGTGTTCCGTTGTCAAAATCAAAGGGTTCGTGCTTTTGACAACCCGTTTGCTTTGGAACGGAAGGGATTCATAAAATTTATAGTAAGGAGATTTATCTGAGGCAAAGGGGGCTATCGTTTTTCCGAGCATGAGCTCCGGTTTATATGCCATATAATAAATTCTGCCTTTTCCATACGAATTGAAGACATAAAACGGCGTTCCGTTTGCGGTGCGAGCCAAGACTGTACAAGTGTCCGCAATCGATTCTATCTCATATTTCCATGTGTCTCGCATCTCAAAATGATCGTTTCCGAGCATCACGCGCTCCACGTCGGTTTTTTCGCGTTCGGCAATGGTCAACCCGGTCAGTTCGGGAAGTCGACGAAACATTTGGTCGGTACTGATATACAGTGTTGCACCGGCGCGGACTCTTTCCAACAATTCGCGCAGACGATGAAGAAAAATCGGTTTGGTGGAGGTGACGCTTGGCAGAAGGTACAAATCCGCATCCGGCAGTTTGTCCTCGGCGTAAGCGAAGGTAATATCAAATCCCGCTTGCTTTGCCAGGATAAAAGCGGCATTTGCCACGAGCTTACTGTCGGTCTGTTCCCGGGAGAGGATACATACCCCCTCGGTCAGGTGTTCGGGAAGATCGGCATACGGAAATTCTTTCAGAAAGCAATGGAAGTTTTTCATTTCTTCCGCAACGGGTTTTGCGCTTCCGTCTGCCCGGAACAGACCGTAATCCGAACCGAGATTGTTCCAGTCGTAGGGGGCATAGTCCAGTTGTCCCTGGTCGAACGCACACCACCAAAAATATCCGTTGCAGTTATGCGCCCAAGCCGAGAAGAGACTTGTCCTTAAAAAACGCGCCTCTGTTTTTTGGCTACAGTTGACATATCCGATAGAGCCGATTTCTTCAACGAAGCAGGGCTTGTTTCCCAGACAACTGTATACGGTATTGACGACGACCGGATGAATACAGGGGCGAATTGTGGTTATAGGGTCATATTGTATGGGACCTGAAAAAATATGATACGGATGTGTAGTTAAAATGTCGGTCAGTTCTCCGGTTTCCTTTATATTGAACGCACCATTGCCTTCCTTGGGCGCATTGTCAAAGCCGGAGATGACAGGGCGCGTAGGATCCCCGGCGCGGATTGCCGAGGTGATGGCGTGTGTCCAGACATAGGACTGGTCGGGGGAGATTCCTCCGTAACCATTACACTCGTTGCCCAAATCCCATGCCAGGATGGCATTTGCGTTTTGAAACCGCTTTACAAAATATTTTACAAATCGGATTTCCCATTTTATAAGGGTAGGGTCGCCGAGAAAATTCCGTCCCTCAAACGCATCCGGCGCGTAAAAACGAAAGCTCATATGTCCTGTGAGCAGACCTACAATCAATTTTATATGATATTTGTCTGCCAGTCGGCAAAATTCCTCAAAATGCCCGCAAGCCTCTTCGCTGACGCCTGCCTGACCTGCTTCGGTATCGGGGAGTGGAGATTCTCCGGGCATCATTCGATATTCATAGCATTGTGCGTTTGCCCATATTGCCTTTAGCGGCTGAAAAACGGGCCATACAAGAAACACCCGCAAATATTGAATACCGTGATCCGACAGGAGTTTGAAGTCTCTGTCAACGATGTTGGCATCCCAGTTTTCCCACATCCGGATAGCGTCCTCGGACGACCAGTAATTTGCACCCGCTATAAAGGGGGCCCCACCTTTCAAAAGTGCCATTTCGACCTCCGTGCTTGATTATTTTTATTTTGTATGGTATAATTGCCACAGGAAGAATTGCAACGCAATTCTTCACAGGCTTACGCCCTCCCCGTGTCGGGAGACACGGCTGTGGCATTGACGGCTTCGCAAAAATGCCCTTGCGAGCAAGCATTTTTGCTTCATGGTATAATAGCCACAGAGAAGAATTGCAGGCAATTCTTCTCGGGCTTGCGCCCTCCCCGTGTCGGGAGACACGGCTGTGGCATTGACGGCTTCGCAAAAATGCCCTTGCGAGCAAGCATTTTTGCTTCATGGTATAATGATACCATGTTTTTCAGGGGATTTCTTGCACTTTTTTAATGTGGATGTTGAGGAATTATTATGTTGGACGATTCGTTTGAAATTCTGAAAGATTCCGACATGGAATCCGGAGGCGTGGCGGCATCCGGAATGGACGTGTGCTCGTATCATATGCACACACATTTGTATTATGAAATGTTGTTATATGAGCCTTTTGAAGGATATATCAGAATAAATGGAAGGGAATTGCCGATTACAAAGCCGACTGCGGTCCTGATTGCACCGGGGGATTTTCACAGTACGGTGTTGTCGGGAAAGACTTCCCGCGTACTCAAGATGCAATGTGATTCCGCTAAACCGGAGCGGTCGTATTCAACCGCAGTCATGGATGCCGATTGTCACGGGGAGATGATAAAACAGTTGTTTTACTCGGGCGTGGAATATCGGAACCGGAAGGATTACCTGCTTGCTGTAATTCGCATGGCAATTTCCGAAATTTCTTTTCACGGACAGATCTTTCCCGATACTGTAACGGGGAAAACGATGTTCGTGTCGAAAACCATGCAATATATCAACCGGAATTTCCGTGGAGAGGTAACTCTCGGGGAGGCGGCGGAAACGTTGCATGTTTCGGCACCCTACCTTTCGGGCTTGTTTTCCAAAACCGTTGGGATCCCTTTTCAAAGGTATGTCATCGAAAAAAGGCTTTCGACAGCCGCATCGCTGCTTGGAAAGGGGAATCGCTCGGTTACAAAAGCGTGTTATGAATGTGGGTATACAAATTTGTCGCATTTCATAAGAAGTTTTGAAAAACAATACGGTGTGTCGCCGGGAGAGTATGGGAAAAAACCTTGCGGTGATGGCTTGAATTCTTAGGGCGAATTGTGATTTTTCGCATTTTTTTCCATATCAAGATAGTTTTGCAGAATGATTTGTGCGGATAGGGTGTCAATGTTGTTTTTGCGCTTGCTGCCGCGGGTGTTTGTCTCGTTCAGATAACGAGAAGCCGCCATGGTTGTCATTCTTTCGTCGAACAAAAGGATTTCGACCTCGGGCAGACGCTCCCGCAGAAGAGAGGCAAACTGCTCGGCTCTTTCGGCTCTCGGACCGACCGTTCCGTTCATGTTCAAGGGATGTCCGACAATCACACCAACCGCATGATTTTCCATGACAATCTCGGCGACCTTGTCCGCGGTCCGGAGAATTCCTCCTACCTTGATAAAACCAATCCCCGATGCCAGAAAACGGGTTTCGTCCGAGATTGCCAGTCCTGTCCGGACGTCTCCGAAGTCGACGCCGAGTATGCGTCCTTCCTTTTGATTCAATATTGTCATATATTCCTCCCAATCAGGCGTACCGCCCGTCATTCTGTCTTTATTATAATTGGTTTGTGCGGAAAAGTAAAGTTTTTTTGGCATTTTTGAATAAAACTTTTCTGCGAGGCAACACTAATAGCAACCGAAAACGAAAAATCAAAGGAGTCAAAAAATGCCGAACAACAACTTCAAAAATAGTAGATTTGCTCAGAACTTCAGGGAAAATCGTGCTGTGTGGATCACGGCAATTACGCTGCTTGTGGCACTTGCTGTCATTGCGGCGGTGGCTACGGTTGCGAACCGTTCCAAAAGAATGTCGGAAGAATCCACCTCGGAACCTACCGAATCCACCAAACGGGAACCGTCAACCGAGCAGACACAACCCACGTCCGATGTGTCGGGTAAAATTCCGTCTTTTGTGGCACCCACCTCGGGAAAACTTGTGAAATCCCATGATGCCGAGCATCAGGTTTTCTCTAGCACGATGAACGATTATCGCGTCCACCTTGGTGTTGATATCGAAACGGCGGATAAGGCACCCGTTTATGCGACGGCGGACGGCACGGTGGCAGAGGTTTGGGAAGACCCGCTGATGGGACAATGCGTTGCCATCAAGCACAGCGGAGATGCAGTCAGTATTTATAAGAATCTTGATACGACGCTGGCAGAGGGAATTAAGGCGGGAAGTGCCGTAAAAAGCGGACAATTGATCGCTTACGTCGGAGAAACGGCAATGACCGAGATTGCCGACGAGCCGCATCTGCATTTTGAAATGACGGTGGCGGGATTGCAGGTGGACCCGCTGAGTTATTTGGGGGACGAGGTGGTGGCGACACTTTCGTCCGCGGCATATGAGGATGCCAAAACTACCACAAATTGAATGCCCACAGGAAAAGGACGGGGAAATATCCGTCCTTTTCCTTTTTTAGAGCAAAATTGTCCCAAAAAAACCTGAAAAATAGAGTATAAAAATGAAAAATCCTGTTGCAATCATCATAAAGATGTGATATAATGATACATGACAGATGATATGTCGATGTGAGAGGTATCATGCTAAGAATTGCGATATGTGATGACACGGAACAACACTCGGAACAAATGATGAAACAATTCCGAACGTTCGCTCAGGAAATGTCGGTGACAGCGGAGGTCGAATGCTTTGCATCTCTCGCGGCACTCGGCAGAATGTTGGAAGCGGATGTCAATGGGTATCGCCTGCTTGTTGTGGAAACGAGAGTGGGAGATGCGGATGGCATAGCGTTTGCCCGATTGCTGAGACAGCGCGGATGCAATGCGGAGATTCTCTTTCTCTCCGGAGATTCCGCCGGGGCGATGGAAGCCTATGGCGCGTTTCCGCTGAGTTTTATAAGGAAACCGGCTGCACGGAACGAGCTGCGGGATGCGTTTGCATTTGTTGTGAGACGTTACGAACAGAAACCTTCTATAATATTATATGGCGGGGATGGAAAGCGTAACGGATTTGTGACCGATGACATCATATATATAGAAGTGTTTCGTACGGAACTGGAAGTGCATTGCCGAAGGGGCGGAGTAACCTGTATCGGTGCACTGAACGATGCGTATGAAAAACTTCCGAAGCCGCAATTTTACCGTTCACACAGAAGCTTTATAGTGAACCTGCTCAAAGTCAGACGGATGGAGAAATATCGGTTCATTATGGAGACCGGCGATCATGTCACAATCGCAAAAAACCGTTACGCCGAGGCGAAGAAGGCGTGGATGGACTTTTGCGGGACTTCGGAGTTTGGCACTCGCGAGGGGATTTCGCGTTGTGGGACAGCCACGAAGGGGATTTGAGCTCCCGCTGAACGCATATTTACACCATGTGTGCGGAAAGAAGCGGAGAACTATCCCGTTGATACGAAATACCACCCGTTCGTTAAAAAGTAGTGCGAAATTCAAAATAATGGTGTACAATGGTACCACAAATTCAATTCATGGAGGGAAAACATGAGAAAAATCAAGATTACCGCGCTCGTGCTGGCTGTCCTCATGGTGGTGACAGCGTTTGCAGGATGCGCAAGCAAGTCCACTGTTGCAAATCTTGACGAAAAGGTCAATGACCTTGACGGCAAGATTAAGGATCAGTCTGAGGCACTTGCTGGTATCACAAGCACGCTTGCTGATATTCAGAAAGCTCTTAACAATCAGACTCCTTCAACCGATCTCGACTCCATCAAGAAAGATGTAGAAGAGAACAACAAGGAGATCCAGAAGATTCTTGAGGAGCTCAAGAAACAGCTTGAAGATGTGAAGAAGCAGGCTGATGCAGCTACCGGCAATGACGATGCTGTCAAGAAGGCAATCAGCCAGACCGGTGCAAAGATCGACGACCTTAAGGGTAAGTTCGAGGATGCTAAGTCTAACTACACAGCTGAAGATATTGCTGCCATCAGACAGATCTTCGGCGATGTTCAGGCTACTATCTCCGCTTGCACAACCGTAGATGCTGTGAATGCTGCTTTTGCAGACATGCAGAAGAAGCTCGCTGAGCACAAGGCTGTCAATGAGAAGCTGTACGATTACGTTTTGGCTCTCAAAGGCAACATCACCGACGCTTCTGCAGATAAAGTTGCAGAGGCTGTTGATGCACTTGCTGGTGCAATCAAGTTCTATGACGATGATGCAACAGTAAAGGCACTTGTTGAGTATCCGATCGGCGAGGATGAGACCATCAACCTTGTTGATGCCATCAACGATCTTAATACTGCTCAGAACAGTGAACTTCCTGCGGTGAAAGCTGCTGCTGCTGAACTTGTCAAGAAAATTGACGAGATTGACGCTACATACAGCTTTAACAGAGTGACTGAAATCCTTACCGAGTATAAGAAATGGGAAAGAAGAGCCAATAAGCTTAGCCCCGAGAACGTTAAGCTTGTCACCAACTATGATAAGCTTGTGAAGGCTCAGGCTTCCGCTTTGAATGCTGACACCGCTAAGACCATGTTCGGTGCTGAGACTATCAGCTCCAAGCTTTCTGATCGCGAAGTTGGTATTTTTGGCGACTATGACTCCCTTCTTGCTGACAACATCCAGGTGGTGTTCACTTACACAAACAAGGATGGTAAGCTTGCTCTCACCAGCGAGATCTACGCTGCTATTGACGCTAAGATTTCCGCATGGGCTAAGGAATATGAGCTCACTGATGCTGCTGTCGAGTACATTATCGACACTGTAGCAAAGCAAGCTGGCAAAGGTGACAACTACTATGCTAAGTATAAGGCAAACAAGGCTTTGGTTGCAGCTTTCGAGGCTGAATATACAAAACTTGTTGCTACTAACGGAATCTTCAGCGCAATTAAGGCTCTGAACTCCAAGAAGCTCGGTACAGATGCCGTTGAAATTGCAAACGCATATAAGAAGAATGCATCCGACATCAACGCTTGGAAAGATGCTCTTGTAAAGGCTTATGAGAACGAACTCAAAGCTGATGAGGATCCGCTTTCCAACAGAACCATCTTCAGCATTGAGAAATATAATGCTGCTCTTACAGCAAACTTCAATGCTATGGTAGTAAAGGCACAGCTTTGCGTGTACGACAAGACAACCAAGACCTATGCTGAGTACGGCTTGGGCTTCTTGGCTGACCTTAAGGACGACAGCAACGAGAATGCTTACTACTTCAGACTCTATGACCTTGGCGATGCTAAGTTGGCAGACTTTATCCGTGTAACCTTCCCGAAGGCTCAGGATGCTGCAGATGCAATCAACAAGAAGATCGCAAACTTCAACGCTTCTCAGGCACTTTCCATCAAGGATATCATGGTTGGTATCGGTGGCTATGTGAAGTTTGACGGTGTCAATAAGCTTCTTGCCAATACCACTGACGATATCAAGGCTACTCTTGCTGCAAACAGCAATACTCCTAAGACCATTGCAGAGTTCATCTATGTATATAAGACCACTGCAGTTTATGATCTTTCCGGTATGATTAACGTTGCTGACTATGAGGCAAAGGTTGCTGCTGTTGAGAAGATCATCAAGAATGCTGACGCTGCTGCCGCTGCTCTGAATGATGCATACGGTGCTCTTGTTGGCGAAAACGGTGTTGCTATTACGACAGCAAACGCTGCTAAGGCTAAGGACGTTTACTCTCTCTTCACCAAGTGGTTGAATGTTGGTAACAAGCAGATGCAGACAGCAACTCTTATCAATACCACTGCTGCCGGCATCAAAGAATACAAACTGAATGATATTCTTGTCAATTATGAGAATATCGTTGCTGAGTCCGTTCGTGATACAAACTCCGGTGAGATTGTTACTCTGAAGAAGAAAGCTGATGCTATCCTCAAGGAAGAAACACTTGTCGAGTCCATCTATCAGATGATGGATAAGGTGAATGCTTTCAGCAACCAGGCATTTGGTTATGATAACAACCAGAACAATGGCGTTGTAAAGGCAACTTATGCTGGCTCTCACAACAATTTCAACACTCAGGGTGTTACAAGTGTAACAATCAGCGAGTCTCCTATGACTGCTGATGGTAGAGACGCAAGCGGCAAGCAGTATAAGAAGGATATGTATCTGTGGACTGTTAAGTATGTTGCTTACAATGGCACGAAGTTTGTAGAATCCACATATTCTAATTACTACTATACCAATGATAAGGCAAAGATCGGCGCCGCAATTGGCGTTGATGGTACATCGCTTGGCGATTATATCAAGGGTCAGCTTTGGGCTCCTACCGGTCTTGATTATACGAATGCATTTGCTAACGGTTTGAGAGAGGTTGTTCCCAATAAAATCAAGGCTCAGGGCATTGATTATGTGACCAAGAACAAACTTATCCCGAGCTATGTGATGCCGATCGTTGCTATGAACCTTGAAGCTAAGTTCATTGTGGATAACCTTGGTACAACCAGCAAGGTTGAGGCTGCTAAGAAGAACTGGGATCCTGAAAACGGCGGATACGGCTTTAACTACATTAAGGCTGTTACCAAAGCAATCCTTGTTGCTGACGGTGTTGCTTATGCAAATCCCGAAACTGACGCTTATAAGCTTGCTACCTCTATGGACGCTCTTAGACTCGTTGTTAACAACGATATCTTGAGATATGAAGAGGCAAGTTCCACTAAGTACAATAAGTCCATTGTATATGGTAAGGCTGACTACAGTTGGATGACTCCTTTGTTCAACGATGTAGATTTTGCTGCTCTTGGTTATGACACAGCTGATTTCAAGGCTGATGGTATCGTAATTTACTTTGTTTGCGATCATACAGCTCTTGCTGCTAATAGTTGTGATCCTGAAACCACTTGCCCCGAGTGTGGTGCTGTTGTAGCTGGTACAAAGGCTCATACATTTGAGCATGCTTGCGATAAGACTTGCGCTGAGTGCGGTGCTGCTAATACCAATCGTGTACACACTGCTCCTGCTGGCGTAACTTGCGGCAATGCAACTGAGTATGAGTGCACAGTATGTCACGAAACCGTTGCAATTACACATGACTTTGCTTATACAGCAGTTTGGACGGTTGATGTTTCTGATGAAACCAAATATGTTGCAACTGTGACTCTTACATGCTCTGTATGTGGTGCAAACCAAGAAGCAAAAGGCTTTGGTGTTGCTGTCGTTGACGTAGATGAATCTGGCGACCTTAGCAATGGTGATACCGTTTCTACTACGATGATTCTTCCCGATGGTACGAAAGTTATCGTGAAGGGTGTCTATACCGATGGCGCATTTACTGCCGAGGTTATTCCCCAGGCATAAATTTGTTCACTTCATAGTCAAGCATCTTTCATGAGGTGCTTGACTCAAAATAAGAATTGGATTAAGCAATTCTAAAAAACCCACCTATGAATTCCGGTAAGCCCCGCGGCTTGCCGGAATTCGTGTTTTTTGCCGGAAAAATCCGACAGACGTGATGACAGAATCGATTGCCATTGCGAAATTTGTGTTTTTGCCAAAAAATCTGACGGGCTTGATGAGCAGAATGATTATCGTTGCGAATTTCGTGTCTTTGCCGAAAAATCTGACGGGCTTGATG
>CAKSSY010000014.1 GCA_934489945.1 uncultured Eubacteriales bacterium
ATGGTATAATAGCCACAGAAAGAATTGCGTTGCAATTCTTCCCGGGCTTGCGCCCTCCCCGTGTCGGGAGACACGGCTGTGGCATTGACGGCTTCGCAAAAATGCCCTTGCGAGCAAGCATTTTTGCTTCATGGTATAATAGCCACAGAAAGAATTGTCTTGTAATTCTTCCCGGGCTTACGGGGCAATCCTTTGTGGGGTTCCTTATGCTTTGGTTTTCCGGTTTGAGAGAAAGGAAGGTATTTATGGTCAAAATAACCCTTGTAGAGCCTCATTCCCGTGCGGAAAAGGCGGGAATTCGGGCGGGGGACTTCCTTCTTTCGATCGGCGGACACGAAATTACAGATGTTCTGGACTATCGGTTCTACCTTGCCGATACGCTTGTGATGTTGGAATGTCGTCGCGGAGAAGAAACCTACGAGGTTACCATTCGCAAACAAGAATACGACGATATCGGTCTCGATTTTGAAACGCCTCTGATGGATCAGAAACATTCCTGCCGCAACAAGTGCATTTTCTGTTTCATTGACCAGTTGCCAAAGGGACTTCGCAAGAGTCTTTATTTCAAGGACGATGATTCCCGTCTTTCCTTTCTCCATGGCAACTACATCACGCTGACGAATCTGTACGACAAAGACATTGACCGCATTATTAAAATGCACATTTCTCCGATCAACGTCTCGGTTCATACCACCAATCCGGAACTGCGTGTGAAAATGATGAAAAACAAGCGGGCGGGAGAGGTTCTCTCCTATCTTGACCGCTTTGCTGAATCCGGCATCCGCATCTCGGCACAGATTGTGCTTTGCAAAAATGTCAACGACGGTGCCGAACTTGATCGCACACTTTCCGATCTGACACGTTATGTTCCCGCACTGACGGGCATTTCGGTTGTCCCGGCAGGACTGACGAAATACCGGGAGGGGTTATACGAACTGGAGTCTTTCACGCCGGAGGACTGCCGTGCCGTGATCGCACAGGTAAATGCGTTCGGTGAGTCATGTCTCGAAAAATACGGAACGAGATTGGTCTTTCCGGCAGATGAATTGTTTGTCAAGGGCGGACTTCCCATTCCGCCGGATGCGTATTACGAGGATTATTCACAGTTGGAAAACGGTGTCGGTATGCTTCGTTCTCTCGGAGAGACGTTTTTGGCGGATGTCGAATGTCTTGAGGACGACGAAAAGCCGAAGAAATCCCGCACGGTCTCGGTTGCGACGGGTGTCGCGGCTTACGCACAGCTCTCGGAACTGGCACGGGAACTTGAACAAAAGGTGCCGGGGCTTACCATTCATGTCTATGAGATTATCAATCACTTTTTCGGGGAAACGGTCACGGTGGCGGGACTTCTTACCGGGGTTGACCTCGCTGACCAATTGGCGGGGAAGGAACTCGGCGAAGAGTTGCTCCTGTCTTCTTCCACCTTGCGTGCGGAGGGCGATTTGTTCCTCTGCGGCATGACCCCGCAGGAACTGTCAAAGCGGCTTGGGGTTCCGCTCCGTTTTGTGAAGGCGGAGGGGGATGACCTTGTGGCTGCTCTCCTCGGTTCCCCGGAACCGGAAACCGAAAGGACGGTATAACTATGTCAAAACCTATTATTGCTATTGTGGGGCGTCCGAATGTCGGAAAAAGCACCATGTTCAATAAACTGATCGGGGAACGCCGCTCCATTGTTGAGGATACGCCGGGCGTTACACGTGACCGCATTTACGGCGAATGTGAATGGGCGGGGCGACGTCTCGTCCTCATCGACACGGGCGGAATTGAACCCAAAACCGACGATATGATCCTCAAAAAAATGCGGGTGCAGGCACAGCTTGCCATTGAAACCGCTGATGTCATTGTCTTTTTGTGCGATGTCCGAACGGGACTTACTGCCGATGACAGGGAGATTGCCGTGATGCTCAAGAAGAGCGGAAAGCCTGTGATTCCCTGTATCAACAAGTGCGACAGCGTCGGACAGCTTCCTTTTGAATTTTATGAATTCTATGAGTTG
Source organism: uncultured Eubacteriales bacterium (assembly GCA_934489945.1). Lineage (GTDB taxonomy): Bacteria > Bacillota > Clostridia > Oscillospirales > CAG-272 > RGIG8775. The sequence goes on from CAKSSY010000014.1 coordinate 1,997, forward strand.
GGAATGCCCGAGGAACCGATTGCCGTCTCTTCTGTTCATGGAAGCGGTACGGGAGATCTTCTGGATGCGGTGCTTGCCAAGCTCCCCCCCGACGCGGGAGAAGACGAGGACGACGACAGCATCAAGGTCGCCGTAATCGGTAAACCGAATGCGGGAAAATCCTCGATTATTAACCGGATTCTCGGAGACGACCGCCTGATCGTTTCGGATATGGCGGGAACAACACGCGATGCCATCGACACCAAATTTGAAAACGCAAGCGGAAAATTCACGTTTATCGACACGGCAGGAATCCGCCGTCAGTCAAAGATCAACGACAAGATCGAAAAATACAGCGTTCTCCGCGCCAACATGGCGGTTGAGCGCGCCGACGTTTGTCTGATTATGATTGATGCCGGGACGGGCATTACCGAGCAGGACGAAAAGATTGCCGGTATCGCCCATGAAGCGGGAAAGCCCAGTATTATTGTGGTCAACAAGTGGGACACGGTCGAAAAAGACAACAATACCGTGAACGAATTCAACCAGAAGATCCGCACGGCACTTGCTTATATGCCGTATGCACCGATCGTATATGTCTCGGCAAAGACCGGACAGCGTGTCGACGGGCTGTTTGAACGTATCAAGTATGTTTACGGACAGTCTACTCTCCGTATTTCGACCGGTATGCTGAATGATGTCCTTGCCGATGCGACATCACGTGTCCAACCTCCCACCGACAAGGGCAGACGTCTTAAAATCTATTATATGACCGAAATCTCGGTTGCACCGCCCACGTTCGTGATATTCTGCAACAGCATTGAGCTGTTCCATTTCTCTTATCAGCGGTATCTGGAAAACTGCTTGCGCGAAACCTTCGGTTTTGCCGGTACGCCCATCAAGCTCATTCTTCGTATGAAGGGTGACGATACGGCTGACTGATCTCCCGAAAGGAGGAAACCCATGTTTATTGATAAAATCCGGATTTTCGTCAAGGCGGGGAACGGCGGCAACGGTGCCGTTGCGTTCCACCGCGAAAAATATGTTGCCAGCGGCGGTCCCGATGGCGGCGACGGCGGTCACGGCGGCAGTATTGTATTCCGTGTCGATAAAGGTGCCAATACGCTTCTTGCCTTCCGCTACAAGCGGAAATTTGTTGCACAGAACGGCAAGGACGGTTCCGGCGACAAATTCCACGGTGCCACGGCTCCCGATCTTGTGATTTTGGTTCCGCCGGGAACGTTGATCCGCGAGGCGGAATCGGGCAGGTTGATTCACGATATGTCTGAAAATGACGGTGCAGACTTTGTCTGCTGTCGCGGCGGTCGCGGCGGCTTCGGAAATCGTCACTTTGCCACCCCCACGCGACAGTTGCCGATGTTCGCCAAGAGCGGTACCAAGGGGGAAGAAAAGGAACTGACGCTGGAATTGAAAATGATTGCCGATGTCGGTCTGATCGGCTATCCGAGTGTCGGTAAGTCTTCCATCCTTTCCCGCATCAGTGCCGCCAAGCCCAAGATCGCCAACTACCATTTTACCACGCTTCAGCCGAATCTCGGTGTGGTCTCTACGGGGGATGAAAGCGGTTTTGTTGCCGCCGATATTCCCGGTCTTATTGAGGGAGCTGCCGAGGGCGCGGGTCTCGGACACGATTTTTTGCGTCATGTGGAGCGTTGCCGTCTGCTCCTCCACGTTGTGGACATTGCGGCGGTTGAGGGCAGAGACCCCATTGAGGATGTGAAAACCATCAATCGCGAACTGGCGCGTTATTCGGAGGTGCTTGCCGCACTTCCGCAGATTCTTGTCGCCAACAAGAGCGATCTGATGGATCCCGAAAGCGAAGCGGTAAGGGCGTTTGAGGCGTTTGCCGATGAAAACGGTTTTGAATTGTACTTCGTCTCTGCCGCCACCGGCAAGGGATTGCCCGAACTGATTCATGCGGTGAGCGAGAGACTCAGGCTTTTGCCTCCCGTTACGGTCTTTGAGAGTGAAGTGGCGCAGGAAGAGTCGATTCCCGAAACTGCCGATGACATTACAATTCGTTTTGAACGCGGTACTTACTATGTGGAGGGAGACTGGATTTACAATCTGGTCGGACGCACGAATTTTGAGGATTACGAGTCTCTCAATTATTTTCAGCGCACGCTTCAGCGTAACGGCGTTTTTGCCAGACTGGAGGAGGCGGGATGCCGTGACGGCAATACCGTTTCCATTTACGGTTTTGAATTCGATTACGTGAAATAACGGGAAAGGAAGCACCCGATGAAGGTTCTGATTCTGTCCTGCAATACGGGACAAGGACATAATACGGCGAGCAAGGCTCTGATTGAGGAGTTGACCGCCCGCGGCATTGAGAGCGAAATGCGGGATGCACTTGCGTTTGATTCCCGCTTTGTTTCGGACGCCGTCAGCAACATCCATGCCAAAGCCGCAATCCATATTCCCAAGGCTTACGGCGTAGGGGTCCGTGCGGCGAAGCTGATGGACGAAATGTCCAAAAAACATTCGGCTTGCTATTTCTCCAACATCTCGTATGCCACCAAGCTCTATCGCTATATCGTCGACAATGGCTACGACACAATCGTTTTGCCGCACGTCTTCCCTTCCGAGGCGATGACACGCATCAAAAGGCATATTGACCCGTCTCTTTCGGTCCGCACCTATTTTATTGCTACCGATTATTCCTACCCGCCGTTTCTGAAGGAGACGACACTGGATACCTATTTTATTCCGCATGAGGATCTGATTTCCGAGTTTGAAGAGGCGGGCGTTCCCGGTGAGAAAATTATTGCGTCGGGAATTCCGGTTGCCGAACGCTTCCATGTGCCGGTGTCGAAAGCCGATGCGCGGGCGGAACTGGGACTTCCTGTCGAAGGCAGGATTCTGTTGGTTATGACGGGCAGCATGGGCTATGGGAATACCGAGGAGTTGACCGATCGTCTGCTTAAAGCCATCCCCGACCATACATACGTTTTGGTTATGGGGGGAAACAACGAAAAAATGAAGACCCGCTTACGCACCATCCATGCGGGGGACGACCGTCTGACGGTTCTGGACTACACCCAAAAGGTCAGTCTCTATCTTTCGGCAAGCGACCTGCTGTTCACCAAACCCGGCGGACTTTCCTCCACCGAGGCGGCGGTGCGCGGCATCCCGTTGCTCCACACGAAGCCGATTCCGGGATGGGAGGAAGACAACATTCGCTTCTTCCGTTCACACGGAATGTCGGATTACGGGGAGGATACCGATGCGCTGGTGACAAAGGCGTTGTTTTTATTGGGAAATCCGCACCGTTGTGAAGAGATGGTGGAAAGTCAGAGGGCAACGGTTAACCCTTTCGCCGCGCGCGATATTGTGGACAAACTGATTGCCGATGCCGCAGTGTCGGAATAAAAAGCTATGGAAAAAACACTCGGATTGTATCTTCATATTCCGTTTTGCAAGAGCAAATGCCGTTATTGCGACTTTTGCTCTTTTCCGCATCGGGATGCCGAAACGGTCGAGGCATACTGTCGTGCGTTGGAAAGCGAAATTGTGGAATACGGAGAGAGGTTTGGGGCATATACTGTGAATACGGTGTACTTCGGAGGGGGAACGCCGACGTTCTTGCCGGCTGAACGGTTGGCGGCACTTTTTGAGACCGTGACGCGGCATTTTTCGCTGTCGGAGGACGCCGAGATTACCACCGAATGTAATCCTGCCACGGCGGATGAAGAAGGGCTTACGATTCTTCGCAGCACCGGGTTCAACCGTCTCAGCATTGGTGCCCAGAGTCTTGACGACCGTGAATTGCGGTTTCTCGGACGTATTCACTCGGCGGAGGATTTCCGCACTACTTTTGCTGCCGCGCGTCGGGCAGGGTTTGACAATATCAGTGCGGATCTCATGTTCGGAATTCCCGCACAGACGCGCGGAACCTTTGCAAGGACACTTGCCGATATGTGTGCGCTTGCTCCCGAACATCTTTCGGTTTACGGCTTGCAGATTGAGGAAGGAACGCCGTTTGCAGCGGTGCGCGGTGAACTGCCTTTGCCGGATGAAGATACCGAGCGCGAAATGTATACGGATGCGGTGGCTTTCCTTGCCGCGCACGGCTACGGAAGGTATGAGATCAGTAATTTTTCCCGTCCGGGGCGGGAATCCCGCCACAACCTGCGCTACTGGAAACGGTTGGACTATCTCGGCATGGGACTTTCCGCCTGTTCCTGCCTTGGGGAGGAGCGATTCTCGGACACGGATGACATGGCGCGGTATCTTGCGGGGAATCGTTCGGGAACACGGGAGAAGGTGTCGCGGCACGATTGTCTTTGCGAGGCAGTGATGCTGGAGATGCGTTTGGAGTGCGGGTGTGATTTTGACGCACTTGCCGAAAGATTCGGAATGGATGCCAACCGCTACCGCGATGCACTTGCCGTTTATGAAAAAAACGGATTTGTACGGAAAACGGCATCGGGGTATGCCTTTACGGACAGGGGGATAAGTGTCAGCAACACGATTTTGGCAGACATTTTGGATTTTGAAGCGTGATGCAAAATGAAAATGCGGAAACCCATTGACTTTTGGATGGAAATATTGTACAATAGAGACAGAAAGAAATCGTTCGCGTACGATCGGACGAATAACGGAATGAGGAAATCACGATGGATGAAAATATGTTGGGTGACGAATACTATACTCTGACGGACGAGGAAGGTCATGAGTTGAAATTTGAGTTGATTGGAAAAGCTGAACTCAAAGGTGTCAACTACTATGCATTTGTTCCCGCCGATCAGGATGACGACGGAGAGGATGGCGTTTGCGAATATACCATTCTCAAATCGGTCATGGAAGATGGCGAAGAAATGCTGATTTCCATTGACGACGATGAGGAGTTTGACGATGCTGCTGACTACTTTGACGATCTTTTCTCCGAGGAGATTGATTACGATGCCGAGGAAGAAGACGGAAGCGGCAAAAACGAAAAGAAGAAGTAATTCCAACCTGCTTAGTGCGTGATAGGTCGGAGAATGGACCTACAAATGAATTAAAGGAGTCCGGATTGGTTCCGGGGTGGTTTGCAGACCTCCCGTCCGTTGTCGATTGACTTGTCTCGGCGGCGGCACGGACGCTGGGAGCAGTAAAGCCACGGACAGGACACCGCCTTGCTCGGCAGGGTTTCTATCATCCGGTCTACACGGCTCGGCGGGGGATGAAAACAGCTTTCTCAAATACGCGTTTGGGCGTTTGAGAAAGCTGTTTTTTCTTGTTTTTTATTCAAGGTGCAGGGAATCACAATCCAAAAATGCCTGTGCGCCGAGAAGGGAATCAACCGGGACAATATGGGACGCTCCGCACTTTTCACAGAAAACGAGGATGCCGTCATCCATAATGCGGCAATTATAAGTGCCTTCGGTGTTCTCGGGGCATTTGCAGAAGATCTTTTTTTCTTCCTTGAGATCGTTGATGACAAACATGACGATCTCCCGGATCTGCGGATCGGGCAACAGTTCTTCTTCATTTTGGTGAAGTGCCTCATAGCTTGTGATGCCGCTCTTTTCCATCAGGTCAAGCAGCTCCAGTTCGGTCTGTGCGAGTGCTGCCTTGACATGGTTCATCTCTCCCATGAAACAGATATTGAGATCGGAATAGGGGCAGGCAAGCGTGAACAGATCGCGCCCGTAGAACAAATTCTGACTGACAACAAAGTTATGAGGCTTGGGGCAGAGAATACAGGGAACGCTCAGACGCACTTTTTTATCGTTGGTGTAGACCGCGGTCAGCTCGCTTTTCCCGCACGGACATTTCAGCTTGACCATGTCGGCGGACAGAGAAAACATTCCCACTGCGCTGATGACACCGCTTCCGCAATGCGGACAACGGTATGCCAGAGTCGTTTGCTTCGGATCAATTACCATAGCTTCTTCCTTTGTGTGTTTTTATAATAGTATATGCTTTGTGTTGTCCTGTGGCAGGATGTTTGGGCGACAGGGTGTGACAGAAAATGGCACGGGGGGATACCCCCATGCCATTTTCGGAAAAACGGGTTTAATTGGCAGATGTCGTTGTATCTTTGGTGTGTTTGGAGATTGCCTTATCGTTTGTTGTCACATACTTTTCGGTGAGTTCCTTGAGCTGTTCGTCATATTTTTCCGACGAGTAAGCCTCTGTAGCTTCTGTATAGTAAGGTGCCTTACCTTCGCCGACAAAATAGGTGACATGGAAGCCGTACTCACTCTGAAGAATCTCCACGTCGCCGACTTTACGGTCAGCATCAAAGATCCAGTCATTCATCACGGTGACCATTCGACCTTCGGTTGTGTTCTCATACAGGCAGTTACCGTCTTCGTTATAAGTCTCGGCAAGTTTTTTGAAGGCGTCCAGCGTCTGTTCGCCCGCCTTATACTCGGCAAGAACCTTTTCTGCCTTCTCCTTGGCGGCGGCGATTTCTTCTTCCTTTGCTGTATCCTTTGCCGCCTTAATCAAAATATGAGCAAAGTCCTTGGTGGCAGAGGTATCAAGGTGCATCGTCTCGGTCATCAGATAGACAGTCTTGGAATACTGTTTGTCTGTGGAGTCTTCCTTGGTATGGGTATCGCCCTTCTTGGTCTCGGAGGAGGACAGCCATTTGGAAATCTCATCTTCTTCGGATTCGGATTCCGAATACTTGGCATTTTCGGTAATCTTACCGAGAGATTCCCCACACGTGTTTACAAAGCCCTGTGCAATGGACTTGAACATGGTTTTGTAAGTTTCGTTATCGGTGAAAGATTCGGCTGCCTTTTCGCCGTCCACACAGACCTTGAAAACGTCCTCAATGATTGCGGCTTTTGCTGCATTGGCGGTTGCTTCGTCCGGTGTCGCAAGGTCGCCCTTGTTTTTCTCGATCATAGCATCAAAGCTCTTATTGATCTCGTACTCGATAATCAACTTTTTGAATTCTTCTTCGTTCTTGGCATCGGAGAGCTTCTTGAAATATTCGTCGGCGAGCTTTTCGGCGGCGGCATAGCCGACCTTATCATCGGTATAGTCCGAAGCATTGAGAAGGAGGTTATATTTCAGATAGTCTGCACTGTAATAAGAGGATTTATGCTCTTCCACATATTTTTTGATATCGTCATCTGTGATCTTGCTTTCGATGTCATCGGTAATGATCTGTGCGTACTTGGAAGCAAGAGTCTGAAGCTCAATCGCTTTGCGGATGTCCGATTTTTTGACACCGGAACCCATGGAAGAGGTATCGGTGATTTCGGCAAGCGTGTCATCGATTGATTTTTTGTCCTCATCATCCAATGTTACGCCCGCAGTATGAGCCGCCTCGCACAGTGCCACAATATCTTTGGCAGTTGCGACAGCCGAGTCGAAGAAGGAGGCAAGTGTATAGTTTGCCATCATCTGTGATGCGGCGTTATACGCGGAAGTGGCATTGCCGGAATACTGATAGAAATAGTAGTAATAATACCACTGCTGGAAGTTATTGGAGTATGCAAGGCTTTCGTAGTAGGGAAGCATGGTTCCCGTTACCTTATAGTTGTCGGAACTGACGTAAGTAGTATTTCTTTCCATGATGCCGGAGTCGGCAAAAATGAAAATGGCGAATGCCGCCAATAACAGAATGGCGATTACGGTAATCAGAAGCGTAGAGGTACGGTCTTTTTTCGCGCCGCCGGACTTCCGTGCGGGTTTCACAGCAGCACCGGAGGTACCGGACATACTGTATACGTCCTCATATCTGTCGTTTCTGTTTCTGTTTCCTTTTCCCATGGTTCGTGTCCACCTTTTTTTAAAATTTCACGAAAGTCTTTCCCCGGAATCACCGGGGACGGACTTTCTTATTATAATATCCTTAAGTGATGAAAAATTGAAATTTTCATGAACAAACGTCAAACTTTTGCATATTCGACGGACGGTTGTTTTTACAGATCCATGATGATCGGCAGAATCATCGGTTTTCGCTTCGTTTTGGTATACAGGAAGCGGGAGAGGTCGTCCTTAAGCCGGGTTTTCAGATGCACGCGGTCGAATTTATCCCCGAGAGACAACTCCTCCTGAATGACGGACACGGCAAGTTGTCTTGCTTCGTCCATCAGTGACTCGGATTCCCGGACATACACAAAACCGCGTGAAACAATATCGGGTCCCGACAGGAGCAAATGTGCTTCGGCGTCAATACTGGCGACCATGACAATGAGTCCGTCCTGAGACAGATGTTTGCGGTCGCGCAGAACGATATTGCCGACATCGCCTATGCCGTAGCCATCCACGAGGACGTTTCCGGCAGGAACGGTTCCGTTGAATCGTGCCCCTTTACTGTCGATTTCAAACACCTTGCCGATGTCGGAAATAAAGATATGATCGGGCGGCGTTCCCATATCCAGTGCCAGTTCGCGGTTGGCGGCGAGGTGGCGATATTCTCCGTGGATGGGCATAAAGTATTTCGGGCGGGTGAGAGCCTGCATGAGTTTCAGTTCCTCCTGGCAGGCGTGTCCGGAAACATGGACTTCCACGGCAGCATCGTGAAGCACCTTGACACCACTCTTGGAAAGCTCATTGATGATACGTCCGACGGTCTTTTCGTTGCCGGGGATGGCACTTGCCGAGAGAACAACAAGATCGGTATCACAAAGCGTTACCTGCGGATGGTCGCCGAATGCCATACGGTAGAGTGCCGACATCGGTTCCCCTTGGCTTCCGGTGGTGATGAGTGTAAGTTGTTCCGGCTTATATCGGCGGATTTCGGCAAGATCGATCAACAAGCCGTCCGGGACATTCATATATCCGAGTTCAATGGCGGCTCCGAGGATATTCAGCATACTGCGTCCCGTAACGGCGACCTTTCTGCCGTGGGCGGCACTGGCATTGATGATTTGCTGAACGCGGTGAACATTGGACGAGAATGTCGCAATGACGATCCGCTTATCGGTATTGGTATTGAAAATATATTCCAATGACTTTCCCACGTTTTTTTCGGAGGGGGTATAGCCCGGTCGTTCGGCGTTGGTCGACTCACACAGGAGCAACAGCACGCCTTCGCGACCAATCTCACCGAGGCGTGTGATGTTCATGATTTCGCCGTCAATGGGTGTGACATCCAGTTTGAAGTCTCCGGTATGAACCACGGTGCCGAGCGGGGTGTGAATTGCCAGACAGCAGGCATCGGCAATGGAGTGATTGACGTGAATAAATTCCACCGAAAGGGCACCGGCGCGTACGGTGTCTCCCGCTTTGACGCAACAGAGTTTCGGCTCATGCGGCAGGCGATGTTCGGCGAGCTTGTTTTTGATGATGCCGAGCGTCAGGCGTGTGCCGTAGATCGGAACATCCAATTCGCGGAGAACGTATGGAACGGCACCGATATGATCCTCATGTCCGTGTGTGATGAAGATTCCGCGCAATTTTTCGCGGTTCTGTTCGAGGTAGGTAACATCGGGGATGACCAGATCGATGCCGGGCATATCCTCATCGGGAAAGCCGAGTCCGCAGTCGACAACGATCATGTCGTTTTCGTATTCGATCACCGTCATGTTTTTGCCGATCTCATTCAGACCGCCTAAAGAGATGACCTTCAGTTTCCCGAGCGGCAGGCGTGTGTTGTTTTTGGCGCGGCGCACGGGAGGTTTGGTCAACATTGAGGAAGGAACCGGGGAAAGCTGGTCGGCAAGTGCCTTGGTTTGTCCTTTTTGTGTTTTGGGAGGATTTTTACGTTTTTGACCGTTGCCGCCGTTTTGTGGTTTCGGTTCGGAACTCAGCAGTTTTTGCAGAGGATTACGGCGCGACACATTTTTTTTGCCTGTGGTTTTCGGTTCCGTGCTTTTGGCGGCGGATATCGGGTGTTGCTCCGGCACGGGGGACGACGCCGTTTCCTTACGGGGTTGTTTTTTGTTCCGGTACTGAGGAGTCCGGCGGGGTTTCCGTGTGTCCGGTTCCGCAGACTTTCGGGTATCGGTATTCATTTCTTCTTTTCTGTTCATATTTCTCCTTGTTTTCTCCGACGGAAAAAAGCGCAACATGAAAACCCTTTCGGTTCCGTCGGATAACGAAAGGGATTGGTGAAGCATTGTCCGCGCACACCGGTACCGCTCCCCGGTTTACGTTACGGCAAGTCTGCATCATTTCAGGCTGTATGAATTTATCTTGAGGCGGCAAAGAGCCGTCTTTCACGCATAAAATCAAGTCATTATACACCGGAATCCGGATTTTGTCAAGACCCCGTTCTTTTTTCTCTTACAGGAGTTTTATCAGTGCGATAACAAGGAGCAGAAGTGTACCGCAGAGAAATCCGCCGAGAAATGAGAGAATGATATGGCGTGTGGTGAACGTTGTCCTTTTGCGTGTGAGATGATTTTCCTCCAGAATCCGCATGGCTTCACACAGCATCTCTCCTTGTCCGGGATTTCGGGACTCGGCATCGCCCTTGAGAACGAAATATGCGGTCTCAAACAGCGAACTGTCGCGGGTCGGCATCATAATCAGTTTTCTCTGGTATCCTTTCAGCATCCGATTTTCCATCCTTCTGTCTTATATGTTTCCAGTATTGACACAAAGAGGCGATTTTCATACGAAAAAACAAAGAAATCGGAATATCGCGCGGCGGTTGCTAACCCGTATGATGTCGGACACCGAAAACGCCCCAACATTTTGGTTCGGGCGTCTCTTACGCGAATGGCAGAAATGTTCATATTTTTGTGATATTATAGAATCAAAATTTACAGGAGGTCAGGATCAGAATGGCAATCACCGCACTTGCGACGCTTATCATCATGGTGGCATATTTTCTCGTTTTATATGGCGCGGTGGGTTTTATTCAGGACAAGAGGTTTTTTTCTTCCGCACCGCAAGAGAATCTGTCCGCGATTCCCGATAAAAAGGAGAGATTTCGCGGCGCGCATATCATTGGCTGGGGGATAGAAGGAATCGCCGTTTTATTATTCATAAGGAGCCGTTGTCATTGGTGCGGGGGATGGTATAAAAAATGATTTTGGTTTTCTCCGATTCTTTGTGCGTTTTCTTGTGATGCTTTATGGTATGGAAATTTACGATATATTGTTTTTTGATTGGTTTCTTCTCTGTCACTCAAACTTTTTCCTCATTTTTATCCGGAACTGAAAGGAATTGTGGGACCACATATGTTCGAGTATAACAAGAAAACGCATATCCTTCACTTCGTAATTTATATTCCCGTCTGTGCTGTCATTGCGTGGATTTGTACGATTTTTTGAAATGGAGGATGCGAAATGTTCCGTTTGTTGAACGAAAGCTATTCCCTGTGTATTGTCGACGATTCACTTATTTGGCGAACCATCGGCACACAAGGCAGGAAAAAAAGATCGAAAACAGCATAACGGCAAAGGCACAGGGGTAAGCGTGACGGCTTTTTTTGAAATTCAGAGAAGAAAAATACACGCTGATGATGTAGACCACCGTATCGGAGGACCCCATGATTACCGATGCGCAGAATGACGGAAAACTGTCGGCTCCCTCGCTTTCCAGCAATGCGGCGTAGGTTGCGGTGGCGGCACTGCCCGAAAAGGGGCGTGTCAGGACAAGAGGAAGGAGCTCGGACGGAACCCCGAGTCGGCTTGTCACGGGTTCTATGAGCAAACAGACAAACGCGACGGCTCCCGAGGCGCGGAGCATCTCCACCCCCACAAGAAGGGCGATGAGCACCGGCAAAAGCCCGACGGCGGTTTCCAATCCTTCCTTTGCGCCGCGCCGGAAGCTGTCGAACGCTTCCGGACGACCGAGCATACAAAGACCGACGATCACAAGAATCGTCGGAATTGAGAGGGCGGCAAGGGTTTGCAAAATTTCATTCATGCCGCGTCCCTCTGTTTGGCGGCGGTACGGCGTTCTTTTTTGGCAACACTTTTTCTTATGTGTGCGACCGTTCCCGCCGCACGCGAGAACACAAGAGCCAGTATATGGCACACCGTTGACGCGACCCAGATCGGCAATACCACGGCAAAGGGATCTGATGCCCCTGCCGCGCGACGAAGAGCAAGGATTGTAGTCGGCAGAAGCGAAATCGGGGCGGTGTTGACAACGGCGAGTGTCACCATGTCGCGCGTCGGTCGGCTTTTGTCGGGATTGTTTTCCTGCATTTTCCGAAGTGCCGTCAGTGCCATCGGCGTTGCCGCATTTCCGATTCCCAGAAGATTTGCCGCCAGATTGGCAGCAATTTCTCCGCCTCCGCGTTCCGGGTCATACGAATCGGGGAAGAAAAGCCGCAGAAAGGGACGCAACAGACGCGCAAAGGCGGCAATGATTCCCATGTCGGTCAGCACGCGCATCACGCCGCACCAAAGTCCCATCATACCCGCCAGCGAAATGACGACCCGGACGGCTGACGAGGCACCGTCCAGCACCGCCACACCGAGCGGTGCAAGATTGTCGGTGAAAAGCGCACACAAAAACGCGGACAAAACCAAAATCGCAAAAATGCGTCCGAGCATAAAATCCCTCCCGAAGCAGTGCGGCAGCACGGTTTCGTCGCAAAATATGTGTCGAATCGTGTCGCGAAAAATTATCGGAAAAAATCGAAAAAGGGGCTTGACAGGAAATATATGGAAGTGCTATAATACATCTGCCGGAAAAAAGGCGAAAAAACGAAAAATAGGAGAGGCAGGCTTTACACGATGAAATCAACGGGCGTGGTAAGAAAAATGGACGATCTCGGAAGAATCGTTCTTCCGATTGAGATCCGGAAAATCATGGAGATTAAAGAGAGAGATTCTGTGGAAATCTTTACGGAGGGCGACAGAATTATTCTCAGAAAGTATCAGCCGTCATGTATTTTTTGCGGCGATGCTTCGGATGTGGTGATTTTCAATGAGAAAAAAATTTGCAAGAATTGCATCCGGAAAATTCAGGAGAACCGTTTTTGAGAGGTACTGATTGAGTATATGGCGGGAAAGCGGACTTTATGTCGGCTTTCCCGCCCTTTTTATATGGTTTGAGAGAGTCCTGAAATCGACCAAAAAAGCAAAATCGGTGCGGAGAAAAATGCGGAAAGGTTGTGCAAAATGCTGAAAATGCAAGTTGATTGCGAAAAATTTCACAAAAGTCATTTACAAATATTTGAGGAAGTGATATACTTGTTATCACTTCTATTATGTTTTTCGATAAAGAAGCCAATCATTATTACATTACGGAGGATAACATTATGAAAAAAGTTCTGGCACTTGTTCTTGCCGCTCTTTTCTGTCTCTCTCTTGTTGCCTGCGGCAACAAAACCGAAGACAAGGTGATTAAGATCGGCGTTTTTGAACCGGCTTCCGGCACCAACGGTGCAGGCGGTAAGCAGGAAACTCTCGGCGTTTATTACGCAAACTCGGTTTGCAATGAAGTTACTGTCGGCGGAGAGACCTATAAGGTCGAACTTGTCGTGGTTGACAACCAGTCCGATGATGCCAAGGGCGTTACCGCCGCTGCCGAATTGGTCAGCAAGGGCGTAGTCGCCGTTCTCGGCTCTTACGGTTCTTCGGTTTCCATCGCCGCTTCTCCCACATTTGAGGAGGCAGGTATTCCTGCTATCGGTATCACCTGCACCAATACGCAGGTAACTGCCGGCAACAAGCACTATTTCCGCATCTGCTTCCTGGATGACTTCCAGGGTGCCGTTCTTGCCAAAAACGCTTGGGACGGCGGTGCAAGAGTTGCCTATACGCTTGCCGAGCTCGGCAACGCATACGACCTTGGTCTTGCCAAGAGCTTTAAGGATACTTTTGAGAAGCTCGGCGGCAAAGTCGTCGATGAAGGTTTCCCCAAGGATACCGCAGACTTCAAGGCGTATATTGCCAATGCAACCAAGGAAAATGCGGGCGTTATTTTCGCTCCCACTTCCATCAGCTATGCACAGCTGATTATCAAGGAAGCCGCAACGCAGGGCGTAAAGGTTCCGTTGATGGCAGGCGATACGTGGGACAGCAACGTTATTCTTGAGGCTGCCAAGGGTACCGATCTGGACGTTCGGATTACCACCTTCTATCAGGAAGGCGCAAACAAGGATTTCGACAATGGCTTTAAGGCTTGGCTGAATGCAAAGGGCAACGAGCAGAAACTTACCGACAACGGCGGCAACGATATTATTTCCGCTGTCTCCGCAATGGGTTATGATGCCTACTTCACCGCTCTTGAGGCAATCAAAAAGGCGGATTCGATTGATCCCGCAAAGATCAAGGACGCTCTTTGGGGCGTTGAATATGCCGGTGTTACGGGTATGATTAAATTCGAGCAGGTTAACGGCGATGCCGATCGTTCCGTGGCATATATCAAGAAAGTGGATACCGCAACCGGTCAATGGAAGTTTGAGAAGGAACAGGGGATTGACTGATCCGGTTCTTTGGCGGTAACCTATCGGCTCAGCACCCCCGCATGGGTGCTGAGCCATTGTGCGTTCCTATTTCGGACTGTCTTGAAAGCCCCCGGGTACGGCGGCTTTCAAGACAGCCTGAATCCGAATAACAGAAAGGACAGATAACAACATGGAATACATTCTCGCCGGCATTACCGCAGGCGGTCAATATGCATTGATCGCAATCGGGTATACCATGGTTTACGGCATTCTGCGACTGATTAACTTTGCACACGGTGACGTTTTTATGGTTGCGGGTCTGATTATGGTCTACGCCTCGGCAACGCTCCCGCTTTTCATTTCACTTCCACTCGTGCTGATTCTGACGACACTTGTCGGGTTTCTCATTGAACGTGTTGCTTACAAACCGTTGCGTTCGGCTCCCCGTATGTCATCGATGATTTCGGCAATCGGTGTATCGTATCTCTTGCAGAATTTGGCTCTGTACATTACAGGCGGTTTGCCGAAAATCTATCCGAATATTGCTTTCTTTGCGGAAACGATTGTTCTGTTCGGTGCTACAACCAAGCGCGTTACGATTATCACGCCCATTCTCACGGTTCTCCTTCTGATCGGACTGGTATGCCTGATCCGTTATACCAAAATCGGTATGGCGATGCGTGCCGTGTCCAAGGATTTTGAGACTTCTCAGCTTATGGGTATCAAAATCAACAATGTTATCAGTACCACTTTCGTAATCGGCTCTTTGCTTGCTGCTGTCGGCTCGATTCTGTATTTTTCCAGCTACCCTTCGGTTACACCTACTTCCGGTTCGCTTCCCGGTTTGCGTGCATTTGTTGCCGCTGTGGTCGGCGGAATCGGTTCGATTCCGGGAGCTGTGGTCGGCGGATTTATTATCGGTATTTGCGAGAATCTGGTCAAAGCGACCGGCTACACGATTTTCTCGGATGCTCTTACCTTCCTCATTCTCATCGTGATACTTTGTGTCAGACCGACGGGTATCTTCGGCGAGAAGAAGATTGACAAGGTTTGAGGAGGACATACTATGGAAAAGAAAAAATTCAACAAAAAAACGATCCTCAATCTGGCGGCATTCGTTTTGCTGTTTGTGGTGATTCTGATTATTGATGCTACCTCGACTTCCTATGACATGATTGTCAAGGTGTTGGAAAAAGTTTGCGTTTATTCGGTCGTTGCGGTTTCCATGAACCTTCTTAACGGTTTTACCGGTCTTTTTTCACTCGGTCAGGCGGGATTTATGTTGCTTGGCGCATATTCCTGTGCTATCTTTATTATTCCTGTCGAAACACGTGCCATGGTCTACAGCTTCTCCGCTGAGCCTGTGATTGGTTTGGAGTTGCCGCTTATTGTTGCCATTCTTTTGGGCGGGCTTGTTGCCGCATTCTTTGCTTTTCTGATCGGACTCCCGGTTCTGAAACTTAAAAGTGATTATCTTGCCATTGCGACACTCGGATTTGCCGAAATTGTGCGGACGCTGATACAGTGGGACAAACTCGGGGCTGTGACAAACGGCTCTTTCCCGTTGAGCCGTCTTAACACATTCCGCACGGTTCTCAAAGGGACGATTTTTGAAAAATTTTCGTTGGTAACTCCGTTTTTCCTCTTTGCCGCGTTTTGTATTCTTGTAATCGTTCTTGTGATTCGCTCGACCTACGGGCGCGCCTTCAAAGCAATCCGCGACGATGAGATCGCGGCGGAAGCAATGGGAATCGGACTTGCCAAGCACAAAATGATCAGTTTTGTCGTCAGTTCGTTCTTTGCGGGAATCGGTGGCGCATTGTTTGCCGTTTATCAGGGATCGGTTTCTGCTGCCCCCTTTACCTCTGCCATGACCTATGAGATTTTGCTGATCGTTGTGATCGGCGGTATCGGTTCCATCACCGGATCGGTTCTTGCCAGCTTGCTGTTTGTGGCAAGCTCCGAATGGTGGCTCCGCGGACTGGACTCCGGTACCTTTCTCGGACTTTCGCTTCCGCTTTTCCGGAACGGCTTCCGACTTGTGGTATTTTCGGTCATTATCATGATTTTTGTACTGTTCTTCCGCAAGGGAATTATGGGTACGCATGAATTCAGCGTGACGGGAATTTTTGATGCCTGTCGGAATCTTGTCAAAAAGATTGCGGGACTGTTCGGAAAGAATAAAAAGAACACGGAGGGAACAAAATGAAAAACGTACTCCGTCTTGAAGATATCACGATGCAGTTCGGCGGCGTTGTTGCCGTTAACAATCTTTCGATGCACGTCGAGGAGGGCGAGGTCGTTTCGCTGATCGGTCCGAACGGTGCGGGAAAAACTACGGTTTTCAATGTGATTACCGGTGTATACGAGGCAACCAACGGACGCATTTCTTTCTGCGACAAAACGATGCTCGAAAACTATCCCAAAGGCAAAATGCGGAAGCTCTATGCCGGGGAAAACCGGGGAAAATACACCGAAACGGTCACAAAAACTCCCGATAAAATTACCAAACTCGGCATTGCACGTACTTTCCAGAACATTCGTCTTTTTCACTCCATGACGGTTATGGAAAACGTGCTCACTGCCATGCACCTTCGCCGTCGGAGCAATTTCTTTACGGCAACCTTCGGGCTTGACGGAAAGGAACGTGCCGAATTCCGCACCAAAGCAGAAGAGCTTCTGAAAAAAGTCGGATTGTATGAGCACCGCGACGAACTTGCTACTTCGTTGCCTTATGGAAAACAGAGACATCTTGAAATTGCACGTGCCCTTGCTACCGAACCGAAATTGTTGTTGCTGGATGAGCCGGCTGCCGGTATGAATCCGCAGGAAACCGAGGAACTGACTACCTTCATTCATACGATTCGTTCGCAGTTCGGACTTACGATTTTCCTCATTGAACACCACATGAATCTGGTTATGGATATTTCCGACCGCATCTATGTAATCGACTTCGGCAAACAGATTGCTGACGGTATTCCTGCCGAGATTCAATTCAATCAGAAGGTCATCGACGCATATCTGGGGGTGAGCGAAAATGAGTGAGGCTATTTTGGAAATTAAAAATCTTGCCGTGTCATACGGTGGGATTGAGGCTGTCAAGGGAATTTCCTTTTCGGTTGAGCGCGGGACGATTGTCACGCTGATCGGTGCGAACGGTGCCGGAAAAAGTACGACCCTGAAGTCGATTGCGGGACTTGTTCGCCCGCAGAATGCCTCCATTTTGTTTGAGGGAAATGAAATTGTCGGAAAAACCCCGGACTATATTGTTAAGAGCGGTATTACGCTGGTTCCCGAAGGACGGCGTGTGTTTCCGAATCTTACGGTCAAGGAAAATCTGAAGATTGGTGCTTATCTGCGTCGTGACAGTCTTGACGAGGATTTTGCCTATGTTTATCAACTGTTTCCGCGCCTTTTGGAACGTGAGTGGCAGCTTGCCGGAACACTTTCGGGCGGTGAACAGCAAATGCTGGCGGTCGGCCGCGCCATTATGAGCAAGCCGAAATTCATTATGATGGATGAGCCGTCTTTGGGGTTGGCTCCGTTGGTGGTCAAGGATATTTTCAAGATTATCAAGACGATCAATGAGGCGGGCATTACGGTTTTACTGATTGAACAGAACGCCAATATGGCACTTCAGGTTGCTGACCGCGCGTATGTTCTGGAAACGGGAACCATTACGATGTCCGGTACGGGCGCGGAACTTCTTGCCGATACCAAGGTTCGGGAAGCATATCTCGGCAAGAGTCGGAACTGAATTCTGCGGAACCGTTAAAAACGTAAAACATAAATAATATCCGCGCGGCAGAACGAATGCCAATATTCGCGGTTACAGGAGCAATATGAAAAGAGATCTTATCAGAGATATTGTGGCGGACAATGCCGCTTTCGGTGGTCGTGAGGTTACACTTGGCGGTTGGGTTCGCAGTGTGCGTACCGGTAAGGACTGCGGATTTATCAATCTCAATGACGGAAGTTGCCACGGCGGTACACAGATTGTTTTTGAACGTCAGGTGTTGGAAAATTATGCAGAAATCTGCAAGCTGAATGTCGGCGCGGCAATTGTTGTGGTGGGAAAGGTAATTCTGACTCCTGAAAACAAGCAGCCGTTTGAGATCAATGCCTCAAGTATCGCGCTTGAGGGGGCTTCCACACCCGATTATCCTCTTCAGAAGAAGGGACACAGCGTGGAATTCCTTCGTGATATCGCGTATCTGCGCCCGAGAACAAACCTGTTTTCGGCGGTATTCCGTGTTCGCAGCGAGGTGGCGTTTGCCATTCATGAGTTTTTTCACAAGAGAGGCTTTGTTTACGTTCACACACCTTTGATTACCGCTTCCGACTGTGAGGGGGCGGGCGAAATGTTCCGTGTGACTACGCTGGATCTTACCAATGTTCCCAAGACGGAGGACGGCAAGGTCGACTTTTCTCAGGATTTCTTCGGAAAAAGCACGAATCTGACGGTCTCGGGTCAGCTTGAGGGCGAGACCTTTGCCATGGCGTTCGGTAACATCTACACATTCGGTCCGACTTTCCGCGCCGAAAACTCCAATACTGCACGGCATGCTGCCGAATTCTGGATGATTGAGCCGGAAATCGCATTTGCCGATCTGAATGACAATATGCAATTGGCATGGGATATGATCCGCCATATCATCCGCCACGTGTTGGACAACTGTCCGCAGGAAATGGCGTTCTTCAACAGTTTTGTGGACAAGACACTGCTTGACCGTCTGAACGGTCTCGTGAACAGCGATTATCAGAAAGTGACATATACCGAAGCAATCGATCTTCTCACCAAGAGCGGACACGAATTCAAGTATCCGGTTTCGTGGGGCTGTGATTTGCAGACCGAACATGAGCGGTATCTGACCGAGGTGATCTTCAAAAAGCCGGTGTTTGTCATTGATTATCCGAAGGAGATCAAGTCTTTCTATATGAGAATGAACGATGACGGCAAAACGGTTGCCGCAATGGATCTTTTGGTGCCGGGTGTCGGTGAAATTATCGGCGGCAGTCAGCGCGAGGAACGCCTTGAGGTTCTGCTTGACAGAATGAAGGAATGCAATCTGCGCGAAGAGGACTATTGGTGGTATGTCAATCTGCGTCGTTACGGCGGCACCAAACATGCCGGCTACGGTCTCGGCTTTGAAAGAATTATCATGTATATTACGGGTGTTTCCAATATCCGTGATGTACTTCCTTATCCCAGAACGGTCGGCAATGCCGAGTATTGATTGGGAAGAGGGGGAACAAGAAACGGAAGGAACCTTTTCGACAAAGGGATTCCTTCCGTTTTTGTCCTGTATTGTGTACGGAATCGAAAAAGTGAAAAAGCGGCAAAGGATTTTGTTTCGGCAACCAACGAAAGGGAAAGAGTGTGTGTCTCTTTTTGCCGGATGTCTTCTTTGTCTTTACGGTAACAGATCTTTTGAGGGACTCTTCTCCGTTTGAGTCCTCTTCTTCGGCGGGAGAGGTGCCCTTTATCAGGCGAAGCGAACGACAATCTCTCGGATCAGATACAGAAGAGTCAGATGAATCGGATAGAACAGATAAAAGAACCATTTAAGGTTGGTTTTGCCGCGTTGTCCGTTATAGAGAAACAGAATCGGCAGGGCGAGAAGAGCGAACCATTGAATAGTGGAATCTGTGACGGCAAGCAGGCAAAGCAAGGCTACGACGGAAAAAAGCCGGGATGTGCGGTTCGGCAAGAGCCGGATTACGACCGGGAGGAGAACACCGATCAGCCCGTAATCAATGGCGAAGTCTATGTCTGCAAGGATATGCGGAAGTACGACACAGAGAAAGAAAACCAGTGCCGATATCCCGAAAAAGAGGCAGATGGCGAGTGGTGTCTTGCGTTCTTTGAGGTTTTGAATCGAGAGTATCAGGAGAATCGAGAGCGAAAAAGTGACCATGACGCACTGGCGGAAGGTCGGAACGGCGACAAGAAAAATGAATTGGCTGATAAGCGCAATGAGCGCGAGCCGACCGAGATAACGTCTCATATTTCGTGTGTGCGCGCTTCCTTCGGCAATCATAAAGGCGAAAAGAGGGAAGGCGATTCTGCCAATTGCACGAAAGGTTCCGACACGGGGAAAGAAAATCATTCCGACATGATCGCAGAGCATGGCGCGAGCCGCGAGGAGCTTGATCGTATTTCCGGACAGTCCCGGGAAGGACTTTTTGACAGTCATAACGGTACCTTTCTTTTCGGTGTTTGATTCGGCGGGGATTCTGTGATTGTCGGTTTTTCCACAAAGCCGATTCCCAAAGGGCGAAATCGGTGAGTCGACGTCCGGGCATTTTATTGTGTAGTATGCAAAGATTTATCTGTATGGAGATTTTTCGGGAAGGAGAGGATTTTATGAAAAACAAATCCATTCTCGGTTCACTTTTTCTGACTATGTTTAAAATCGGGCTCTTCACTTTCGGCGGTGGCTATGCGATGATCGCCGTTCTTGAAAACGAACTGGTGGAGCGCAAAGCGTGGATAAACCGGGAGGAATTTCTTGACATGGCGGCGATTGCCGAGTCGACGCCGGGACCGGTTGCCGTAAATTCGGCAACCTATGTCGGCTATCGGCTTGCCGGTGTCATCGGGGCGGCGGTGGCAACGGTCGGCGTTTGTCTGCCGTCCTTTCTTGTCATTTATCTGATTTCACTGTTTTTTGATGCTTTTTTGTCTCTTACTTACGTCTCTTATGCTTTTTTGGGCATTCGTGTCGGCGTGATCTGGCTGATTCTGTCCGCAGGAGTGAAAATGTTTTTACAGACGAAAAAGACGGTGTTCAATCTTGTGGTTTTGGCAACCGTGGCGATGGGGATGAGTATTTTTTCATTCTTTGCCGTTCATTTTTCCACTGTTTTCTGGATCCTTTTGGCGGGAACGGCAGGGGTTGCGATTTGGGGAATCCGACGAATTGGAGGACGTAAAAAATGACGCTTTGGAAGTTATTTCTTACCTTTTTGGAGATCGGAACCGTCTCGTTCGGCGGCGGTTACGGCATGATTTCACTTATCCGTGAAAAGGTATTGGCGAACGGTTGGCTTACAGAGGGAGAATTGCTGGATTTCATTGCCGTCTCCGAATCGACGCCCGGTCCTCTTGCCATCAATATGGCGACTTTTATCGGCTCTGCGCAATGCGGTTTCCCCGGTGCTTTTTTCGCTACGTTGGGGGTGGTGTTGCCATCCTTTCTGATTATTTTGCTGATTGCGGCATTGATTTCCGGATTGCTTCGTTATCCCGCAGTAGGGGCTTTTCTGGGCGGCGTTCGTCCCGCTGTGGTCGGATTGATTCTTGCTACGGGGATTCTGATGCTGATTGGGAATTTTATGGGGATTTATCGGTTCGGCGATTCTCCGGCGGCAGATATTCGGGCACTTGTTATCTTTGCACTTCTGGCGGTGTTTTCCCTCGGTTGGCGTGCGTTGCGGCACAGATCGCCGCCTCCCATTCTGATGATATTGGTGTCGGCTTTGTTCGGAATCGCGATTTTCTCCCGATAAAGAATGAATTTCAGTCCTTTTCCGACGATACCGGGAATGTCTTTGAAGAAGGACATTTCCGGTGTTTTTTTCGTTCCTGTGTCGGCGGAATTCCATAGTGGGTCATGTATCTTCGTGTAAAATATTCGGAGGTGCTGTAACCGCAAAACCATGCAATCTCGGTGATACGGAAATCGGTCTCCGCAAGCAGTTTTTGAGCCTTTTCCATCCGCAGATTCTCGGTGTACTTCACGACCGTGGTGCCGGTGGTTTTGCGGAAGGATTCCGAAAGGGTTCGTACCGAGCAATTACAGTATGCCGCAACATCGGAAAGGCGGAAGTCGGAACAGAAGTACCGATGAAGATAGGTAAAAGCCTGACGTGCTACGGGGTCTTCGGTGGCGGCAGACGGAATACTCTGAAGAGCCAGCAGAATCATGGCACAAAGCGGAGCTGTCAGCGTTTTCAGTCGTTCGGCATCCGACGGGTGGGCGATGAGGTGTTCCTCGCAGAGTTTTTTCAGCGTCTTGGTGCCGAGAGAATATTTGGAGGCGGCGTGAAGCATTTTTTCGTCGGAGCCGCGGAACTGTCCCACGCTGATGAAACCGAATACGGTCTTTTCCTCACAGATCGGAAAAATATATTCGCCGATTCCCGCGTAGCAGGTGCCGAAAAACGGTTCGTCGCCGTTTTCAGCGATACGTGCATAGATTTTCTCTTGATGACGGATACAGATATCCCACATTTCCGGAATGGATTTAATATATACGCAACCGGTTGTCGAATGAATGGTAATCTGCGGAAAGCGGCGAATGAGACTTTTCAGGCGTTTGTCCCGCGCATGGACGGTCACGTTCAGTCCGTATTCCGATTTCAGAAAGGAAATCCATTTCATGGTTTGAGCGGTAATGTCCATTTTTTCTCCCTGTTTGCTGAATTGTGCAGAAATTTTACCGAATTATACAGGCATTGTGAAATTATTGTATGCTATAATGCAAAAAAAGTCAAGGGGGATTTTGCGATGTATTACGAAAAATCAAGGGAAATTGCCGAAGAGCGTTGCGATGTGCTGGTAATCGGAAGCGGTCCTGCGGGGATTGCCGCAGCTTTGTCTGCGGCTCGGCTCGGCAGGAAAACCGTAATTGTGGAACAGCTCGGAACATTGGGGGGGATTTCCACCAGCGGTATGATGAGCCACTGGACGGGGAGTTGCGACAGCCGTCTCTACCGGGAAATTCTTACAGAGAGTGCACGTCGCAACGGGGACGAGACCAAACCCCAGAAATACATTGATCCCGAAATGCTCAAAATTCAGTATTTGGATATGCTGTCGGCAGAAAACGTAAAAATTCTGCTTTACACTCTTGCGTCGGAGCCGATTTCCGAGGGCGACAGGGTGAAGGGGGTAATTGTGGAGAACAAGGAAGGACGTCTTGCCGTTTTTGCCGACACGGTTATCGATGCCAGCGGAGACGGCGACATTGCCGCCAAAGCCGGTGTGCCGTACACGAAGGGCAGAGAGACCGACGGCAAAATGCAACCGGCGACATTGATGTTCAAAGTCGGTGGTGTTGACACGGCGAGAGCCGCCTATCTGCCGAGCTTTGAGACGAAGTATCAGACCGAACGGGGGGAGCTACAGGCGTTGGCAAAGGAACATTTGCCCTATCCTGCCGGACACGTATTGCTGTATCCTTCCACCTTGCCGGGAGTCGTGACCTGCAATATGACCAATGCTATCGATATTGACGGGACGAAAAACGCCGATCTTGTGCGTGCGGAACATCTTTGCCGCGGACAAATCGGAAAGATTGTGGCGTTTTTGCGCGAATTTGTACCGGGTTATGAAACCTGTTATCTGCTTTCCACGGCGTCTCTTATCGGAATCCGCGAAACACGGCATTTTGAGGGGATATACACTCTGACGGAGCAGGATATTCTTAATGCACGCGAGTTCCCCGACTGGATTGTAAAGGGGGCAAAATTCAACTTTGATGTTCACAATATCACCGGCGCAGGATTGGACAAAACCGGGGTACAGCATAAATTCCCGCAGAAAAACGGGTACACCATTCCTCTTGGTTGCTTTATTCCCAAACACGTCAGGGGGCTTCTGCTCTGTGGCAGAAACATTTCCGGTACGCACATGGCACATTCCAATTTCCGCGTCATGCCAATCTGCGTCGGCATGGGAGAGGGATGCGGCGCGGTGGCGGCGTATGCCGGGAAGCATGGGTTGGATTATGCCGATGTCGATCTCGGTGTGATTCAATCTTATCTGAATGACGGAATCCGGTTCTGATGCGACTTTTCCGTAAAAAAGAAAAAAGCGGTTGCAACTTTCGACAAAGTGTGATACAATAAACTTTGCTCTTTGAATGGGAGCAGATTCGGGAAACGGTGCCGCGGATGTCCGCGGCTGAAAAAGGAAGCAGGTGAAATGCCTGCGCGAGCACGTCGCCGTATGCAGAGACAGAAATCCGGACACACCACCGCGGGTGTGCGTCCATTGCGGTTTTCCGCGAGAAGGCACCGGATTCCTTCTGCCAGCCGGAAGACTTGCCGTGTGTAGACTCCGATGGCGCGAGTGCCGCCGCCGTGAAAACGGGGAGCCGATGCCCGGAAAAACAAAAAAGGAGAAAACAAAACAAAATGAAAAAACTCAGATTTGTTTTGTCCCGGATTCTTCCGGTGGTACTGATCGCGGTTTTGGTACTGTCGGTTTTTTCCTGCGGGACAAAGACACCCGATGCCGAAAGCGGCACGGAAAAAACATTTGCCTTTGAGGTCTATCTGGCGGACGGAACGAAAGAGTTCGCTACAGACATCAAAACCACCCGTGATACGGTCGGTGCGGCACTTCTCGACGAGGGGTTGATTGCCGGCGAGGAGAGTCAGTACGGACTCTATGTCAAGACCGTTCACGGTGTGACTGCCGACTACGACAAGGACGGCACCTACTGGGCGTTCTACATCGGGAACGAATATGCAATGACGGGAGTGGATGCCACACCTGTTACCGACGGCAATACCTACAGCTTCCGTATTTCCAAATGACGAAAAAAAGTGGCATTTCGGTTCGGGAAACGATTGTGTTCGCCATGCTGGGAGCGATTATGTATTGTTCCAAAATGCTGATGGAGTTCGCACCGAATATTCACTTTCTCGGAATGTTCACGATGGTTTTTACCATTGTCTATCGCAAAAAGGCACTCATCCCGATCTATGTGTGTGTGTTTCTCGTAGGAATGACTTACGGATTTGCACTTTGGTGGGTGCCGTATCTCTATCTTTGGACGATTCTGTGGGGGGTAACCATGCTTTTGCCGCAGAATCTTCCGAAAAAGGTTGCCGTCCCTTTGTATATGGTGGTTTGCGCCCTTCACGGACTTACGTACGGAACGCTTTACGCTCCCTTTCAGGCGTTGGCGTTCGGAATGAATTTCCGGCAGACGATCGCCTGGATTGTGGCGGGTCTGCCTTGGGATTTGGTTCACGCCGAAGGAAATCTTGCGGCGGGTACTCTCATTGTTCCGTTATCATCGGTGATGATACGGATTGAAAAAAAGATCGGATCGCGCCCATGATGGGCGCGATCCGATTTCGGGTTTTTTATATTATGGCAAATGTTGCTTTTTGCCGAATGTATTCGTCCGAATTTTAAAAATCCCGTGATCGTGGTGCGTTATGACAGGGCATGGAAACGGAACATCCGGAACTTTGGAAGATTCTGATGGATCGGGCACTTGACAGTTCCGCTCTCTTGTTTTATAATGACAATGATGCGATTTCCACATGCCGTCGGCTGGGATTTCCCGGGGAGGCTGCCGGGAACGATCTGCACTTCGGTTGCACCCGGACCTTTTCCGGTACACGCAGTGCGTGATCCAAGGAGGTTCCAAGGCGCGGTTTCTTGTCAATCTTGAGGGGGCAAGGTTGCGTCTTGCCGACAGGAAATGGAGATTCTTTGGTGTGTATAAAATTGCCCGAGTTGGGCTTGGAGGAGTTGGCGGACTTGTGTCTGCGGTATAAAAATGGACAAGCAACCTTATGAAATGTCATTTTCCCGTGGTTTGCGGAGCGGTGTTGCCATCGCACTCGGGTATCTTTCGGTCTCTTTTGGCTTTGGCATCGCCGCGGTTAACAAGGGGCTTACCCCTTTTTGGGCAGTTATGATCTCGCTGACCAATCTGACATCGGCAGGGCAGGTGGCAGGACTGGACGTGATTGTGGCAGGTGGGTCACTTGTGGAAATGGTACTGACACAACTTACAATCAATCTGCGGTATTTTCTGATGAGTCTGGCTCTTTCGCAGAAGCTCGATTCTCGTTTTGCCTTGCCGCACCGCTTTCTCGGGGCATTTGGCATTACCGACGAAATCTTCGGCGTTGCCTCAGCGGAGCCGGGAAGAATCACGCCACGCTATCTTTACGGTTTGATTCTGTTGCCGTTTCTCGGTTGGTCGCTCGGTACGCTTCTCGGTGCCGTGGCGGGTAACATTTTGCCCGATTCGGTGAAATATGCGCTCGGAATTGCCATTTACGGAATGTTCGTTGCCATTGTTCTTCCGCCGGCAAAGAAAAATCACGGGATTCAGCTCGCGGCAGGGCTTGCTGCCGCTCTGTCGTTGGTAATTTCCTGTGTTCCGCTCTTTGCTTTCATTACTTCGGGGTTTGCTATTATTCTCTGCGCACTTGTCGCGTCTGCCTTGGCGGCATATTTCTTCCCGGTGAAGGATGAGGAGGACGAACATGACCGATAAACTCTCGATTTGTCTTTATATCTTGGTTATGGCGGGCGTGACATATCTTATCCGCATGGCACCGTTTGTTATTTTTCGCAAAAAGATTCGATCACGCTTTTTTCGCAGTTTTTTGTTTTATATGCCCTATGCGGTACTGTCCGCGATGGTGATTCCTTCTGTTTTTTCTTCGACGGGGAACTTCCTGACTGCCACGGTCGGCTTTATTGCCGCCGTGATTCTCGCGCTTTTCAATCGCTCGCTCATTGTGGTTGCTGTCGGGGCAAGTCTTGCTGCACTTGTGGCAGGAGTGTTTTTATGATGACATTTCCAATAAACGGCAGAACCTAAGTGCCGACTCCGAATAAAAACTCCTTTCTTATGTTGAATTTTGATGGGAGTTGTGGTACAATAAAAAACAAATCGGGGGTGGAAAGCTCCTATGAGTACGATAAAAGAAATCCTGCATGAAAAAAGGAAAACAACAGAAACACATATCCGGCAGCTCCGGTAGGAAGGAAAACAGGACGTCCGCTATACGGCTATGATGCCGGATGTTCCATTTCTGGTATTCGGGCTGTTCAGTGATATTGGTTGGATCATCCATCTGACAGTCGGCATTTTTTACCTTTGCCGATACGGCTTTCGCCATGTATTGGACTATATGGCTCTCATTGCATTGGTTGCTGTCATATTCGGTGTTGCCTATATTGTTTATCTGAACCAAATACACGAAAAGGAAATTGCCACAAGACGGCAAAAGAATCTTAGCTTTGGTATGACGGTTTATTCCGGACTCGCGGGGGCTATTATCGGAATATTTCAGATTGTGATTACAGGCGTTTCATCAGAACTTGTATGGATTGTCATTGGCGGCTTTTTAAACTTTGCTTCGGGATTGCCAATTTACCTCTCATTCAAAAGAGGAATTTTTTACGGAGTAAAATGATGTCTGATCAATCAGGATTGACAGACAACGCGAATTTTACGGAGGCAATGGAAAATATGATTTTTTGTTTTTCCGGAACCGGCAACAGCCGTTATATAGCAAGGCGAATTTCGGAAGCATTGCAAGATGAAGTGATGGATCTGAATGAAAAAATCAAAGCAAATGACAATTCACCGATACAGGCGGGGCGTGATGTGGTGGTTGTCACTCCGACCTATGCGTGGCGAATTCCGAGAATTGTATCCTGTTGGCTTTCCGAAACAATACTTGTCGGTGCAGAGCGCGTTTGGTTTGTAATGAATTGCGGCGGCGAGATCGGAAATGCGGCAAAGTACAACCGTCAACTTGCCGAACAAAAGAAACTGCGTTATATGGGAACCGCGCAGATTCTGATGCCGGAAAATTATATTGCTATGTTTGGTGCGCCGCAGGTAGCGGTTGCCGAAAAAATCGTGGAGAAAGCAGAACCTGATATTGCGGATGCCATTACCCATATCAAGACAGGACAGCATTTTTCTGTACCGCGAAATAATCTCTATGATCGCTTTATGAGCGGTCCGATAAATCCGATCTTCTATCGTTTCTTTGTGAAAGCCTCTGCGTTTCGGGCCAGCGATGCCTGTATTGGTTGCGGTCAATGCGAAAAAAAATGTCCCATGAACAACATTTGCCTCAATGACGGAAAACCCGTGTGGGGAAAAGAATGTACGCATTGTATGGCGTGTATCTGTTACTGTACGACAGAGGCAATCGAGTATGGGAAAAAGAGTGTCGGAAAGTCGCGATACCACTTTGAACAATTAAGAATGAAGTGATTTTTTTATTCAAATTCGGTTTGCAAGGGCGCTTTCATCAAACCACCATTTGGCAAACGGATGGTCTGTAATCGGAGGCGAAAGACATGAAAACAGAAGAAAAAGGAAAGTTTATTCGATGGTGTATCCTTGGCGCAATCGGCGGTATATGGATGGCTGCTGGGGATTGGTTGCTCGGGTGCATTCCTCTTGATGGGGCGGACACAGGAATGTTCAACAGAGCCTATTATTTGTCCGGCTCCTATGGATTGTGGAGACCCGTACTGATCGTTGGGATGGGAGCAATCGGGTGCTTTCTCTATTTCTTTATGGTAAAAGCACTGAATGCGGATATCGACGCAAAGTACAGAAAAACAAAATCTGTCCAATACTTATGCGGGATATTCACCGTTGCGGTAGCTTTGGCGATCCACCTTTGGTCGGCGACTTTGGCTTGGTTTGCCACATATCTGGGTCCGCGTATCGGAGCGGAGACTACAGTCACAGCGGTTACTGCCTATCGGGACGATATGCTCATCGCCATTCTTCCGATGTATATTCCGATGGTATTGGTTTTTGGGATTCATTTCGTGATGTTGCTTGTCGGCAAAACCCGTTATCCTAGGTGGATGCTCGTTTTCCATCCGGTTACATGGAACATTCTGCTCGTTGTCATTCCGGATATTGCACAGGCGATGCAGGTGCCCGTAGCCACATGGATGTCCGTTATGAGCCAAAGCATCACGAATAGCTCTATCGTAATCTGGTGCATAACAGTTGCAATTTATGCGAAGAAGCACATACAAAAAGAATGGATGTCGGCGGAATGACGATCCGGTAAAGAGCAAATTTCGAGAAGCCTTGACGATTGTACGAAAATCTAACAACAGAACGCCCAATTATATAGGTAAACGCAGACTCTTTTTTCAAAAAATGTAAAATGATGTTGGGGAAGGTCAGATTTGTTAATCCGCCTTTTTACTAAAAAGTTTCTGCGTTTCAATAATTGTCAGAAAAAATCATACGACCTCTAACTTATCGTCAGGGTTCGTATGATTTTCATTTGGCGGAGAGGAAGGGATTCGAACCCTTGTGAGATTGCTCTCAAACGGTTTTCAAGGCATAATAACCATGCGGAATTTAAGAGATTTTAGAAGACGATACCGGACGATAAAAGAAGCTGAAAACCCAGTATTTACAAGGGTTTTCGGCTCTTTTTTATTCGAACCTAAAAAAATCCTTGTGCCATAAGGCATTGCGATTTCTAAAAATATTTCTAAAAAATTTTTAGAAATTCTTTTAGAAATGCACCCCCGTTTGTGTGGTTCCTGTTG
>CAKSSY010000015.1 GCA_934489945.1 uncultured Eubacteriales bacterium
GGCTTGAGGTCAACAAGGATTCTCTTACTGCAAAGGTTGTTGCGCTTCCTGCAAGAGACGACATTGACTTTGAACTTGACGAACAGCTTATCGTCGAACTTTATTCCAAGTAATGACGCTGGCTTTTGCCTTGCGGTGTTATTATGGCATCATTTGACAGAAGTAGTGTGACTCGGAAGGCTCAACAACTGTGCCAAAAAAATTACGAGGAGGTATTATTTGGAATGATTGAGATAGAGAAGCCCAATATTACGACCGTGAATCTCAGTGAGGACGGTAGGAGCGGTAAGTTTATTGTGGATCCCCTCGAAAGAGGATACGGAATCACACTTGGCAATTCGCTTCGCAGAATTCTTCTCAGTTCGTTGCCCGGTGTCGCTGTCAGCAGCATTAAAATCGATGGCGTTCTTCACGAATTCTCGACAGTTCCCGGCGTCAAAGAGGATGTGACGGAGATTGTTCTTAATGTCAAAGGAATTACCGCGAAACTTCATTGCAATTCTCCCAAGACTGTCGTAATCGACGTGACGGGAGAACAGGAAGTGACCGCCGGTGATATTAAGCAGGACTCCGATATTGAGATTCTCAATCCGGAGCATCATATTGCAACCGTTGGTCCGAACGAAAGATTCTATATGGAACTTACTTTTGAACATGGTCGCGGATATGTATCTCAGGAGCGGAACAAGCAGAATCATACGATTATGGTCGGACAGACCGCGTCGGCTCCTATCGGAACGATTTACACCGACTCGATCTATACACCGGTTTACAAGGTAAGTTATTCGGTGGAAAATACTCGTGTCGGAAACATCACCGATTACGATAAGCTGACGCTTGAAGTCCTCACAAACGGAACGATTTCCGCGAAGGAAGCGATTTCACTCGGAGCCAAGATTCTCAACGAGCATCTCAACTTGTTTGTGGATTTGTCAGATGAAGCAAAGAAGGCAGAAATCATGGTGGAAAGAGAAGCCGTGAAAAAAGAAAAGGTTCTTGAGATGACCATTGAGGAGCTTGACATGTCTGTAAGAAGCTTTAACTGTTTGAAGCGCGCAGGCATTGACACTGTCGAAGATTTGACGAACCGTACCGAGGAAGACATGATAAAGGTCAGAAACCTCGGCAAGAAGTCGCTGGAAGAAGTTATTCAGAAGTTGCATTCTTTGGGACTCGATCTGAAAAAGGAAGAGGAATAATCCCTTGAATACGACGCAAGACACACAAGTACGATAAAGATCGCAGAAGGAGGGAATTACAATGCCCGGAAACAGAAAACTCGGCAGAACATCTGCTCATAGAATTTCTATGCTCCGCGGACTGGTAACCCTGTTGCTTGAAAATGGTCAGGTTGAAACAACATTGGCCAGAGCAAAGGAAGTCCGTTCGGTAGCTGAAAAGATGATAACGCTTGGCAAGAAGAATACACTTGCCAGCCGTCGCAGTGCCTTTGCTTATATCACAAAGAGAGAGGTCGTAACCAAGCTGTTCAATGAGATCGCTCCTCAGTATGAGGGACGCAACGGCGGTTATACCCAGATCTTCAAGATGGGACCCCGTCGTGGTGATGCTGCCGAGATGGCAATTATCAGACTTGTCGGTGGTGTCGGCGCAAAGGCTGCCGAAAAGACCGATAAGAAGGCTGAGACCAAGACAGATGCTAAGGTTGATGAAGGCGCACTTGCCTAAAAATTAAATCGGTGCGAAATTTTTGCACAACGAAAAGGTGTCCGTACTGTGAGAAGCAGTACGGACACCTTTGATTTTTTCTTCTTGTCAATGATTTCGGCAAAAAATGCCGGTTGTGGATAAAGGTCAAGAGTTAAATTTATCAAATGTTTTTATTCGATTCTTATAAATGGCGATGCGATCGGGGGAGAGCACAACTCTTAACGCCAATTGTAAATCACGAAGCCTTCTGTTGACGTTTCTTTTTTAGATTTTCTCGGGCGTCTTTTGGCAAGAGAAAGAGACTGAGAAATGGATTCTCTCAAAAATGAAACATCTGATTGGGCGTTCCGCCCGGAGTGGTTATATACCTTGTTTTGCCGACTTCTGATCGTTGGACGCGTGGGGTCCTCTTTTCTCTCGATGAATTGGAATTGCCTTCAAATGGAATTTGATACTTCCGCAAGGACAGAGCAAATTCATTTCGTGTTTCTCTTTTTCTCCTCTATAGGTAAAATCTCCACCGCATCGAATGACCTCACACCAAGTGAACAGTTCTGTCATTACCCTCGGACACATTCCCGCCGGACATTCATATGAAAAAATATATTTATCCCCTTTTTCTATGCCGAGTCTGCAATCCATTGCTCTGCCGTCAATTGCCGTCAATTCAAAACTCCAATCCTCCATGACCCATTTTTTCATAACAGTTGCTCCTTTTAGAAATCCTTTATGTTTATTACGAGTTTGGCTTTCCGTTCTCTTCTCTTATTTCATTGTATCACAAAATCGGCAGAGAAACAATCTCTCTGCCGATTTTTGGTGATTTTCTTTATGAAAAATAAAACCGGGATTTGCACATTTTTACGGCGTGTTATGGCTTGAATTGTGTTTATTGACGTGCCGCGGGCTGTCGGCAAATCGATTTCGTATCTATTTGCGACAGCCCTTGTTCTCAGGATTCGCTGTTTTTTAAGGATCTCCAAAGCGCATCAAGGTCCGAAGTTGTTGTCGAGTAGCCGAAACTGACGCGGACAGCACCATCCGATGGTGTGCCGAGTGTTTTGTGCCCGAGCGCGGTACAGTGATGTCCCCCACGGACGCAAATGCCGTCTTCTGCAAGTTGTCGTGCAATGTTCTCCGAAGTATGCCCGTCACGCGTGAACAGAAAAATTGCACCCGGTATATGAGGCGGGAGAAGTCGGATGCCCTTTATGTCCGATAATCTGT
Organism: uncultured Eubacteriales bacterium; assembly: GCA_934489945.1. Classification (GTDB taxonomy): domain Bacteria; phylum Bacillota; class Clostridia; order Oscillospirales; family CAG-272; genus RGIG8775. The sequence continues at coordinate 2,899 of CAKSSY010000015.1, forward strand.
CATACAGTCGGGTATAAAGGCGATGTTCATGTTCCGCAATGGCTTCGATTCCTTGTTTTCTCAAAAAGCGTATTCCTTCACACAGCCCGGCAATCGCAGGAGTCGGTGGCGTCCCTGCTTCGAATCGTTCGGGGAGTTCTTCCGGCATGGTGCCTTCCAGGGAGAACATTCCGTTTCCTCCTTCGACAAGCGTGGAAATGGGGGCTCGGCTCGCAAGCGCGAGAATCCCCGCTCCCTGAATTCCGCAAAGTCCTTTATGTCCCGGCGCACAAAGGGCATCTATTCCGATTTCTTTCATGTCAATTGGAATATGTCCCGCCGATTGAGCGGCATCTACCGCAAAGAAAATGCCATGTTTGTGACACAATTCTCCGATTTCGCGCAGAGGCAGTGTGGCGGAACAGATATTGGAGGCGTGTGTACAGACCAAGAGCCGCGTGTTTGGTCTTATCCGTACCGCAATTGCTTTGCAGATGTCTTCTGCTGTTCTTCCCGGGAGAAGACAAAGGGATGGAAAGGTGTCATATTCGACAATTCCCTCCTGTGCCAACCGATAAACGGGACGAAAAACCGAGTTGTGTTCCAGATCACTGATCAGAACGTGGTCTCCACGCTGCAGAATTCCCTTAATCAGGAGATTCAACGCATAAGTGGTGTTAAGCGTGAAGATGACATTCCCCGGGTCCGGAACGCCGAGCAGGGATGATACCTGTTCCCGGCATTCGTAAATCTTCTCCGCGGCAAGGAATGCCATCCTGTGTGAGCTTCGACCCGGATTTCCGCAGTATTCCGCAATACAGCGGTTGACTTCTTTCAGGACGGCGGGCGGTTTCGGGAATCCCGTCGCCGCGTGATCCAGATAAATAAGCCTTTTTTTCAGAGGAGGACACCTCCTCTGCCGTTTTGGTATCCGCTGACCGGGAGATGAGAGGAACTGAAAACCGAACGCACCCGCTTGATTTTATCGCAGGGGAATTCTATCCCGTAGGAGCATCCCCGTCGGGTTTTCGTCGCGTCGAGTTTGACGATCTTCCCGGAAATTCCCGCTTCCTCAAGGGCTTTTTGTCCCTTGATCGCATAGGTCAGCGAACCGAGAGATGCTGTGCAGATTGTTTGCATATTTCTCACCTCCTTACTGTCAATATATGTTGTGCTCTGTCGATGCGTGCGTGTTACGGCAATACACGCATCGTTATTTTTTTCGACGATTGGTATGAATTGCCCTTTTTTGATAAAAAAAGACGAGAATTTTGTGTAAATTTGCCAAAAAGCGTCGATGGATTTCTCTGTTTTGCCATCCGAAAAAGGGTTGCAAAAACAAGCTAAATGCGATATAATAATGTTGTTATCATCAGGATGTATAAAAAACTGTCGTTTTTTGGCACTTTCTTTGTTGATAAAATCTATATAGAACTTTCGCTGTATTGCGGAAGAAGGAGGAAATCCCATGGCGAAATTTGATACGAAATCCATTCGCAACATTGCGCTGCTCGGACACGGAGGAAGCGGTAAAACTTCTCTGGCTGAATCCATGCTGTACATTGCAGGCGCAACGGACAGACTCGGGAAGATCAGCGACGGAAATACCGTTTGCGATTGCGATCCCGAAGAGATCAAGCGCGGATTTACTCTTTCCGCGTCAATTGCCAACATGGAGTGGAAAGGCATTAAAATTAACGTTTTGGATACTCCCGGGTATCTTGATTTTGTCGGTGAGGTCAACCAGGCACTCCGCGTGGCGGGCAGTGCCGTGATTACCGTGGACGGCAAGGCGGGAGTCGAGGTTGGCACCGAATTGGCGTGGGACAATGCTACGGCGTTCGGCGTTCCCAAGGTTTTCTTTGTGAACAAATGTGACGATCCCGAGGTGAATTTTGAGCGTGTTTTCAATGAACTTCATTTCAAATTCGGCAGAACGGTTTGTCCGGTGTTTGTTCCGGTCGGAAACGGAAAGGACATTACCATGCTGGATCTGATCGGCATGAAGGCTTACAAATACGACTACCGCGGCAAACGTACCGAGGTCCCGGTACTGGAGGAATACAAATCGGTTGTCGGCAAATATCGCGATGTTCTCGGCGAGGCTCTTGCCGGAACCAGCGATGAGTTGATGATGAAATATTTTGAAGGGCAGGAGCTGACCCGTGAGGAATCGATACTGGCTCTTCACGAGGGAATCATCAGCGGTGCTATTACGCCCGTTTATTGCGGTTCGGCAACCAATGTTTTTGGTGTTATTGCCATGCTGGATGCCATTGCTGAGTCTTTCCCGCGCTTTACTGCCAAGAAAAACGAAAAGGTTGCGGACGGTACGCTGATTCCCATTGATGTAAACGGCGATCCCTCTATTATGGTATTTAAGACGGTCGCGGATCAGTTTGTGGGAAAGATGTCCTATTTCAAAGTTATGAGCGGAACGGTCAAGCGGGATATGCTTCTTAAGAACAACACGACGGGCGTTTGCGAAAAACTGTCGCACATTTATACCATGTGCGGCAAAAACCAGACCGAAGTGGATGAGCTGGCGTGTGGAGATATCGGGATGATTGCCAAACTGTCCGGAACCAACACCAACGATACGCTGGCTTTGACGAGCGATATCCGCTATTTGCCGATTTCGTATCCGACTCCCTATTACACACAGGCAATTGTGCCGCAGACAAAGGGAGATGAAGGTAAGATTTCACAGGGAATTGCCAAACTGTTGGAAGAGGATCTTACGCTTCGTTATGAGAACAACGCCGAAACCAAACAAATGCTGGTTTCGGGTCTGGGAGATATGCACCTTGCGGTTCTTGTGGCAAAGCTCAAATCCCGTTTTGGAATTGGTGTTACTCTTGCAGAGCCGAAGATTGCCTATCGGGAGAAGATCACCAAACGCGTGCAGGTTGAAGGAAAGCATAAGAAGCAGTCGGGAGGAAGCGGACAGTACGGTCATGTCAAGATTACATTCGCACCCGGTGACGCGGAAGGACTTACCTTTACCGAATCGGTTGTGGGCGGCGCGGTGCCGAAGAACTTCTTCCCCGCAGTCGAAAAGGGACTGCTTGAATCCATGCAGAAGGGCGTGGCGGGTTTTCCGGTTATTCATCTTGCGGCGGATCTTTTTGACGGTTCCTATCATGATGTGGACTCCAATGAAATATCCTTTAAGCTTGCGGCAAATCTTGCGTATAAGGAATGTCTGAAACAGGCGGCACCGGTACTCCTGGAGCCTGTCGGAGATCTTGTGATTGTGGTTCCGGATTCGCTTGTCGGCGATGTTATGGGAGACATCACCAAACATCGCGGTAACGTTATGGGAATGGATCCGTCGGAGAGACCGGGTTATACCAAGATTAAGGCGATTGCTCCTAAGTCTGAACTGATGGATTATCCGATTGTTTTGCGCGCTATGACGCAGGGCAGGGGATCTTTCAGCTACGACGTGACGGGCTACGAAACGGTTCCTGCCAACATTGCTGCAAAAATTATTGAAAAGTATAAGGATTCTCAGGACGCATAATGCAATGGGGCATCACACCAACCTTTTTGTTTGGTGCGATGCCCCTTGCTTTCATGGAAATGACGCGCAACCGCGCAAAATGGATGGGGAACTTTATGAAAAATGACGAAAAACGCTTTTTTGTGTCGGATTTGTTGACAAAAGAAGAAAAATGTGTTATAATCACATCGTAAACAAGAACGGGACGTAATGTTCTGTATATGCCAATATAGGTCCGGATGTATGGCCCGGATGTTTCTACTGCGACGCCAAAGTCACAACTATTGGACAAGATTACTGCATGATCGTTATTTTGATTGTGCGGTCTTTGTGTTTTGGCGACGGGGCGGATTCTGTCGTCATTTTTTGTTTTTGGAAAGGAGGATTTCCCATGAAAGAATTGGAAGAAAAAATTCTGAAGGAAGGTACTGTGTTGCCGGGTGAGATCCTCAAGGTCGGCAGTTTTCTCAATCAGCAGATCGACACGACTTTTCTCATGCAGATGGGTAAGGAAGTGGCGGGACTTTTTTCGGGCGAAAAGATTACAAAGGTTCTGACGATCGAAGCATCGGGAATTCCGTTTGCGTTCGCTACGGCGGTCGCGCTCGACGTTCCTATGGCATTTGCCAAAAAACATACGACATCCAACATCGGAGGCGGCGTTTATACTGCCACTGTTCATTCGTATACCCAAAATAAAGATTACGATATTGTCATCGGTAAAGAGTATCTGAAAGAAACGGACAGGATTCTGATTGCCGATGATTTTCTTGCCCTCGGCAACGCTCTTTGCGGGCTGATAAAGCTGGTGAAGATTTCCGGTGCCTCGCTTGCCGGTTGTACGGTTGCCATTGAAAAGGGCTATCAGGGCGGTGGCGATTCGCTTCGCAAACAGGGAATCCGGATTGAGTCTCTTGCTATTGTGGAGACGATGTCCGATCACTCACTTACGTTCCGTTCGTAAGTCACTTAATTTTGTATGCACTATATTGCATAAATAAATGCCTAAAAAAAGGCTAAGGAGAAAAACATGAAGAAAATCATTTCCGTTGCTCTTGTTCTGGTTATGCTTCTTGGTTGCGTCTGCTCGTTCGCATCCTGCGGCGATAAGACCGACGAGAAAATCAAGGTTGGCTTTATCTGCCTTCATGATGAGACATCTACCTATGACCTGAACTTCATCAATGCCGCAAAGGCTGCTCAGAAGGCTCTCAATCTTTCTGACGATCAGGTTATTATCAGAACCAACATCAAAGAAGGCAACGAATGCTACGAAGCTGCTGCTGACCTTGTCGATCAGGGTTGCACCGCAGTGTTTGCCGATTCCTTCGGTCATGAGGAATTCATGATCAAAGCTGCCAAGGAATTTCCGAATGTCACCTTCTGCCATGCTACCGGTACGCAGGCTCTGGCACTCGGTCTTCCCAACTACCACAACGCATTTGCTTCCATTTATGAGGGCAGATACCTTGCCGGTGTTGCCGCAGGATTGAAACTCAACGAGATGATTGAAAATAAGCAGATTACTGCGGAAGAAGCCAAGATGGGCTATGTAGGTGCTTTCACCTATGCTGAAGTTATCTCCGGTTACACATCCTTCTATCTTGGTGCAAAGTCGGTTTGCCCGAGCGTTACCATGGAGGTTACTTTCACAGGCTCTTGGTATGACACCACCGAGGAAAAGAATGCCGCTGAAAAGCTGATTGCTGACAAATGCGTTCTGATCAGCCAGCACGCTGACTCGATGGGTGCTCCCTCCGCTTGTGAGGCTGCAGGCGTTCCCAACGTTTCCTACAACGGCAGCACAATCGAAACCTGCGAGAACACCTTTATCGTGTCCTCCAAGATTAACTGGGCTCCTTACTTTGAAAAGATGATTTCCAGTGTGAGCGGCGGTAAGGTTCTTGAAACCGACTGGTGCGGCACACTGGCAACCGATTCCGTTCAGCTGACCGATGTCAACACCAAGGTTGCTGCTGCCGGAACCGCTGAGAAGCTCGCTGCTGTAAAGGCAGACCTTGAGTCCGGTAAGCTGCATGTGTTTGATACTTCCAAATTCACAGTTGACGGCAAGCCTATGACATCTTTTGTTGTCGGCGGCAAGGAAGTTGTCAGCGACGGTTATTTCCACGAGTCCGATGTAACACTTGTCGGTTCTGCTCCTTGCTTCAATGTCAAGATCGACGGTATTACCCTTCTCAATGAGAAATTTGGTGACTGATTTGAATTCATGGGTGACAGGCGGGGGTTTACTCCGCCTTGTCTCCTTTTATTGCAATATGGAAAAACCGCATGGTTTTCGGAGGTGACGGCGTGAAAAAAGAAGTTGCGCTTGAATTGAAAAACGTAACAAAATCGTTTGGCAGTGTTATTGCCAACAAAAATGTTGACCTGACGGTATACAAGGGGGAAATTCTTGCGATTCTCGGTGAAAACGGAAGCGGAAAAACCACCTTGATGAATATGATTGCCGGCATCTATTATCCCGACGAGGGACAGATTTTTGTGGACGGACAGGAAGTTATGATCCGTTCTCCGAAGGATGCGTTCCGCTACAAAATCGGAATGATTCATCAGCATTTCAAACTTGTCGACGTGTTTTCGGCAAGTCAGAACATTATTCTCGGTGTTGACGACGGGAAGCGTTTTAATCTTGCCGAGGTCGATAAACGCGTCGCGGCAATTACCGAGCGGTATGGATTTCACATGGATCCTGCCAAAAAAATTTATGAGATGTCTGTATCCGAAAAACAGACGGTGGAGATTCTCAAGGTTCTTTACCGCGGTGCCGACATTTTGATTTTGGATGAGCCTACTGCGGTTCTGACACCGCAGGAGACAGAAAAGTTGTTTGCCGTTTTGCGCCGTATGCGCGAGGACGGAAAATCCATCATTATCATTACGCACAAAATGCACGAGGTTCTTTCCATTTCTGACCGCGTTGCCGTTTTGCGCCGCGGTGAACATATTGCCACGGTGGAGACTGCCGAAACGAACGAGTCGGCACTGACCGAGATGATGGTGGGCAAAAAAGTGATTTTGAACATTGAACGTGCCGAGCCGAAAAATCTCTGTGACCGGCTGACCGTTTCACATATAAGCTGTACCAATCATGATGGCATAAAGATTCTGAAAGATATTTCCTTTACGGCTCGCGGTGGCGAAATTCTCGGTATTGCGGGCATCGCGGGAAGCGGTCAGAGAGAGTTGTTGGAGTCGATTGTGGGACTTTGCCATCTGGACTCCGGTGAGATCGACTATTTGGATCCCAAAACCGGTGCACATGAGAATCTGCGCGACAAAACGCCTCTTCAGATCCGGGATCTCGGTGTGCGTCTTTCCTTTGTGCCCGAAGACCGTCTCGGTATGGGACTTGTCGGCAACATGGACATTGTAGACAATATGATGCTCCGCAGTTACCGCGGCGGAAAATCGTTTTTTTTGGATCGCAAAAAGCCCAAAAATCTTGCCGAGGATATTATTAAGAGCCTTGAAGTTGTAACGCCGAACGCCAACACACCGGTTCGCCGTCTTTCGGGCGGAAATGTGCAAAAGGTTTTGGTCGGGCGCGAGATTGCGGCGGCTCCCTCGGTTCTCATGGCAGCCTATCCGGTACGCGGATTGGATATTAACTCATCCTATATGATCTACAACCTTTTGAACAAGCAGAAGGAAAACGGAGTTGCCGTGATTTTCGTCGGAGAGGACCTGGATGTGCTGGTTGAACTTTGTGACCGTATTATGGTCATTAACTCCGGTGCGATTACCGGAATCGTAGACGGTCGAAATACCTCAAAAGAGGAGCTTGGTTTGCTGATGACCAAGACACTTCCGACAGCCAATCACGGCGAATCGGAAAAGGGACGGAGGGAGGAACCCAAAAATGCGGACTGAAAAAATCAAGAGAGAACCTCTGATCCACATTACCAAACGCAGTGTGATGCCGACGGGAAAAGCCGTTTTGGTTCGGGTGATTGCGGTCGCTGCCGCGCTTGTGTTCTGTGCGGTTATTATTATGGTACTTACGGGAAAAAATCCGATCCGGATTTACGGGTCAATGCTGAGCGGCGCGTTTGGTACGCCGAGGCGTATTTGGAATCTTGCACAGGGAATGGCAATTTTACTTTGTATTTCACTTGCGGTTACGCCCGCTTTCAAAATGAAATTCTGGAACATCGGTGCAGAGGGACAGGCACTGATCGGATGTCTTGCGGCGGCGACCTGCATGGTGTTGATTGGAGACAATATCCCGAAGCCACTTTTGTTGGTTATCATGACGGTTGCCAGCGTTGTTGCCGGTGCAATTTGGGCGGTAATTCCCGCTGTCTTCAAGGCAAAATGGAATACCAATGAAACATTGTTCACACTGATGATGAACTATATCGCGACTCAGCTCGTCTCCTTTGCGGTCAAAACCTGGGCAAAGGACGGTTCGGGTGTGCTTCAGCCAATGCCACAGTTCGGTTTTCCGAAGCTGTTCGGCAAGGCATATCTGATGAATATTCTTGTCGTGATCGCGCTGACGGCATTTCTGTACATTTATCTGAAGTACAGCAAGCACGGCTATGAAATTGCCGTGGTTGGTGAGAGCGAAAACACTGCGCGTTATATCGGAATCAATGTAAAACAGGTGATCATCCGCACGATGATCCTTTCGGGCGCAATTTGCGGTCTCGCCGGTCTGCTTCTTACCGGAGGAACCGATCACACAGTCAGCACTGCCACGGTTGGCGGAAGAGGTTTTACCGCCATCATGGTCTCATGGCTTGGAAAATTCAATCCGCTTACCATGATTCTTACGACCTTCCTCATCGTTTTTCTGGAGAAGGGGGCGGGGCAGATTTCAACCGATTTCCGTTTGGATACTTCAATTTCCGATATTGTGACGGCAATTATTCTGCTCTTTATTATCGGGTGTGAGTTTTTTATCAATTATAAAATCAATTTCCGCAGGTCGAAGAAGGAGGAAGTCAGATGATAGAAGTTGTTGTCAGTTTTCTGATCAGTTCCATTCGTCTTGGTATGACTTTCCTGTTCGGCTCCACAGGCGAGACCATTGCCGAAAAATCCGGTCACCTCAATCTTGGTATTCCCGGTGTAATGTGTGTGGGGGCTGCCTGCGGATGTGTGGCGGAATCGGTGTATTATCGCTCGGTTGATGGCAATTTGAATCCGATTCTTGCCGTTCTCATTCCGATTCTTGCTACCATACTCGGTGGGGCACTTATGGGGCTTATATATAGCTTTCTTACGGTTACGTTGCGTTCCAATCAAAATGTGACAGGTCTTGCTCTTACTACGCTCGGTGTCGGAATTTCCAATTTCATGATTGCGCAGGTCAAGGAAAACGTATATACTTACAGCAAAGCGACAAAATATTTTACGGCTTCGTTTCCGTTTTCCGATAATCTCGGATGGTTTGGGAAAATTTTCTTTTCACACGGTGTGATGAATTATCTGGCACTTGCCATTGCGATTGTTGCTGCCTTTGTTCTTTCCCGTACACGCGTCGGGCTTCATCTGCGTGCGGTCGGAGAAAATCCGGCAACAGCCGATGCTGCCGGTATCAATGTAACGGCATATCGCTATGGCGCAACCTGCATCGGTTGCGGTATTGCAGGTTTGGGCGGTCTCTCCTTCATCATGGACTACTTGAACGGTAACTGGGAATATGTTATTGATTCCATCGGCTGGCTTGCTATCGCGCTTGTTATTTTTACCGTATGGAGACCGAATATGGCAATTTTCGGATCGATTATTTTCGGTGCACTTTATATTGTCAGCAGTTATGTGACAGGAATCGCATTTGCTGTCAAGGAATTGTTCAAAATGTTGCCGTATATCGTTACGGTCGTGGTTTTAATTGTCACCAGTATGCGAAATAAGCGGGAAAACCAACCGCCTGCAGGACTGGGTGTCAACTATTACCGGGAAGATCGGTGACAAAGGAAAACGGTTGTCCGTCGGCATGGATTTGCCCGGGACAACCGTTTTTTATTTTTCTTTTTTTATTGGCTCCATCAGATAGCAGACTGCCGAAAAGCGAGGAAGCGAGAAGGTAAAGTTTCCTTTCTCGGGTAGGAGACAGGGCGTCGGCGAGGGAGTGGATCCGCTATAAATGTCGCGGTCACTGTCAAGGAGCAGGGTGAGTTTTGCCGTATCGGGGACGGTGTGACGATAAATTTGTTTCCGGTCGGAAAAATTAAACACGGTCAGAATCTGTTCGTTGCCACCACGCCTTATAAAGGCGTAGACGGAGATCGGCTCCTCGTGGCAATCCAACCATTCAAAGCCATTGAGCGAATAATCATCGGCATAAAGGGCGGGGTGGTTGAGATACAGGTGGCAAAGATCTTTCATATACCGACGGAAGGCATCGTGGGCGGGATAGGTAAGAATTTGCCAATCCTGCTCGCGTTTTTCATCCCACTCGCGGAGTTGACCGAACTCATTTCCCATGAAATTCAGTTTCTTGCCCGGGTGAGTATACATATAGAGATACATGGCACGTGCCTGTGGGAATTTGTCCTCATACTGACCGTTCATTTTTTGCAGGATGGTAGCCTTGCCATGAACCACCTCATCATGCGAAAGCGGAAGCAAAAAGTTTTCGCTGTAATAGTACATCATGGAAAAGGTCAATTTATGGTAATTTGTCGGGCGATATTCGGGCGCGGTACGGAAATAATCAAGGGTGTCGTTCATCCAGCCCATATCCCACTTATAGTCAAAGCCGAGACCGCCGCAGGCAACGGGGCAGGTTACACCGGGAAAAGAAGTGGAGTCTTCGGCGGCGAGAATGACCGTCGGATGCAGACTTTTAAGTCCCGCATTCATTTCCCGCAAAAAAGAGACGGCGCAGGTATTGACTCCTCGTGCTGTGTCTCCCTGCCAGTAGAGAATACGGCTGATGGCATCCATTCGCAAACCGTCAATGTGATATTCGGTCAGCCAATAATTTGCCGCCGATTCCAGAAAACTGGCAACTTCACCGCGTGAATGGACGAAATTATGACTGCCCCATTCGCTTACGCCGACAGCATCATTCGGGTATTCATAGAGTGGCGAACCGTCATAATTGACAAGTCCGTACTCATCAACGGCGAAATGGACGGGGACAAAATCCAGCAGAACGCCGATTCCGGCTCGGTGGCAGTCGTTGACAAAAGCGCGCAAGCCGTCTGCCGTCCCGTACCGGGAGGTCGGACTGAAAAAACCGGTGCTTTGATAGCCCCAGGATTCATCGCACGGATATTCTCCGATCGGCATGATTTCGACATGCGTATACCCGTTTTCCACCAGATAAGGGATAAGGATTTCGCCGAGTTCCTCGTAGCGGTACCAGTCATCTGTCTTTTCGGAGGGTTTGCGGAAGGATCCGAAATGAATTTCATAAATGTTAAGAGGGGCACATTTACAATCGGTTCGTCTGTTCATCCAGTCGGCATCGTCAAATTGAAATTTCCCGAGGTCGCGAACAACAGACGCGCTATTAGGACGAAGTTCCATACCGAATCCGTAGGGGTCGCAATGATCGACCGGCTTCGGGGCATAAATCCGGTATTTATACATTTGTCCGGGGGCGGCAGACGGCACAAAACATTCCCAAAATCTTCCGTCCTGTGTACGGTGCATGGGCCGTTCTTCCCATTGGTTCCATTCACCAATCAGCGCAACGCGCGTAGCGCGGGGGGCATAGGTACGAAAGGTGACACCCCCGTTTTCGGGATGCGCGCCGAGATATTGGTAGGCATGATAACATTTGCCATTATAAAAATCAAAAAAATTCATAGTTCCTCGATGGGCAGAGAATCTGAAAAAATATTTTTGTGAGGGATTCCTCTTCACTTTTTCATGTGGTGAAAAGGCTTGTTTGCACCCTTTTCTTACTTACTTATTATACCATTCCGGCAGATTTTTGTCAACGGGAATGTGAAAAATCGACAAAAAATACAGGCAAAAACTGTGCAAAATCGTGATTTGGAATATTTCTTTTTGACAAAAAAAGTGATACAATATATAAGTTAAGTTGGATTTTCAGGGAGAAGGAGTAAGCCATTGATTAGAAATGATTTGAGAAATGTGGCAATTATCGCGCATGTTGACCACGGAAAGACCACTCTTGTAGATGAAATGCTGAAACAGGGCGGTGCCTACAGAGAAAATCAGGCGACCGAAGTCAGAGTTATGGACAGCAACGCACTTGAGCGTGAGCGCGGTATTACGATTCTTGCCAAGAACACCGCCGTTCATTATCAAGGGGTAAAGATCAACGTTATTGATACCCCTGGACACGCAGACTTCGGCGGCGAGGTTGAACGGATTCTGAAAATGGTCAATGGCGTTATTCTTCTTGTCGATGCCGCAGAGGGTCCGATGCCGCAGACTCGTTTTGTATTGCAGAAAGCACTTGCCCTCAACCATCGCGTGATTGTTGTCATCAATAAAATAGACAAGCCCGATGCCCGTATCGGAGAAGTTGAGGATGAAATTCTGGAACTTTTGCTGGATCTCGGTGCCAACGACGAACAGCTTGACAGCCCGATGCTCTATTGTTCGGGAAGAGCCGGAACTGCTTCGGAATCTCCCGACGTTCCCGGAACTTCTTTGGAACCGCTGTTCCGCAAAATCCTTGACTATATTCCCGCACCCGAAGGTGATGAAAACGGTGAACTTCAGCTTTTGGTTTCGGCAATTGACTACAGCGAGTATGTGGGACGTATCGGTATCGGAAGAATTGAGCGCGGAACCATTCGCAAAAATCAGGATGCCTGCATTTGCAACTACCACGAAGGTACTGCCCCCAGACGAACCAAGGTTATCACGATTTCTCAGTTTGACGGTTTGAATCGCGTTCCGGTTGACAGTGCAACTGTCGGTGACATTGTTTGCTTCTCGGGTGCCGAACAGATTACAATCGGAGATACGGTGACCAGTGTTTCCGCACCGGAACCGCTTGAGTTTGTCAAGGTCAGCGAACCGACACTGGAAATGACCTTCTCGGTTAACAGCAGTCCTTTTGCGGGAAAAGAAGGAAAATTTGTTACTTCACGCCAGCTGCGCGAACGCTTGTATCGCGAACTGCTGAAGGATGTTTCTCTCCGTGTTACAGATGGGGATACCACCGAGGAGTTCAAGGTGGCAGGAAGAGGCGAAATGAGTCTTTCGATTTTGATTGAAACCATGCGCCGCGAGGGGTTTGAGCTTTGTTGTTCTAATCCGCGTGTTTTGTACAAGGACATTGACGGGGTTCGTTGCGAGCCGATGGAGCACGTCACTTTGGATGTTCCCACCGAATATGTCGGTGCTGTTGTTGAGAAGTTGGGGAGACGTAAAGGGGATCTTTTGGAGATGGCTCCGGTTGGTCAGCGTACCCGGATTGAGTATCTTATTCCGTCACGAGGCTTGTTTGGGTATCGTTCTGAATTTTTGACCGACACCCACGGCGAGGGAATTATGAATACCATTTTTGACAGCTATCAGCCTTACCGTGGCGAGATTGCAAGACGCTATACCGGTTCGCTGGTTGCTTCGGAAACCGGTGTGACTACCCGTTATGGTCTTTACAATACACAGGATCGCGGAAGTCTCTTTGTCGGACCGCAGGTTCCGGTTTATGAAGGCATGATTGTTGGAGAATGTCCCAAAAACGAGGATATTTCCATCAATCCTTGCAAGGAAAAACATCTGACGGCGATTCGTTCCTCGGGTGCCGATGAAAAACTTCTTTTAACACCGCCCATTATTTTCTCGTTGGAAGAAGCAATTGAATTTATCAATGATGACGAATTGATCGAGGTTACTCCGAAATCCATTCGTCTTCGCAAAAAAATTCTTAACAACGAACTTCGCATGAAGGCTACAATGCGTGCACGCCGTGCCGCAGAGCAGTAAATCAACAGGAGACTGTTAAAAAGAATCGTTTTTGTCATGGTACCAAAAGGGGCTGTTAAAAAACATGATGTTTTTTAACAGCCCCTTCAAAATGCCGGACGGGATTCCGGTATTTTGGATGCGATCTTGGTCGTTTTTGCCTCGGTGACTTTGTTTTTTGATTTTCTTGGCGGCAAAACGGCGGCTTTCAGCCGCCGAGACCAAAGTCGTCGGAGGGTTAAAAAACTCATTTTGAGTTTTTTAACCCTCCTTTTTATTTTTATTGAGAAATCAGATTTCCGGGTTTCAATTGAGTTGCCGCATTTCATCCGGCGCGAGTCGGAAGCTATATGTGCGGTTTCGCAAAACACAAATGCAGTCGATCGGATCATCGGTGACGTTTACCAGACGCATGGATTGTCCGTAAGTGTCGGTAAAAACGCGTGTTCCCGCCGTGACGGTGAACAGACGTTTCCCGCAAAGACTGCCCGTGGTCGTTTTTTCTTCCGCCTCAACGCGGTAGATATCATTTCCCCATGTGAAACTGTAGTCGGATGTGGCTCCCGTCTCTTCATGTCCCATCGTTCCCCAACATATGGTGTTCCGATCGGCATACACACCCCAAAAGCGTTTGATGGTCTCCAGAACCGCTGCTGCGGTCGGTGCGTAGCGGCTTTGGTGATCCTTGTCCGACGGCTCACAGGTGATGGGATCGAACTGAACCGGGAAGAGATTTTGCTTTCCGGTGGCGGCAAGCAGTTTTTTTCCGATGGCGGTTTGCAGAGAATACCATCCGTATTTTTCAAGTGCGGGGACGGCGCGGAGATAGGTCGTTCCGCGCGGTTGTCCGCGAAAGCCGGGGGCAGGGTCATTGACAAAAAGATTACTGTTATAAGCTACAGTCGGAAGCGGCATGGGTGTCCAAAATTCCTTCGGGTCAAGAATATGGCGGGAGATAATGGCATCTGCCATTTTATCATTGGCAACGCCGTAGTATAAAAGGAACAAATTGTTCACAAACAGCGTACTGATGATGCTCCCGCGATAGTCGCGGTCAAAGCAGGAACTGAATCCGCCCAACCACAGAAACCCACGGACTTTGGCAGCGACTTCATCGGCTTTTCGTTGCCAGATCTCCGCTTCTTCCTTTCTGCCGAGAAGGGTGGCAAGTTCACAAAGCGCGTTACGGATACTATACGCCTCTGCCATCAGGTCGAATGTTTCGACGGGAAAGGGGGATACCGAGCGTTCCGCCCCGTTCAGCATCATGGTCAACGGTGCAAACCGTCCGGATTCGGGACCTTCCTCGGATTCTTTGGCATCGAAGATTTCAAGGCACCCGTTGGCGTTAAGGTCGTGGCGTGTCCAAAGGTAATCGTCGAACTGTCTCATTGTCTCATAAAGCTGTTCGGTATAAGACGGAATCTTATGTTTGGCAAGATAACACAGCCGAACAGCTTCCTCTGCAAAACAAAAACCGGTAAGCACCTCGTAAGAGGGAATGATATTGCCGCCGCGTTCTGTCAGCGAGGCGGGAAGTCTGCCGTCCTTTCGGAGGGTTACAAGAAAGGCACGGATACAATCGTAAGCCACCGATGTATTATAGTCTGCCAGAGTCTGGGCGGTGAGAATCCCTGTATTCAGCGTAATGGTATCGGAATCTGCCGCCTCGGTCAGCAACTTTCGGGTCCCAAACGGTTTAACGGAGCTGAAAAGTGTGTTTTTCGCGCTTTCGTAAAGCGAACTCAACTTCCGGTCGGTTGTTGTGAAATGAACATCGGTATGGATCATATATTCCTCCTTTCTGTCTGTTATGGGATGACTTAATTCAAAGCATCCACAAGCGCTCGTCCGGTATCAATGGCACTTTGCTTTGCCGATTTTGCGTGACCGAGGATAGCAATATATTTTTTGCCGTTTGCGTCCGAGGCAAGTGCCGCCTGACAATAATCCGCCTCATCGGTAAAGCCTGTCTTGCCTCCGAGAATTGTGATACCGTTTGAGAGTTTTACGGACAGATTGTTTTTTTGGAAACGTCCGACAAGGGTGCCGTTGAAGAACAGGAAGCGATAGGTACTGTACACACCGTTTTTCATATAGCCGAGGTAGGCTTCATAATTTTCGGTGGTGATAATGGTCAGGAAAAGATCGTTTTTCAGTGCCTCGGTAAAAATTACTGCCATTTCCGCAGGGGTGGTGTAGTGATTGGCATTATGTAAACCGGTGGCATTGGCAAAGTGTGTCGACACAAGCCCCAAGGATGCCGCCTTTTCGTTCATGAGTTTTGCAAAATCCTTTTCTGTTCCCGCCGCTTCCTTCGCAAGCAGGAGGACGGCATCGGTATCCGATTCCAAAAGCATGGCATACATACATTGCTCCACGGTGAGAACATCACCGACGTCAACTCCGATTCGGGACCCTTCCGCATACTGATTCTTGATGTCCTTTGTCAGAGTCAGCTTTTTTGTGCGGTCAGGAATTTTATCATATGCCACAAGGAAGGTCATGATTTTAGTAAGGGATGCCGGATACATTCTTTCGTTGGCGTTTTTTGCCGATTTTGCATGCAGGGTTTCCGCGTCGGCAACCAACACAAAATCCGATTTTACAGTACTGCTGACCGTCATCGCCTCGGCAAGACCGGTAACATGGGGGATGCCGGAGGTGTCGTCAGGAGTGGAATGTGTTTCGTTGGGAGTGGGTGAGGTTGTACTTACGGAGCCGCTTTCAGCAGGATGGTCCCCTCCGACGATTCCGGACAGCAGGATAAAAACTGTCACAACCAGAATTGCGACAAGAATCACGGCAATCAGTGCCGGGTTTCGCAGGATTCCGGGTTTCTTTTTATGAACAGGGTAGAGGCTGCTGTGTGTGAGAGTTGCATCTTCCTCCTGCCGTTTATCGTGAACGGTATCCTGTTTGAGTTCAATTATCACGGTTTTTCCGTCTTCATGTTGTTGTTCCAATTTATTCTCCCCTTTCCGGGCAGGAAATATCCGCCGATACTTTCTTTATCATACCACATTTTCCCTTCCATTGCAAGGGGGAGAACAGAAAAAAGACATTTCGGTTTTGTGTATGTTTGTGTTGGATACACCTGTTTTTATGAGTGTGAAACCCCAATCGGCGAGATCCATATTCATTCTTTGTGAAAAGGGAATGGGGCTGTTGCAACAGCCCCATTCCGAATCATCCACACAAACGGAAAAACAACCGGAAGTTTTCACCCTTCTTTTGTAAATCGACAGGATAGCGGAATCGACATCCCGGACGCAGCCCCCTCAGTCAATCACGCCGCTCATGGGAGTGATATCGAAACGTTTGGCGAGGTCACGGAGCGTCTTATCGGGAATGACATTCTGCACATGACCGAGAGCGAGCATATAAATCTGCGCGGTTTTTTCCACGGTTTCAATCAACCCGAAAGTCTCGTCCATGTCTTTGCCCGCGCCGTAAATACCGTGATTGGTCCAGACGACGAGACGGAAGTCTTTCATCTTCGCGGCGGTTGCTTCTCCGATCTCGTTGGTGCCGCAGACCATACATGGCAGAATGCCGACTCCGTCCGGGAAAACGACGATCGCTTCGGTATTGGATTGCCACAAACGGTGCGTGAACTCCTTTTCATCAAGCGGACAGACGGCATTCATGGCAATGGTATAAGTCGGGTGCGAGTGCATTACGACATGATGTCCGGGGTCGACTTTCAGACGGGCGATATGGCTCATCAGATGAGCGGGCAGTTCGGAAGTGAATCTGCCGCCGTCGTTATAGCCCCAAAGAAGCTCGGCAGTAGTGCCGTCCTTGGCGATACGAATGACACCGAGATTGTTTTCGGGATCCGACTCAACATTCTTGAAATATTTTCCGGTGCCGGTTACGATGAAGATTTTACCGATAAGCGGGGTGGCATCAAATCCGGTGGGAATGGTACGGATAACGTGCGAGAGGTCGAGATATTCTCCGACGGTTGTCTCATCCAACAGATAGCTGATGTTGCCACCGTTCCGCTCATCCCAACCCTGACGGTACATATTGGCGGTGACACTGCACATTTCCCTGACAAAGGGGGCGGTAAGAATGTCTTTTTTCATAGTTCTTTCCTTCTTGATTTTTATCTAATATGTTGTGATGGCAAAGGAATCTGCGACCAAACGGCGTCCCGTGGCAATGTCCGGAATCTCGTTCCTGCCGAGAAATTGCAGGATAAGATTTCCGATGGCGGTTCCCTCCGACGGACCGGCAAGGATTCTTTTTTGGGTATATTTTACGGTCAGTTCACTCAAAAGGGCATTACGACTGCCGCCTCCGATGATATTGAGTGTAGGATATGTTTTACCCGTAATGCTTTCCAGTTCTTCAAGACTTTGGGCGTAACTCCGGGCAAGATTGTCTAAAATGGTATAGGCAAGTTCCCCGACGGAAAGGTTTTTGCCGACGGCTTTGGTGACGGCATCTATCATGGATTTGGGAGCAAGAAAACTGTCGTCATTGACATCAAAACGGCAGTTCACGGGAGAGCTCCGTGCCATTTCCGTCAGTTCGGCAAACGAGTAACGGTCGTTCAGTTCATGACGTATCTGTTGAAGGAGCCAAAGTCCCATGATGTTTTTCTGAAAGCGGAAGGTTCCGACGGGGGTTCCTTCATTGGAATAGTTATATATCATGGAGGCTTTATCGGTATGTGCTCTTTCTTGCTCAATGCCGAGAAGCGACCATGTTCCGCTGGAAATATACGGTGTTTTTCCTTCCAGCGGTGCGGCAACCACGGCACTGGCGGTGTCGTGCGTGGCAGGAAGAATGACGGTGGCGTTATAACCCACCTGTGTGGCAATGGCATCGGAAAATGAACCAACCTTTGTACCGGGAGCGGTCGGCGGCAGGAAAATATCCGGTTTGCCGAGAAGTCCGAGAATTTCCGGGTCCCATGTATGAGTGGAGGTATTTATCATGCCGGTCGTGGTGGCGTTGGTGATGTCCTGAACTTTTTTCCCTGTCAGGCGGAAATGAAAATAGTCGGGAAGCATGAGGAAGGCGGCGGCTTTTTCGAGCCGTCCCGTCATACGGTCGGCATAAAGCTGATAGAGGGAATTGAAAGCGGCAAACTGGATGCCGGTTTTTTTGTATAACGTTTCAAAAGGAAGAGCAGCGTGTACGGCGGGAATTGCGGCGGCGGTTCGTCCGTCCCGATAGCAATAAGCATCGCCGAGCGGTTGATCGTTTTGATCCAGAAGTACATAATCAACGCCCCAAGTGTCAATTCCGACAGATTCCGGGATTTTTCCGATTTCATGTGCTCGTGCAAGTCCCCGAAGAATTTCTTGGAACAGGCGTTCTGTGTCCCAGCGAAGGACGCGAATGCCGTTTTCCGTTGTTTCCAGCGGGGCATTGGGGAAACGGTAAATCTCTTCGGTTACAATTTTTCCGTTTTCAAGCCAACCGAGGATATGTCTGCCCGAGGACGCGCCGATGTCGATAGCGAGGCTGTATTTCATAGAAACCTCCGATTTTTTCTTTACTATAAACCATTATAAAAGAGTTTTCGTTTCTTGTCAAGAAGCGGCGAAAATCTTGACAAATGAGCAAACATATGCTAATATCAAAGCATAAAATGAGCAGAAATGAGCAAACAAATGCAACACAACGAACGACACGAAAAAATTCTGAATTATTTACGAGAACACAAAGCTGCCCGTGTGAGTGAACTGGCGCAACTTCTTTTTGTCAGCGAAACGACGGTACGTCGGGAGCTGGAGGCGATGCAGAGACTCGGTCTTGCGGAACGGACGCACGGCGGCGCAATTTTGCATGAGAGTGCTGACGAGATCTCGGTGTTTGTCCGCGCCAAGGCGAATCCGAGAGAGAAAGAAAAACTGGCGGTAACGGCACAGGCACTTTTGCCGGATTTTACGACACTTTTTCTTGACAGCTCCACAACGGCACTCACGCTTGCGGGACGTTTGGATCTGCGTCGCAAGACCGTTGTGACAAACAGTTTACAGGCGGCGATGCTATTGTCCAAAAAGTCATCCATTACTCCTGTTATGCTCGGCGGTGAGGTCTCTTACCGTTCGGACTCGGTGGCAGGCAGTATGACGGTGCGGCAACTCGGAGAATTTCGTTTTGATCTTATGATCGCGTCTTGCGCCGCCGTGACCGAGGAGGGCGCGTTTGAAAATTCGCTCGGAATCTGTGAGGTTAAAAAAGCGGCGTTCGCCAACAGCCGTAAGCGGATTCTGCTTGCCGATGCGGGAAAATTCAACACGCGTGGCACCTATCTGCTGGCTCCTCTTGACGGGTTTGATCTGGTTGTGACCGATCGCGAACCGACATTTGTCGCGGAGAATTTCCGCTTTTGATTTTGGCAGATTGCCCGAAAAAGAGCGGCGTTTTTTGTGCCTTATTACCACCTTGACAGATGAGGGGAAGGGTGATACAATGGTCTAAATTCTGTAGGGTCGCAGAAAGGAGCAGTATGATGGAAAAAGCGAAAATAATTTATCCCGTTGCCTGTACATATATTCGCAGCGGGGAGTGCCGCAATCTGTGCGGTATCCAAATTAACCGGAAATTCGGTCTCGGTGACGCGGTTATTGCCATCAAAAACACCCCGGAACCTGAGTATGCCCGTATGGTTTACCTGAAATTTGACATTTCGGGGCTTGATGTGGAAAACGGAATGTATCTCCGCGCTTTTTTCCCGTTTATCCGCAATCAGGATAAGGCGGGGTCCACATTGGCACTGTACAAGACCGATTCCGATTGGAACCCGGAAAACGTCACTTGGGAAAACCGACCTGCGGAGGCGGGACTTCTGGCAAGCGGTATTGGGTTTGTTGCTGATCTGACGGAGGCTGTGAAAGATGCACGGGCAAAGGGGGAAATGTATCTTTCGATTCGTCTTGCCTGCGAGCAGGTGACGCCATCCGAGATGAGAACGACCAATCCGACAATCGCCGGAACCGGTCCCTACATGGAATATTCCGACACTGCGGGGAACGTGGAATTTTGTCGACACCTTTCGGAGGATGAAGAGGAGAACGAGGCAATCTGGGCGAGAGCCAAGTCCATTGTAGAGGATTGGATGACCGGTGGAAAAACGGCACTGTATGCCATCGGTCAGAAAGATGCGTTCCATTTGGAAAAACTCGACATTACGAGTCCGTCCGGCTCTCATTCGGTTATGGTGGAGGGGTGTCAGACGGGAAACCCGCCTACAAGAAATTTCAGAAAATACTATGCGCGGACACTGGATTCGTTGATCTCGGTTGACGGCTACTCGGAGGACAGGTGTCCTGTATGTGAATACGATGCCTTCGGCGGCATTGTGAACTTCGGTTTTACGGGCAAGGCGACCGGATTCTTTCACACAGAGGAACGCGGAGAGCGTACGTATATTATAGATCCTCTCGGCAATCCCTTTTTTGCCGTCGGAATCAACCATTTCAACATGGGGGCGACTGAAAACAACAAGAAGTACAATCTTGAGCGATACGGTACGAGCGAAAATTACTGGAAAGAAATCACTGCAAAAATGACCGCGATGGGCTTTAACTCCGCCACGGGAAGTGCGGATGCTTTCATGGCGACCGAAACGCCGCTCAATGCCGTTATCGGGATTCACGGGATTACGTCCTATATGAGAGCTCTCGGACTTTCCACCTCCACGGGCGGATCTTCGTCCTTTGCCAACAACAATACGATGAATGTGTTTGATCCCGAATTTCAGGCTTATTCGGAGGAAAAAAACCGCGATCTGCTTTTGCGTTTGCGTGAGAATCCTCATGTCCTCGGTTACACCTCGGACAACGAGTTGCCGACCACAAAGAATTTGTTGGAAAACTATTTACTGTTGGATTGCGGTTGCGAGTTCAATCTTTACTCCTATGCTACCGCTTGGACATGGCTGATTGCCGTGACGGGGAAGAGCAAGCCATCAATATGCGATATCACCGACGAGATGCGCGAGGAATTCAAGGCGTTTGTATTCGGTAGGTTGCTCGGTATCGCGCGTTCCGTGATCGACAAATATGACGGGAATCATATGTACCTCGGTACCCGTGCGAACGGCGGCAACCGTGACAGCGAGGGGTATCTGCGTGCCGCAGGCTACAACTGTGACGTGCTGACGATCAATATGTATGGCGGCATTCAACCCTCTACGGATGTCATGACGGCGATCCGCCGCTATTCCGGCAAACCGTTTATCGTGACCGAGTTTTATTCCAAGGCAGAGGATTCCTACGACATGAACGGCAAACAACTCGGCAATCAGGAAAATGCGGGTTGGCTCGTTCACACGCAGATCGATCGCACCTATTATCTGGAAAACTATATTACGCTTTTGATTGAGTGTAAGTATTGCGTCGGCTGGCTGTGGTTCTGTTTCCAGGACAACGATCAATCGCTGTATTATCCCTCCGAGACTGACCATTCCAAGGTGCTTCGTGTATGGCAGAAGGGGGCGCGTTATGCTGTGGTCAGTTTTGTGGACGACGACTATCGCATTTATCCTGCCACGGGAGAGGAAGTCAAATTTTACGCCGGAGATACGGATACTTCGGCACTCGGTTCCAACAAGGGTGTAGTCGATGGCTTTACCGAGGTTTACGAACCGCTTCGCCGCTCTTTTATAAGACTTGGCAGAAATCTTGCGGGACTGATTGATTTCTTTGATGAGAAAAATAAAAATACAAATAAGTGAGGAACTACAATGGAGAAAACAGGAACTTTTTTCCCGGTTGCGTGTACCTATGTCAGAAGCGGTATTTATGCCGACATGACCGCGCAGGAAATCAACAAGGCACTCAAACTGAGTGGTACAAAGGTCTATATCAAGAAAACAGACGATCCCGACTTCAACCGTTATGCTCTTATGAAATTTGATATTTCGGAGTGTAATCCCGAGCAGAAGAAGATCAACGTCCTGTTTTTAGGCAAGACGGGTAGTCCCAACAACGAAATTGCGGTCTATCGGATTCCGAACGACTGGACGAGCGAAACTGTGACATGGAACACCTGTCCGAAAGGTGAACTTTACTGTCACAACGCGGAAAATTACTTTGACATGACTCAGGCGGTTATGGATGCACAGAAGAAAGGGGAAAAGTACGTTTCCTTCCGTTTTGAAAACGAGAATATTACCGAGGGCGAGACACAAATGCTCAATTCTACTGTGACCTGCCCCGAGTGTGAAACGAAGCTCTCGGAGGATCCTGAGGAAAACAAGGCGATCTGGGCTCACGCCGAGAAAATCGTTGATGAATGGTTCTCGGGCCTTAAGGATAAGATCTACGCAGGCGGTCAGACCGATGTTCACGAGTTGCCCAAGACCGATGTTTCGATTCCGTCCGGGGCACATACGATTCCTGTTGACGGAAGTGGAACAGGAAATCCGCCTACTCCGAACTTCCGCACGCTTTACGCCCGCACCATCGACACACTTGCCGAGAAGTGCGGATATGAAGAAGGACGGGTTCCGTTGTCCGAGTACGACGAGTACGGAGGGATTCGCAACGCCGGATTTACGGGTGAGGCAACCGGCTTCTTCCACACCGAAAAACACGGCAAGCGTACTTACATTATTGACCCCATCGGCAATCCCTTCTTTTCCGTTGGTGTCAACACGATGAATTCGGGTTGCACCAAGGGGCTCAAAGAGGTTGCAATGAAAAAATTCGGCACGGAAGAGAACTTTTGGAACGAAATGACCAAGTTGCTCACCGAGAACGGCATCAATACGCAGACGGGTGGATCCGGAATTGCGATGAGAACGCCTACTCCCATGGTCGGAATTGCGGGACTTGCGGGTATCGGTTCTTATATGAGAGAGATGGGACTTTCAACCTCGACCGGCGGTTCTTCGGCGTTTGCCAACAACAACACAATGAACGTCTTTGATCCCGAATTTCCCGAATTTGTAGAGAGAAAGAACCGTCCCATTTGCGAAAACAACGCCGGGAATCCTTACATACTCGGATACACCTCCGACAATGAGCTTCCCAAAGAGCCCAAGATGCTTGAGAATTATCTCACACTGGATCCCTCAAATCCCGTTAACTACTATTCTTACGCCGTGGCTTGGACATGGCTTCGCAGGAAGTCAGGCGTGGAAAAACCGACATTGTTTGATGCAATGCCCGAATATCGGGAAGAATTCAAGGCACTGGTGTTCGGTATGCTGTTCAAAACCGTTGCCGATGTTAAGGAAAAATATGACCGTAACCATATGTACATCGGTACACGTGCCGATGCAATGAACAAGACCAGCGAGGGCTATCTGCGTGCGGCGGGAACGTATTGTGATGTGTTGACGATCAATATGTATGACGGTATGGAGCCGTCGGTTGCCACGATGGCGACAATCTACCGCTATTCGGGCAGACCGTTCATTGTCACCGAGTTCTATGCCAAGGCTCAGGATGCGTATGATCTGAACGGTCAGCTTCTTGCCAATCAACAGAACGCGGGATGGCTTGTCAAGACACAGAAAGACCGTGGTGCATTCTATGAGAACTATACCATGCTTTTGCTGGAAAGCCGTTATTGCGTTGGCTGGATTTGGTACAAATTCCAGGACAACGATCAGTCGCTCTATTCCAACGGCGACGGAAAGTCGATCTTGCGCTGTTACAAGAAGGGAGCACGCTACACAGTCGAGACGTTCATCGATCAGGACGGCAATATCGTTCCTGCCACGGGCAACGAAGTCAAGACTTGGGAAGGGGAAATCGATACTTCCAACCTCGGCTCCAACAAGGGAATTGTGGATGTTCACTTTGAGCCGTATGCTCCGGTGTTCTCGTCCTTTGCCCGCATCAGCAAGAATCTCATTGGTCTGACGGAATTTTTCGATCAGAAATAAGACAGAAAACCTTTGAGAAGACGGCGGCATCAGGAAACTCTTTTTGAGTTTCCTGATGCCGCCGTTTGAAAAACTTCCCATCTTGTCGAAAGACAAGATGGGAAGGCGGTTTCAGATTTGCTTATGGACGCTCTTATATTCGTCATAGAAGCGATAGTAGGGACAGGTCGAGGATTTTCGGACACGATATTCCGCAGCATCGTCCTGATCCAGATTGACAGAGCAGGCATAGGAGTCGGTGTAATCATCGTAATCGTAAAATTCGCAGGTCTCACACGAGCCGAACCGATTTTTCTTCTTTTCCATCTTAAATCCTCGCTTTCTCTTTTTTAGGGGAAGTTCTCCCTCTACATTATAGCCGATACGCGGAGGATTGTCAAGAAAAAGAACAAAGGATTTTTCTGAGTGATACCGAGATCAACCCGTATCCGTACGATACCTTGCCCCTGTGTCAGAATCCGACGCAGGGGCGTTCGGCATTATTCGCAAACCACTACTTCGAAATCCGCGGTTCCGACTGCCGAGAGCGTGTTTTCGTCCATGACGAAGATACGCTCCCCCTTTTTTACCTTTGTTCCGTTAAGGGTTCCATTGCCGGATGTGATGATCGCAATTCGATAACGGGAATCGGTTTCCAGTTTTGCGTTGTTGGATAGCAGATACATATGGAATTTGTCTGTCAAATCCTTGCCGAGTATCTCAAACAGACCATCGGAGAGTTTTTTCTTTTCGGGGCAATATTTTTTTCGAAACGCCTCATAGGAATATCCGGTATAATCATATACATCGAACATTTTTTCATAGCCGAGTCCCATATGAAGGCGTTGTTCCGGAATTTCTCTGCCGGACGGTGTGAAGCGTTCGTTCACCACCATAAGATCACTCGGTTCCTGGAGTTCTATCATAAAACAACCTGCGCCGATTGCGTGCGGCACCCCGCCGTCCACGAACACAAAATCTCCCTTTTTCACCGGAATTCTGTGAAGCATTGACAGCATTTTCTCCGAATCGTTCCGGTAAAATGCCTGTTCCCATTCACGGCGCGAAACCCCTTCCCGAAAGCCTATGTAAACACAGGCATCTTCACGGCAGTCAAGAAAATACCAACATTCGGTTTTACCATATTCACTGTTCAGAAATGCTTTGGCAAACGGAACGGTCGGATGCGCTTGTATGACAAGTCTTTCGGCGGAATCCAGCAATTTTACAAGGAGAGGGAACCGGTTCCCACCGATCAGTTGCGGAATCGGCTCTCCGTCGCAGGTGATACCGATTCCCTCAACTTTGTTGTCCGTACTGTTATAAGCTGACGTTGCGGAGGCGGTCCAGTCCTCCGGATAAAATGTATTCTCCGGATTTTCTTTGCCGAAAAATCGGTCTATGTTGGCTCCGCCGCGATAAGTTCTGGAAACACGATTTTCTTTTATGTTTTTTATCATTTTACGATTCCTTCTTCACAATCAAATTGTGCGGCAAAATTCAAGCCGCTTTTCGGACAGCAGATGGGATGCGGCAGACTTTGGATTTCGATGTTTCCGTCTTACGGCAGGAAAAACAAATCGGCAATCCTGAAATGGAAAAATTCCGAATGCAAAGCATCCGGAATTTTGGCACCCCCAACGGGAATCGAACCCATAACTAACCCTTAGGAGTATGGCGTGCTGTTTTGTACGGTTTTCAAGTAATAACTTCCTATCACATGAAAAACGCGCGTGTGTCATGATGTATATGACCAAAATGACGCAAAACACGCAAAATACCGCCCTTTTATGGGTGTTTCGCGGGGTGCAATTAGCAAATTCTTAGCAGAACCCATCTGCTTCTTTTGCCTGTTGTTTCTCCGATAATCGAACACGGAGGTTGTTGCTATGGAAAAGTATATCACGAAAGAAAACAAAATTCAAGAGTCAAGAACATATTCGGTCGCAGATATTTCTGCCATGCTGAATATCAGCCGCGCTTCGGCGTACCAACTGACCGGCAAGGGATACTTCAAGGTGCTGCGTATCGGCAAGACGATCCGCATATCCAAGAAGTCCTTCGACAAGTGGCTTGAAGAAGCCGGAATCTGACTCTTTACAAAGCACCGTGTTTCGTTCACGGTGTTTTGTTTTTGAAGTCGCTGATAGCTTTGTCGAATGCGAAAACAATCGAGCAAAGCAATAAACGGTCGAAAACAGTCATTCCAAATTGTTATTCGGAATTTTTTATTCCGATTTCCGATTTAGACTTGACTTTTCGGTGGGTTTGTGATATACTAATACTGTCCCATTGTATGCGCACTATTACAATGCGGAAAGGAGGACGCACTATGGTCAATACCACAGTAAGAATTGATAGTATTGAGATTAAAAATTTTAAGAATGTCGGTTACGGACATCTTGACTTTGAAGATTCAAAAAAAGGCGGCAAGGCAAGCATCCTCGGATTATATGGACAAAACGGCTCCGGCAAAACAGCTCTGATTGATGCTTTGGAGCTGCTTCGTCTTGCGCTTTCAGGTAAAGCAATTCCGGCTTATTTTGCCGACTATATCAACGTTGACAGCGAATATGCAACACTCAAATACGGCTTTAAGGTCAGCAATCAGAAAACAGACTGCACCTATTCCGCTTTCTACGAGGTAAGCCTTCGCCGGGACATTGATAATACCGAGCATAACACAGAGCAGCCATCGGTTGACGAGCACTATAAAGCCGTATTGTTCAATGAGGTGCTTTCCTACTCCTATGAATGCGGAGATAAAAAGGTTCGCCTTTCTCCTGTTATCGACACAAGGACAGCTGAGGATGTTGTTTTTGTCCCGGCCACCAAGTATCGTTCGATTGTCGGCAAAGACAAGGAGAGTTTAACCGGTCTCTTAGTAGCAAAGCAGCTTGCATCGGCAACATCCCGTTCCTTTATCTTCTCAAGGGAACTGTTGAATGCGACCCGGAAAAGCTGCACGGACGATTGCCATCTTTCCCTTATAGAAAGCCTTGTGTTCTTCGGGAATTTCCAGCTGTTCGTTATTAACACGACCAATTCCGGTCTTATCAGCATGAATGCGCTTCCGCTTGCATTTAACTATGCCGAGAACGGAAAAGCATCTATCGGCAATATCCTGATCAAGCTGAATGAGCCGTCCCTGATTCCCGTGGATGCACTGAATGTCGTCCACAAAGTCATTGACTGCATGAACGTGGTTCTGAAACAGCTCGTTCCAGGTTTAACGATCAGCGTAAAGGATATGGGTTCTCAGCTTTTCTCAAACGGTGCTCCCGGCTACCGCATTCAGCTCATGTCCAACAAGAACAGCCGAGAAATTCCGCTGCAATACGAATCTGAGGGTATCAAAAAGTTGATTTCCATCTTGCAGTTGTTGATTGTAATATACAACAAGCCATCAATGACTGTTGCAATTGACGAGCTGGATTCCGGCGTGTTTGAATATCTGCTTGGCGAGGTCCTGCGCATCATCGCGGAAAAAGGAAAGGGACAGCTTATTTTCACTTCCCACAATCTCCGACCGTTGGAAACGCTCGATAAGTCCTTTATCGCGTTTACAACGACCAATCCGCAGAACCGTTATATCCGCATGAGCAATGTGAAAACAACCAACAACCTTCGCGACTTCTATTACCGTGATATC
Organism: uncultured Eubacteriales bacterium; assembly: GCA_934489945.1. Taxonomy (GTDB): domain Bacteria; phylum Bacillota; class Clostridia; order Oscillospirales; family CAG-272; genus RGIG8775. The sequence goes on from CAKSSY010000015.1 coordinate 30,751, forward strand.
GTACTCGGAGAACAGAGTGAGCCTGTGTACGAGCCGACAAACAACAGTGAAATTGCGATGGCGTTCAGAGAGGCAGGAAATCCGGATGCCACGTAAAAAGATTGTTTTTGTTATCGTTGAAGGACCTTCCGATGAAGAAGCGCTCGGCGTTCTCTTAAACCGCATTTATGACAGCAAAGCGGTCT
>CAKSSY010000016.1 GCA_934489945.1 uncultured Eubacteriales bacterium
GCAAAGCACTGTTCCGAAGTTGAGGACGGTGATCTCGTCGCATAGTCCCGAAACAAATTTCAGGTCATGCTCAATCAAGAGAATCGTCATATTGAAATGGTCACGAATGAAGCGAATCGTCTCCATCAACTCTTCGGTCTCATTCGGGTTCATACCCGCGGCAGGTTCGTCGAGAAGAAGGAGCTTGGGATTGGTGGCAAGTGCACGCGCAATCTCCAGTTTTCTTTGTTTTCCATACGGAAGATTGCAGGCAAGATCATTCCTCAGGTCTTCCAATCCAAAAATACGCAGAAGTTCTTTTGCCCGCTCACGCATCGCCTTTTCCACCTTGTGGTGGCGCGGAAGACGCAACACGCTTTCCAGAATCGAACATCGAAACTCGGGTTGATTGTGAAGTCCGACCATAACATTCCGCACCACGGTCATGTTGTTGAAAAGACGGATGTTCTGGAACGTGCGGGCAATTCCCTTTTTATTGATAGCTTCCTGTCCAAGACCGCGAAGCGACTCGCCGCAGAGTTTGAAATCTCCCTCGGTCGGCAGATAAACACCGGTCAGCAGATTGAAGACTGTGGTTTTTCCGGCACCGTTGGGACCGATCAGACCATAAAGCTCATTCTGTTTGATTTTCAGATTGATATGCTGTGCCGCTTTCAGACCACCGAAGGAAATGCCGAGGTCTTCTGTTTCAAGAATGTATTCCGACATTATTTATCCTCCTTTGGTTTGTTGGTTTTTTGGGGAGTAGGCTTGTCGTCGTCAACCTTGAGATCAACGGAGAGAATCTCATCCATATTGATCTTTGTGGGAATCCTGTCCCAGTTGGCGGCATCATCCTTTTGCTTGGCGGGATCGTTACGAGGACGGAAAATGCGTTCAAACAGCTTGCGAAGATTATATTTGTCACGAACATTTTTCAATCCGGGTGCATTGTTGTAAACGACAATCACAATCAAAATCAACGCATACAGAAGATCCTTCAGAACAGCAAGATCGCCCGTCAGAACCACGCGGAGCTTTTCGTTCAGGAAAGTAATCAGTGTTGCGGCAATCAGCGAACCGCTGATATTTCCCATGCCGCCGAGAACCACCATAACGAGTATCTCAATAGAATAGTTGTAACCGAATTTGACCGCCTGCACGGTAGAGTTGGTATAACTGAACATAACGCCCGCAATACCGGCGAAAAACGCGGAAATGATAAACACGGCGAGCTTGTATTTTGTGACATCAATACCGCTTGCGCGTGCGGCGATTTCATTGTCGCGGATAGCGGTGATGGCACGACCGTGCTTACTGCGAATCAGGTTTTGAGAAACCGCAAGCGTAACCAAAACCAAAGCGAACGCAAGGATAAAGAAAACCTTTTTGTCATAACGGGGCGTGGGGAGACCGAGGTTTCCACCGAAAGCAGGAGACTGTTGGAAAATAACCTTGACAATTTCACCAAACGCAAGTGTGACAATAGCAAGATAGTCACCCTTCAGACGAAGTGCCGGCAAGCCGATAACAAAACCGAACAGAGCCGCGACAAGACCGCCCGCTAAAAGCGATATCAAAAGTGCCGCAATGCCGTTTCCGAGAGAAGGAACCAACAGAGTGGAAAGTTTTCCGCCGAGATAGGCACCCACGCACATAAAGCCCGCATGACCGAGGCTCAGTTCGCCGAGGAAGCCGACCACGAGTGAAAGCGACACGGCGAGAATCATGCTGATCGCGATTTTTTCAAGAATAATGGTAGTGGAAGATTTGACCGAACCGATGAGGGAAAGGAGGATAAACACCAACGCAAACAAACACACACCGATATAATTGACAAAATGTTTCCACTTGAAATTTTTAAGCGACTGAACAAAATTTGCCATCAGACCTTCTCCCTTCTGACTTTGCCGAGAAGACCCGTGGGTTTCACCAGCAGAATAACAATAAGAATGGAAAATTCGATTGCATCCTTATAAGGGGTAATCACGGCGATTGAATCGCAGATGCTTTCAATCAGTCCGAGAACGATGCTGCCGACCATGGCACCGGGAATCGAGCCGATTCCGCCGATAACAGCCGCCGTAAATGCCTTGATACCGGGCATAGCTCCGAACGTGTTGTTGATATACGGAGACTGAAGCAGATAGAAAAGTCCCGCAAGTGCGGCAAGTGCCGAACCGATAGCAAATGTAATGGTAATAATATGGTTGACATTGATACCCATAAGCTGTGCCGCACCACGATCCTCGGAAACGGCAATCATGGCGCGTCCGGTCTTGCTGTACTTCACGAACAGGCTGAGAATCACCATGACGACAATGGACGCTGCAAGCGTAATGAGTGTCGAAACTTTGATATGAAGTCCGCCGAGAATAATTTTGCCGAGTTCGGGGCAACGAACATACTTGGGTGCGGAACCGAACACGATCTGTGCCAGGCTCTGAAGAAGGTAGCTGACGCCGATTGCCGTAATCAGAACAGCAAGGGGCGAAGCACCGCGCAGTGGCTTATACGCGAATTTTTCGACGAGAATGCCGAGCAATGTGCAGAAGATGACAGCCGCCAGAATGGCGACAGGAAAGAAGGCAGGGGTGGAGTTGATGAGCGTAAAGACGCAGATCGTGTAGCCGCCTACCATAATAATGTCTCCGTGTGCAAAGTTCAGCATTTTGGCAATACCGTATACCATCGTATAACCAAGTGCGATCATCGCATAGATGACACCGACATTGAGTCCGTTGATCAGGGTGTTCAGAATTTCCATTTTTATTTTTCTCCGATGATATGACTTTGTCGACGCAGAGGTCCGCGCCGACAAAGGGAATTATTTTTTCGTCGGAATGGCTTTATTTTGCGTCCGATTCCTTTACGACGTACTTGACAGCTTCCTTATTGACGAAACCGTTCGACTCCCACTTGATGTTTTCGCCGGTAACGCCGGAGAAGGTGTATCCGCCGTTGAAAATGCCCTTGAGAACCTCACAGATCTCGGAGGGAGTGGAAGTTACGGAAATCTTGTCGCCCGCCTGTTTCATCGCGCCGACAAGAGCATATACGCAGTCATAAGCCGAAGCACCGAACTGATTCAGTGTATCGGTTCCGTATTTGGCAACGTACTTCTGAATGAACTCGTAGGACTTACCTTCGGTTGCCTTGGAGTTGAACTGAGACAGGAAAGATACTTCCTGAGGAATGGTCTTGATGTCAAAACCGGCAACACTGGTATCGATACCGTCAAGTCCGTCACAGCCATAATATACGGCATCTGCCGCGATCTCGGTTCTCGCCTCAGTCATAAACTGTGCGGCAGGAGCACTGTAAATGGGCATGAAGATGAATTTGCAATTTTTCAGAAGGTTGATCTGAGAAGCAAAGGATGCAACCGTATCTCCCGTGAAGCTGGCTTCCACAACCGTGATAGATTTATCAATGTTCGCCTTGAACTGCTCACGGATACCCGTGGAGTACGGGTCGTCGGCACGGTAGAGCATACCGATGGTCTGACCGACGAAAAGTCCGTTAACATAAGATGCGGCAACAGCTCCCTGGTTGCCGTCGGCAAAGCACATCTGATAGCCGTTATCATACTCGGGAACGCTGTCCGCAGAAGCGGAGGGGGTCAGGAAGAACAGGTTGTCCTCTTTGGAAAGTGTCTTGAATTCAAGACAGGGAGCGGTCGTCACACAACCGAGAGAGACCTGCATGCCGGCTTCCAGCATGGTCGTATAGTTGGTACTGACGTTTTCCGCCTTGTGGGCATCGTCGGTCATCTCGAATTTAATCTTGACACCGTTGATACCGCCTGCGGCGTTAATCTCGTCAACGGCAAGCTGAGCACCGTTCTTGACGGCGATTCCGTAAACTGCCGCACCGCCGGTCAAAGGACCGGATGCACCGATATAATATTCCGTATTGTTGGCGGTATAGGAAGTCCCCTTATTACCGCAACCGCTGAGACTGAATACGCCTGCGATCATAAGAATTGCCGAAAGAACGGCAATACTTTTTTTGAAAAATGTTTTCATTTGTGTTCTCCTTTGCCTGTTGGCAATTCAATTTTCAACAAGAAGGAATCTCCACCGGTGAGGACTCTCCCTCTGTTTATAAATCCACTCCTACATTATAATAAGGATACAGAAATTATACTCTTTCTGTCGGCTTTCTGTCAATAGTCACAACCGACAAAATCCGTCAATTGTGCAACATTTTTGCCGTGATAATGCACAATCGTGCTTTTGACAAGTCAAAATTCCACTTCTCCCGTATAAACCAGTGCGGCTTCGCCGGTAAGCGTGATTCCGTCATCCGAAACATTCACGACGAGATCTCCGCCCTGCACCTTGACGGTAACATCGGCACCGCGGGGACAGTATCCGTTTTTCACCGCTGCCGCCACTGCCGCGCAGGCACCGGTTCCGCAGGCGGGGGTTTCGCCGTTTCCGCGTTCCCACACCCGCATTTTCAGGGTGTTGGCGTTCACCACGCGCACAAACTCGGTATTGGTGCGTTCCGGGAAGATCGGCGCGTTTTCAAACAGCGGTCCGACAGTGGAGAGATCGATGTCATCGACACGGTCGCAGAACACAACACAGTGCGGATTGCCGACACTCAGGCAATGAATCCGCCAAACCCGATTGCCGATTTTGACCGGATGATCGGTCATATTTTCCGGCGAAAGGGTACAAGGAAGGCTTTCGGGATTGAAACTCTCCTTTCCCATTCCGACACTGACCGCGCTGACCTTTCCGTTCCGTGTAAACAGATGCAACGATTTGATACCGCCCGCGGTTTCGATGGTCATGTCGGTGTGCGGCACAATGCCGCCGTCAAACAGATATTTGCCGACACAGCGGATACAGTTGCCCGCCATCTGACCCTCACTGCCGTCGCGGTTGAATATCCGCATTTTGGCATCGGCGACAGCGGAATGTTCCAGAAACACCATTCCGTCGGCACCGATTCCCGTGTGCCGGTCGCAGAGCGGGACACAAAGGGACTCGGGACAGGTAAGAGAGCCGTCAAAATTTTCAATCAGGATATAGTCATCACCGGTTCCCTGCATTTTTGCGAATTTCAGCCGACGGCGTTGCGTCCGGAGATGGGCAATATCCACCAGTTCGGTGTTGGAAAGTCCGTAGCGGGAGGCAATGGTATCGGCAAGTGCATTTGCCGTGTCAAGTGAAGTCAGGCAGGCAACGCCGTGCAGAATTGCCTCGCGATGCAGGGCGATATAATCCTCCAGCGTGGCGTCATAGACCGCCCCGGTATAAACGATGTAACTGATTTTTCCGTTTTCGATGAGCGAGAAGGCATCGTCCGACTTGCCGATATCGCCGATCAGGACAACATCCATTCCCAGACGGGCAATCTCGGATGCCGTGTCGCGCGTAGCGTAGAGCTTCATGCCCAGATCGTCGAGCTTCTTGGCAAGTCCCACCACTTCGGGCAGGTCGTGATCCTCCACACTGATGAGAACGCCCGTGTCCTCTCCTCTGACAGGGAGACGAACCGTAAAGCCCGCCGAACAAAGTCCCTTGAAGAGTGCCTCACGGATATCCTTGCCGATTCCGAGAACCTCTCCCGTCGATTTCATTTCGGGACCGAGATAGGAGTTGGCATCGGTGAGTTTTTCAAAGGAAAAGACGGGCACCTTGACGGCGGTATACGCGGGACTTCTGTAAAGTCCGGTTCCGTATCCGAGCGACGCGAGCGGTTCCCCCAGCATCACGCGGGTCGCCAGTTCCACCATCGGAACACCGCTCACCTTACTGATATACGGAATGGTACGCGATGCCCGCGGATTGACCTCAATGACGTAAAGTTCGCCCCGCCAGATCAGGTACTGAATGTTCACAAGTCCCTTGGTGCCGAGAGACAGAGCAAGACTTTCGGAAGACCGGACGATGGTATCAAGCATCTTGTCCCCAAGGTTGTAAGGCGGATAAACGGCGATAGAGTCGCCGCTGTGGATTCCGGCACGTTCGATGTGTTCCATGATGCCGGGAATCAGCACCGAGGTACCGTCGGAAATCACATCTACCTCAAGTTCGGTGCCGCTCATATACTTGTCCACAAGGACGGGGTTGTCAATCCGTTGCGCCAGAATCCGTTCCATATACGCCAGGACTTCTTTCTCATTGTGGACAATCGACATGTTCTGTCCGCCGATGACATACGAAGGACGGAGAAGAACAGGATACCCGAGTGACCCGGCAGCGGCGATAGCTTCGTCAAGCGTCATGACGCTTTTCCCTTGCGGACGACGAATCGAAAACTTCTCCAGCAAAGCGTCAAAGCGTTCGCGGTTCTCGGCGGTGTCAATGCCCTCGGCGGAGGTGCCGAGAATACGGATGCCCTCCTTGTCGAGGAAAGAGGTCAGTTTGATCGCGGTCTGCCCTCCGAAGGCAACCACCACGCCGATCGGATTTTCGACACGGATCACGTTCATGACATCCTCCGGCGTCAGCGGTTCAAAATACAGACGATCGGCGGTATCGTAGTCGGTGGAAACGGTTTCGGGGTTGTTGTTGAGAATCACGGCATCGTATCCGAGTTTTTTCAGGGCTTTGACGCAATGAACGCAGGAATAATCAAACTCAATTCCCTGCCCGATCCGGATGGGACCCGAACCGAGAACGAGAACCACAGGTTTGCCCGAGCGGATATGCGTGCGTGATTCACAGGCATCGTCAAAACAGGCGTAAAAGTACGGTGTAACGGCGGCAAACTCTCCGCCGCAGGTGTCAACGGTCTTATAGGATGCCACGGCTTGTGCCGGCAGTATTTCCATCCCCGAAAGACGTTTGAGCGCGGCATCGGGATACCCCATACGTTTGCCCCGGAAATAGTCGTCGCGATTCATGCCGTTTGCGATTCCCGCCTCATAATCGGCAAGTTTCTTCAGCCTGTACAGGAAAAATTTGTCAATTTTGGTGATGCTGTGAATCGTTTCGGGCAAATAGCCTTTTTTCAATGCTTCAAAAACGGTAAACAGACGGCTGTCGTCGGGAGTGGCGAGCCGTTCGTCGAGCGTTTTGTCGTTTTTGGGTGCGGCGTTCAGCGTGTCAAGCGAAATCTCCGCACCGCGGACCGCCTTCATAATTGCCTCCTCAAAGCTCTGTCCGATTGCCATGACCTCCCCCGTCGCCTTCATGCGGGTTCCGAGCAGACGGCTGGAGCCGGCGAATTTATCAAACGGCCATTTGGGGAATTTGACCACTACATAGTCGAGTGCGGGCTCAAAGCAGGCACAGGTCTTGCCCGTAATGTCGTTCTGAATTTCATCAAGCGTATAACCGAGTGCGATTTTGGTCGTAATCTTGGCAATGGGATAACCCGTCGCCTTGGACGCCAGAGCCGACGAGCGGGAAACGCGGGGATTGACTTCAATCACGGCATATTCAAAGCTGTCGGGATTGAGTGCAAACTGACAGTTGCATCCGCCGACGATTCCCAGTGACGAAATAATGTCGAGCGATGCCGAACGAAGCATCTGGAATTCCTTGTCCGACAGTGTGAGCGTAGGTGCAACGACAATGCTGTCTCCGGTATGAATTCCGACCGGATCGAAGTTCTCCATGCTGCACACGGCAATAACATTGCCGATTGCATCGCGCATGGTTTCAAATTCAATCTCTTTCCAGCCGTAAATGTATTTTTCCACGAGAATCTGGGTGATGGGAGAGGAATCCAGTCCCACACGTGCGACCTCGGCAAGTTCTTCCGCCGACTGTGCCACACCACCGCCTCCGCCTCCGAGCGTGAAGGCGGGACGGACAATGACCGGATACCCGATCTTTCCGGCAACGGCAAGTGCACCTTCGACATCGGTCGCGGTACCGGACGGAATCGTCGGTTGCCCGATTGCCGCCATCGCCTCCTTAAACAGTTCGCGATCCTCCGCACGGGAAATAGCATCGGCATCGGTACCCAGCAACCGCACACCGGACTTTTCAAAAAAGCCCTCCTTGGCAAGTTGCATGGCAATCGTAAGTCCGGTCTGCCCGCCGAGTCCCGCAAGAATACTGTCCGGCTTTTCCTTTTCCACAATCCGGCGGATTGTCTCGGTGCAGAGAGGTTCCAGATAGATCTCGTCGGCAAGTGCCGTATCGGTCATAATCGTAGCGGGGTTGGAGTTGACCAGCACCGTTTCGACGCCCTCATCGCGCAACACGCGGCACGCCTGTGCTCCCGCATAGTCAAATTCCGCCGCCTGTCCGATCACGATCGGTCCGGAACCGATAACAAGTACCTTTTTAATGTTTGAATTGAGCGGCATAAGTTTTCTCCTTTCCCGACGATTTTTCCATCATGGCAAGAAAGCGGTCAAACAGGAAAGCGGAATCGTGCGGTCCCGAGCACGCCTCGGGGTGAAATTGCACGGTAAAGGCGTTTTCCGGGTAGTCAATGCCTTCACAGGTACCGTCGTTCGCATTGACAAAACGGACACTGCCGCATTTCAACGTCGACGGATCCACCGCATAGCCGTGATTCTGGGAGGTAATGACGGTTCTCCCGCTCACAAGATCACGTGCCGGTTGATTGACACTGCGATGACCGTACTTGAGCTTGACCGTCCCGGCTCCCGTGGCAAGTGCCAGAAGCTGATGCCCGAGGCAGATTCCGAAAATCGGCAGTTTTCCGAACAATTTCTTCAGCTCTGCAATTGCCGCCGTGTTCTCGGCAGGATCGCCGGGTCCGTTGGAGAGCATCACGCCGTCGGGTGCGTCTGCCAGAATCGTCTCGGCTTTCGTGTCCGCGGGAACGACAGTAACCTCGCACCCGCGTGAGGTCAGTGAACGGACAATGTTCTCCTTGGCACCGTAGTCAATCAGCGTCACGGCAAAACGGCGTTCTCCCTCTGCCGGAACCACTCTCCTTTGTCGGCAGGTGACCGATGCAACGGCATCTTTCACCGTGTACCGTTTCAGAATTGAAAGATCGGTCGGCACCTCGTCAAAAATTCCCGCGTTCATCACGCCGTGTTCGCGCAGAATCCCCGTAATTTCACGGGTATCCACGCCAAACAGCCCGGGAATGTTGACGCTCCGGAGATACGTGTCAAGATTTCCCTCGGAACGGAAATTGGACGGCTCCTCGCACCATTCGCGCACAACATATCCGAAAAGTGCGTTCTTCCCCTCAAAATCTCCGGGGATCACGCCGTAGTTTCCGATCATCGGAAAGGTTTGCAGGACGATCTGTCCGTAATAGCTGGGATCGGTCAGCGTTTCGAGGTAGCCGCACATGCCGGTGGCGAATACAAGTTCTCCCACCGTCTCTCTGTCGGCTCCGAACCGCGTTCCCTCAAAAACTCTGCCGTCCTCCAGAACCAGGTATGCTTTTTTCATGGTTTGGGTTCCTTTTCTTCCAAAACGCCCGCCCGGCGGGTAAAATGCCGGACGGGCGAACATTTTTTCAATTACTTCTGTTTCTTTTCCATGAGTTTGGCTCTCACCGAAATCGGCAGACCGAACAGATTGATAAAGCCCTTGGAATCCGCCTGATTGTAGACGTGATCCTCGCCGAACGTAGCAATCTCTTCCGAATAGAGCGAAAAATCACTCCAAACGCCCGCTTTGATAATGTTGCCCTTGTAGAGTTTGAGACGAACCTTGCCGGTCACGGTCTCCTGTGTCTTGTCGACAAAGGCGGAGAGTGCCTCGCGCAATGGGGTGAACCACTGACCGTTATAGACAAGCTCGCCGAAAGTAACCGCAAGCTCTTCCTTCTTGTGTGCCGTATATTTATCAAGACAGATGGTTTCGAGATAATCATGTGCCGCATAAAGGATGGCTCCGCCGGGAGTTTCGTACACGCCGCGGCACTTCATGCCGACAAGACGGTTCTCCACGATGTCCAGAAGTCCGATACCGTTTGCTCCGCCGACCTTGTTGAGTTCCAGAATAATCTCCTTGGCACTCATTTTCTTATCATTGAAGGCAACCGGCTTGCCCTGTTCAAAATCCAGTGTGATGTAAGTTGGAACATCGGGCGCATCGATGGGAGAAACCCCCATTTCCAAAAAGCCCTTCTTTTCGTAGAGCGGTTCGTTGCCCGCATCCTCCAGGTCAAGACCTTCATGGCTCAGATGCCACAGGTTTTTGTCCTTGGAATAGTTGGTCTCGCGGTTGATTTTCAGCGGAATGTGATGCGCCTCGGCATAGTCGATCTCCTCGTCACGCGACTTGATATTCCACTCACGCCACGGTGCAATGATGGGCATATCCGGCGCAAAAGCCTTGATGGCAAGTTCAAAACGGACCTGATCGTTTCCCTTTCCGGTACAACCATGACAAATGGCATCGGCGTTTTCGGCTTTGGCAATCTCCACAAGCCGTTTGGCAATCACAGGGCGGGCGAAGGAAGTGCCGAGCATATATTTTTCATACAGTGCCCCCGCCTTCACGGTGGGAATGATGAAATCGTCGACAAATTCATCCGTCAGATCTTCCACATAGAGTTTGGACGCACCGGTCTTGAGTGCCTTTTCCTCAAGTCCCTCCAGTTCATCTGCCTGTCCGACATTTCCCGAAACGGCAATAACTTCACAGTTATTATAATTTTCCTTCAGCCACGGAATGATAATGGAGGTGTCAAGTCCGCCGGAATACGCAAGAACTACTTTTTTGATGTTTTTCTTATCCATGATTTATGATCTCCTTGAATAAATATTCAAATTACGTGTATTATTATACATCGCAAAATCGGTTTTGTCAAGGACATTTCCGCAAATTTTTTCAACTTTTTCCGTTCCGGGACAGGCAATTTAACCAAAAAATGAATAAACGGCATCCAAAGCGGGCAGAATGGCGATGAAAAGACGAGCCGAGGACATTCGGTATTCGATCGGAAAAGAGGTTTTTACATGAAAAGATTGACAATTGCCACCGTCGTGATTCTGGTATTTTTTCTGATACTCGGCATCACCCCTACGCACGGGGAAGAACAGATTTATGAAGGCGTTCTTCGGCTGCACGTCCTCGCCAACTCGGACAGCGACGAGGATCAGGCGTTGAAGCTGAAGGTGCGCGACGCGATTGTAGAATTCTGCACCGCGCGGCTGTTTGACTGCAAGAGCCGCGACGAGGCAGAAACCCGGCTGAGCGGCATGATGGACGAGATACGGGAGACAGCAAAGGCGACGCTCCGTGAAAACGGAAGTGATTTTGAAGTTCGGGTAACGCTCGGAGAAGAAGACTATCCGCGGCGCAGTTACGACCGGCTTTGTTTTCCTGCGGGTCGTTATCTTTCACTGCGTGTGCTGATCGGAGAAGGAAAGGGGAAAAACTGGTGGTGCGTTCTGTTTCCGCCGCTTTGTCTGGGAGCCGCAACCGAGCAGGAGCAAAAGGATGCTTTTATTGCCGCCGGGTTTACGCAAAATCAGTATAAAGTCATTACCGAAAGCGATAAAGTAACCTATAAAATGCGATTTAAGATTCTCGAATGGTTGGAAACACTGCGAAAGAATTGATTGCGAACGGAGAACGAGAGAACGTGCCGCTTTTTGAAAAAAGCGGCGCAAAAACTTTTATTGCGGTCTCGCCGTTTTGTTTTGCGTCACGGCGGCGCATCTTTTTCCTTAGTTCAAGAGCTTTTGGGAAGGTGGTGTGAACGTTTCCGCGCGGGCGCGGAAACGGAGCGGAGGGAACCCTTTTCGGGAAAAGGGTTCCCTCCGCTTTCGTTCCCCCGTTCTCTCTCGCAAACTCCCCAGCCGCTTTTTGAAAAAAGCGGCGTAAAAACTTTTATTGCAGTCTCGCCATTTTGTTTTTGCGACACGGTGGTGCATCTTTTCCTTTTGTTCCAAAAGTTTTCGCGGGGGTTGGGGAGCCTTTTGCAAAAGGCTCCCCAACGTTCTTTTTCAAAAAGTTCCCGACCGTTCTCATATTCTCACAGCAACTTTCTGCCCATGAGAACACCCATAACCGATGCCATCATCAATCCGCGTGTCCAGCCGCTGGAGTCGCCGAGGCAATGCAATCCGCGGACATTGGTATTCAGATCGGTATCCATCTTCACGCGGTTGCTGTAAAACTTCAGTTCGGGTGAATACAGAAGCGTCTCAGTCGAAGCAAAGCCCGGCACGACCTCGTCCATCGCCTGAATAAAGTTGATAATATTGATCATAGCGCGATACGGCATTGCCGCCGTAATATCTCCTGCCACCGCATCGGGTAACGTGGGACGCACGTTTGACTGCGAAAGTTCTTTCTGCCACGTCCGCTTTCCGTCCAGAATATCTCCGAAACGTTGCACGAGAATGTGTCCCGCACCCAACATATTGGTCAGCTCTCCGACCTTCTGCGCGTAAGCAATCGGCTGATTGAACGGCTCGGAAAAGTTGTGCGAACAAAGAATGGCAACATTGGTGTTGTTGGATTTCAACTCTTTATAGGAATGTCCGTTAACCACAGCGAGATCGTTGTCGTAATTCTCCTGACTCACGAATCCACCCGGATTCTGGCAGAAAGTGCGGACCTTGTTCTTGAACGGCTTGGGGTAGCCGATCAGTTTCGATTCGTACAAAACGCGGTTGACGGTTTCCATCACCTCATTGCGAACCTCAACGCGCACACCGATATCCACCGTTCCTGGCTGATGAGCGATGCTGTGTTCGGCACAGATTTTCTCCAACCAATCCGCTCCTCTGCGTCCCGTAGCAATTACGGTATGTTCCGCCAGAATCTGCATTTCGGTCTTGCCGTCCGAAACCACCACGCCGCGGCAGTTTGCACCGTCCAGAATCAGATTGGTACACTCAAAGCCGAACAGCAATTCCACACCGTTCTCCTGCAAATATTTTTCAATGGCGAGATAGAGGTTCTGTGCCTTTTCGGTTCCGAGATGGCGAATGGGACAGTCTACAAGTCGCAGACCCGCATGAATGGCACGTTTGCGGATATCCTTGACCTCGTCGGAGTTGTTGATTCCTTCAATGTGGTCGTCCGCACCGAATTCAAGATAGATTTTGTCGGTATAATCAATCGTCTCCTGCACAAGCTCGGCTCCCACAAGTTGCGGCAGATCGCCTCCGACGTCCGCCGAAAGGGAGAGTTTGCCATCCGAAAACGCACCGGCACCCGAGAAGCCCGTCGTGATGTGGCAATACGGTTTGCATCCCACGCAATGCTTGGTTTGTGCCTTGGGGCAATGCCGCTTTTCGACAGGCTGTCCCTTTTCGACGATCATGATTTTTTTCTTGCTGCCGCCGCGAAGCATTTCGAGAGCGGTAAAAATTCCGGCGGGGCCTGCTCCGACGATGACGATATTGGTGTTCTGATCCATGATAAATTCCTTTCCTTTTTCCGACATCGGATTCAATTCCTGATCTTCTGCAATCTCACATCCGTTCCCATAAAAAGGAGCGGACGAAACTCGCCGAAAATGCGGCTGGTAATCCGGTCACTGTACTTTTTGAGAAGATCCTGCTGCCCGAGATTGGTACTCAGGATCATCGGTGCTTTCCGGTTGATCCGGATGTTGAGCACATTGTAGATTGTGGAAACCGTGAACTGGTTTGCCACTTCGGTGCCGAGGTCGTCTATAATCAGAAGGTCGCAGTCAAAATATTTATCGGTCAGCTCGCCGCGCACGGTGGTGCGGGAGCCGAACTGTTCACTCTCAAAATCAGAAATCAGATTCAGCGCAGTGACATACAGAACGTCGTACCCCGCCTCAATCACACACCGCGCAACCGCGCTTGAGAGATGCGTTTTGCCGAGTCCCGTTCCGCCGAACAACGCCAGATTTCCCGACTTGCCCGGTTCAAAATTCCGCGCATAATCCTGCATCACACCGAAAACCTTTTCCATGTTGGCATAAACCTGCGGGTCGTTCCGGTAGTAAGCAAGCGAAAAGCTCTCAAATGTCTGCGTTTCAAGCAGTCGCGAAATGCCGGACGACTCAAAGCCTGCCATAATGAGGGCGTTCCGCATACAGGAGCACATCCGTATCCCGACGTATCCCGAGTCGCCGCACTTCGGACAGTCATAACGGACATCCGTATAGTCGGCAGGATAGCCATGTGCGATGAGCAACCTGTCGCGCTCGGCGCAAAGAGCCTCGTTTTCCCGGTGAAGGCGTTCAAACTCCGCCTCCCGGCGGTTCTCGGGCATCAGGCCGACCCCCATAATGTCCACACAGGTTCGGGAAAGCCTCCGGTCAAGCTCGGCAAGACCGGGAATCTTTGCATGAAGTTCCGCCCGGCGTTTGTCCGCCGCCTGTTCGGCAATAAAGTGCTTGTTGGCGTACTCTTCCCGTATTCGCTTGAAATTCTGCTTGTTATAACCCATAGATACTCCTTTCGGGAAACGGGAGAACGACAATTATCTCCCTTGGATAGGATGAAACCTTCTTTGGCTCTGCCGGTCTATTTTTTGTCACCTTTTCCGGTGTCGTCGTAACTTCGGTTGAGTGCCGCCGCAAAAAAGTCGTCGACGTCAAAGCTGACTGCTCCTTTCGGCTTGGTATCGTCTTTTTTCGCCTTTGCCGCATCCGCCTGCTCCACGGTTGTGATTCCCTCGCTGTACCAGCTCTCCAGAATCCGGTTCGCGTAGTTCAGCGACGGCTTTGACGTAGCATTGATGGTAATTTCATACGCTTTTTCAATCAGCGGAAAATCGAGCTTGTAAGTATCGATCCATTTGCCGATGATGTCTTTTTCCTTGGACGTCAGGGCGCGCGAGCCGATTCCGAAAACCGACCGGATTTTCGATTCGGCATCCGCAAGACGCTCCCGACGACGCAGACACTCGGTCAAAGCCTCGGGATTGCGGATTTCCTCGTCGTAAAGCGACGTGGCAAGCCGCTCAATGTAACGCATATTTTTATGATCTGTCCGACGGCAAAAATCCAGCAGAATAAGCATGAACTCCTCATCAAACCCGAATTCCTGCGTAATACTGACCAAAATCTTCGTTTCATTCACATTGAAGATTTTCCCCAGGGTGTTCTGTGCCTCGGTAATGAGGTCGGCAAGATCGAGGTTCTTCTCCATGACCTCCGCAAACTCGCTGTCGGTGTAAACCGGCAATTCGCTGACCTTTGTTCGTTTTGGAGGTGCGGCGTCTCGTTTTTTTTCGTTCAAGACCGCCTTTTCGATTCGTCCCGATGCCTTTTCCCCGCCCGGTTCTCCGACAAGAATGTTCTTCTCCCGCCAGAACGCGATGGCGGCATCGGTCTGACCGGGGGTAAAGCCGAGGCGGTTGGCAATATCGTCGCGCCCCGTCAGGAGAAGCGAACGGTCGGTGGCAAGTGCCGCAAGAAGCCGGAGCGCGTAAACGTCGGCAACGGCGAGAACATCGTCCGGAATCGTCGGAAAAACGACGGGCAACGTTCCGTATTGAATTTCAAATGGCATAAAAATCTCCCTTCCGCGGAATATCCGACGGTCTTTGACCTTTTTCCGCTCCGCAGGCGGAAGGCAAAACCGACAGAATCAGAGCAATTGTCCGTCATCGCCGTCCATATCGACCTCCGGTCCCTCCTCCGAGGAACAGACGCGATAGCACAGCGTCATCAGCGAATCGCCGAGGTGAACATTTTCAATCACGGCACTGTCACCAAGCTCCAGTTCCTGTCCCGTGAAGTTCCAGAACCCCTTCACGCCATACGACAGAATCGCGGCGGCAGTCTCACACGCGGCACTCTTCGGCAGCGTCAGAACGGCAATGTCGACCTTGTGTGTGCGGCAGAAACTCTCCAGTTCGCGTATGGGATGAACCGGCACGCCGTCGATCTCTTGTCCGATCAAAAGCGGGTTGATATCAAACATTCCCACCACGTCGACGCCGCGCTTTTCAAACATTGAACTTCGCACAATGGCGCGTCCGAGGTTGCCGGCACCTACCACAACCGCGCAAAGCCCCGCACTGACACCGAGAATGTCACAGATCTTGGCATACAGATAGTTGACATTGTAACCGTATCCCTGCTGACCAAAGCCTCCGAAACAATTGAGATCCTGCCGTATCTGTGACGCGGTCAGGTTCATCATTTCGGATAACTCGCCCGAGCTGATACGCGACTTTCCCTCGCGAATCAGAATCCGCAGATAGCGAAAATAGCGCGGCAGACGTTTGATAACCGAACGCGACACGTTGCCGTGCGCGGAGATTTTGGAGGAAGTCCGTGCAGGAGCCGGTGAAACCTTTTTTGTATTTTCGGATTGCATTTTCGCAGAAAAACCGTCCTTTCCGACAAATTCGGGATTTTTCGACAGGATTTAAAAAATCGTGGGGTTCTTGTTTTTCGTTTTCCACACCTGCCTGTGGAAAAAAACACAACAACTTTTTTCATATTTCGACGGATTTCGCGTCGTTTCCCGGTTTTTTTAAAAGCCTTTTCCACAGCTGTTTTTGACAGCCTGTCGAAAACTTCTGTTGAAAACCAGCCAAAAAAAAATCGTGTGAAACCGGTCGCGACGACGAATCCGGAAGATATCAAAAATCAGTCGCAGGCAGAGGCGTTGAGAGAGGTGTCGGCAAGGTTGCCGTCGAGAAATTCATAATACCCCGCCGCCGCAATCATAGCGGCATTGTCACCGCAAAGCGAGACCGGAGGCACAAAAAGCCTTCCGCCCTTTTGACGACAGGTTTCATCCAACGCCCGACGCAAATGCGAGTTGGCAGCGACACCTCCCGCAAGCACCACCCGGTCCAGTCCCGTCATTTCCATGGCTTTTGCCGTTTTTTTGGCAATTGCCGTGACAATACGGTCGGTGTAGGATGCCGCAAGGTCGGCGCGCGCAATCGACTCACCGCGCTGTTCGGCATTATGGATATAGTTGAGAGCGGCGGTCTTGATCCCGCTGAACGAAAAATCAAGCGTATCTCCCGTCAATGCGGGGGACGGAAGAGGAATGCTTCCCGCTTTTCCTTCGCAGGCAAGCCTGTCCATGGCGGCACCTGCCGGATAGGGCAGTCCGATGACGCGTCCGATCTTGTCAAACGCTTCTCCTGCGGCATCGTCGCGTGTGGTACCGATGACCTCGTAGTCGTTATAATCGCGCACGCGGAAGATTGCGGTATGTCCGCCCGACACCACCACGGCAACAAACGGCGGACAGAGTTCCTCATGTGCCAGATACGCAGCGGCAACGTGTCCGCAGACATGATTGACACCGACAAGCGGAATCCCGTTGGCGTAAGCCAAAGACTTGGCAAAATTGACCCCAACCAAAAGTGCCCCGATCAACCCCGGATGGGAAGTGACGGCAACCGCACCGATATCCGACAGTTTCACACCTGCCTTGTCCAAAGCCTCATAAGTAATGCCCGAGACCGCCTCAATATGTGCGCGACCGGCGATTTCCGGCACGACGCCACCGTAAAGACGGTGTATTTCGATCTGCGAGGCAACAATATCGGAAAGAATCTTCCGTCCCTCTCCACGCATTTCGACGACGGCGGCAGAGGTCTCGTCGCAGGAGCTTTCCAATCCCAAAATAATCATAAACGACCTTTCCCAAGCCCGAAGGCTGAATACACAAATTCCGAAACACCGACATCCGGCAATCGTTCCGGGCTGTCGGCAAACCCGAACCACGCCGCAACGCACATAAAAACGCACAACTTCCGGGTATCCGTAAATATCAGTTGTCCGAAACCCCCAACGCATTTTGAAGTTTCTTTTCCAGAATTGCCGCATCCTCACGGGGATCCGCATAAAAACCGCGGCGCGTCCCGCAGAAAGAAAATCCAAACGTTTCGTAAAGGCGGTGTGCGGCGTAATTGGACACCCGCACCTCCAGCGTCACGCGGACAAGCCCACGGCGACTTGCCTCGGCAAGCAGAAAGCCGAGTGTCATCCCGGCAAATCCGCGGCGGCGGCAATCGGGATGCGTTGCCACATTGGTAATTTCCCCCTCGTCTGCCGCAGAAATCATCCCGGCGTAGGCGCGGACAATTCCCTCCTCATCGGTCGCGACAACGGCAAAATTGTCCTCGCGCAAAAGATACGCCAACGATTTTTCGCTCCAAGGGTGGGCGAAGCAGAGCCTTTCCAATTCCGCGACGGCAGCAAGATCTGCCTCACAAAGCAAGCGGACGTTCATCCCTCCCGCTCCGGGAAAAACATCTGTACCACGTCCGCGCGGATTGCCGCAAGGCAAGTCTCATACGCTGCAAGGTCTCCGCCGAAAGGATCGGGAATGTCGTGTGGCAGACAGGTAATCTTTGACGCGTACTGCGGGAAGAACGAGATCAGCCGCATGGCATGTCCCCCTGAGATCCCGATCACGCGATCGCAGGTCTCCATAAGTTCAGGAGTCACAGAAGTCGATATATGACTCTTATAATCGTTATCCGGCAAAGAACGTATGCCGGCATTTTCAAGAGCCCGGACGGCGTTCTCCGAGATCGGGGATCCGTCGGCATACAATCCCGCCGAAACGGCACGGATACGTCGCGAGTTCAGCAATTTTTCAATGTCCGACATCGAGCAGACCTGCGGAATCCGTGCCATGTCGTTGAGAATCGCCGCCGCCATCGGCGAGCGACAGGTATTTCCCGTACAGACAAAGCAGACCGTCAGCGGCTTTCCATAGTCGCCCCCCTCCGTCTTTTTCGGAGTTTCCTCTGTCTCGATTGCACTTTTTTCCATGGTTTCCATAAAATCACCTGACTTATTGTCGATTTCAATAACCGAATTTTCCGCTCAGAGAATCGTCGTCACGAATCCAATCGCGAACATTGATCACGCGGAAATGTTCCGCATCGTCACGAATGACAACGGTGGAAATGCCGGCATTCAGGATGACACGTTTACACATCATGCAGTTGTTCAGCCCTCCCTGAACCGTTCCGTCAATCGGGGAAACGCAAGCCATATAGAGCGTAGAACCGAGCATCTGATCGCGTGGTGCGGCAATAACGGCGTTCTGTTCGGAATGGACGGCGCGGCAAAGCTCGTACCGTTCCCCACGGGGAATATTCAGCTTGTCACGGAAGCAATATCCGAGATCATTGCAGTTTTTCCGTCCGCGCGGAGCACCGTTGTAGCCTGTCGACACGATCACATCATTCTTGACGATAATCGAACCGAACTTGCGCCTGAGGCAGGTACTGCGTTCGGCAACCGTTTGTGCAATATCCAGATAATAATTTTCCTTGGAAACTCTCTCCATACACATCCTCCTTACGGCGCATTGCACCATTATCCTATCCTACATTATAATCTCCTTTTCTTCAGAAATCAAGAACTTTTTATAAATTTCTCTCACCGTCATATTCTTCCTTCGGTTTTCATAAGGTATATTGAAATCCATTCGGAAGGAGATACCAGAATGAGCAATCATGATTCTGCACCGCGTTCGCTTGCGATTTCTATCTGTGAGCGCAGCGTTTCCGGTGAGATCACAACAGAATATTCCATGCCGGACTATGAACCGGAGGTGCGGCGACTCTTGCGGGTAAACGCCGTGATTTTGCCGCCGTCCTCCTATGTCGGATCCGGAAACGCGTCTTTTTCGGGGAATGTGCGTTTTGACATCCTCTATTCGTCGCCGGACGGCGAACTCTGCCGCACTTCGACCACGGAGGGCTTTGAACTTTCGGCACCGCTGGAAAAGGATGCCGACATCGACTATTCGGACGAGATTCTCGCCTTTTGTGACGTGCAGCCCGAGTCTATGGTCAGCCGCGTAACGGCACCGCGGAAAATGACACTCCGTTGCCGCCTGCGGGCAAGAATACGGGCATACGGACATTCCATGCCGGTCGAGAAACTGACGGGAGACTTTGACCCTGCCGGGATTGAGAGACGATGCGGCGTAGCGGACTGTGCGTTGTTTGCGCACGCGGTTTCGGAGATTTTTGATGTAAGCGATGACGCGGAACCGACGCGGCAAGGGGAATTACGGGTCATCGGCGGAGAAGGGACGGTTCAGGTCTCGGAGGCACAGGCGGCGGACGGCATGGTCTCCTGTCGCGGCGATGTGATTCTGCGGATTCTTGTGCAATCGGGAGACACATCTCCCTATGTTCTGACCTCAAAACTGCCGTTTGCCGAGAACGTGGAAGGTGACGGTTTTGGGAGTGGCATGGCTTGCTGTGCATGGGGACAGGTCTGTGAAATCACAGCAGAGGCGGCGGACGGTCGGGTTCACGTCGGAGCAAGTTTTCAGCTTTGCGCGGACGCACAGGAAAATCTGCCGATTCCCTACACGCGGGACCTGTATTCGGCAGTACGCGAGGTAACATCGACTTTCGGCAAGGTGGAGTTTCCGCACGCGGTCGCCTGCCGGACGGGAAATTTCACGCAAAGTCTCTACGAACCGCCCGAGCATTTCGACATTCCCGCAGATGCCGAAATTCTTGACCTTTCCGCTCATGCAGTGGTGGAATCCGCGCTCTGTGAGCGTGGAAAATGGGCACTGGTGGGAGAAACGCGCATGAATTTGCTGTTTTTAACCGAGGGAGAATACCGGACACAGGAAATTCCGATTCCCTTCCGCTATGAATTTGACGGTGAGTGCGGAGAGGTGGAGAGTCTGTTTGCCGATGTTCGTATGATCGGCGGCAGAGCTCGTATAGATGGCGGCAGACTTGCCATCGACTGTGAAATGGGAATTTCGTTCCGACTCTGCGTCGCACGCGACGCAACAGTTCTGCGAGAAGCGGCATTCGGTGCAGAGGTTCCGCAAAACGACGAGTGCGTGATTTGCTTTCCCACACAGGGAGATACGCTTTGGGAAATTGCGAAACGCTACCACGCACCGCTCTCCCGTCTGCGAGCCCTTAATCACCTTGATTCCGATGACTCTTTGGGAGAATATGTGATCATTCATTCGTAACGGGAGAATGAAAAAAACGGAGAGACCGCCACAAAAGTTTCGCCCTCCTTTTCAAAGGCGGCGCGGTCAAGGACGCGCAGTCCTTGTCGCGCTCCGCAGAGCGCGAAATCTCCCATCGGCGTTTCTTTTTGCTTAGCTTTTTCTTTGCGCCTATGGCTCCAAAGAAAAAGTGGCGAAGGAGTTTGCACGAGAGAACAGGAGAGACGAAAGCGGAGGGAACCCTTTTCGGGAAAAGGGCTTCCCTCCGCTCCGTTTCCGCGCTCACGCGGAAACGTTCACACCACCTTCCCAAAAGCTTTTGAACAAAAGGGAAAAGATACGCCGCCGTGACGCAAAGCAAAACGGCGAGACCGATATAAAAGTTTTTGCGCCGCTTTTTTCAAAAAGCGGCACGTTCTCCCGTTCTCCTATCGGCGTTTCTTTTTCCTTAGCTTTTTCTTTGCGCCTTTGGCTTCAAAGAAAAAGCGGCGAAGGAGTTTGCACGAGAAAACGTTGGGGGAGCTCTTTGCAAAAAGCTCCCCCAACTCCCGCGAAAACTTTTGAAACAAAAAATTTTCTGAAATCTTTTCTTATGTGGACATTACCTGTCTTCATTTCCCGCTACAATGGCGGCAGAAAGAAAAAAGCGACCGCAACCGGATCGATTTTTTCTAAAAAAGAAAGGATTTGATGAAAAATGAATTTGATTTACGGAGCCGACTCCCGAACCCGAGTCGACATCCGCCTGACCAATGGTTACAATCTGTACGAATGGGTCATGCGAAAAAGTTGCTTCCCCTCTTTTTGGGGACGTAACATGACCGGAAAATATGCCGTCACCAAGGAAGAAATCGCCTTTTTGCATCAAATGGGATGTAAAGTGGCATTGATTGCAAACGGTTTTGAGGAAGTGTCAATCGCAAGCAATAACGCACAAAATGACGCTTTGCGCACAATTGAAGCTGCCAAAAGACTGGGCGTTCCGCAAAACAAGGGGATCACCCTGTTTGCCGAAATCCCCGGCAAGCTCTGCGTAAATCACAACTGGATGATCGGATATGCCAACCATCTTCTGCGAAACGGCTACTGTCCCGGCTTCATCGGAGATACCGACTCTTCAAAAAATTTCAACTTCGGACGACAATGCAGTCACTACATTCAGGCAACAAGAAAGAACTGTCACCCGTTAACCACCTATTGGGCAACCGCCCCGCATTATAACTTTGATCCGGCTGTCTGGGCACCCTACGCCCCCTCTCAGATTCTGCCTGCCGACATTCATATCTGGCAGTACGGCACGGTGGATTTCCATACGATTTCCGCGGGCAAATGCTACGCACGGGATGAGTCGGTTCTCGAACGATTCTATTGAGGAGGCAGAAAAAATGAATTTCATGCAGTATCAGAATATTCTGAAATGGTCGTCATATCGACTCTCAAAAGAAAAGGAAATGCCCTCGCTTACCGCAGTACGTCGTTTCTGTGACAACCTTGGCGTAGCCTTTCCGAACGGCGAAATTCGCACCGTTCGCGCGGCACTGGAAAGTGACCACTTTCTCGGATGGCGAAAATGTTCTGCCGAAGAGGCTCAGCCTTATGCGGACGTGGGAGTTCCTACGGTAGGATTGACAAACGACAAAGTGTTTTTGATCTGTCCCGACCCGCAAATAAACGATCTGACACAGGACCCCGACATAAAAAAAGCACACCATCCATGCGTAAAGCATACCCGGGAGTTGACATCGGAGGAAAAAGCACAGACCGTGTATTTTACCTACCGATATGGCTTCGTTCTCGGAAAGGAAAGAACGTAACGTAACCTTCTTTTCCAATTTTCATAGACAAAGGCGCGCCAATGCGCTCTCAAAAAAGACGGAAGGATCGGCACTTCCGCTCCCAAACCAAAAGACCGGAGTGAAAGCCCCGGCAGAAAGGAAGTAAAAATGAACAACACATTTGATTGCTGTTTTGACGGAGAATAACATCACACATCAGTCCTCCGCCACAACCGAAACCCAGGACAACCGAAACGACGTGTATTCCGCAGAGGCAATGACATACTCCTACCCAAACACGTCAACAACATTGCCCGACGATGATCCTTTTTATCCCGATATTCCCCCGAATCCCAACCCGTCTCACGGCTGCTCAACAACACTGCCCTTCTACCCCGACGTTCCCAATCCGAATCCCGGAAAATCGACGACAGATGCAACCACAACTACGACCCTTCCCGTATCAGACAGCCCAATCCCCGTCCGCTTGATTGTTCTGAATAAATCAAACCTATCCCTAAAAAAAGGAGAAATCACCAATTTGACAGTTGAGATTTTTCCTTCAAACGCCTCAAATCGAGATGTTGAATGGCACAGCAGCAACACAAAAGTGATCTCCGTAAGTGATGGATATATTTGCGCAGAAAACATTGGTTCTGCAACCGTTACAGCAACAGCCAATGATGAAAACGGTGCAACAGCACGGTGTAATGTGACTGTCACTCCCGGGATTGCAATCAAAACAATTCACATACCCGGTGCAAGACAAATGGCTATCGGAGAGTCCGTTTATTTGGAGATGACCATAACGCCGGATAATGCTACAAATAAGAAAGTCCTATGGGAAAGCAAAAACACAGGCGTTGTTACTGTAAACTCGTTGACTGGCGAAATCTTTGCCCTCGCGAAAGGCACAGCGATGGTATACGCCAATGCTCAAGACGGAAGTGGCAAACGAGGATGGTGTAAAATATTTGTAACAGATCCAATCCCCGTAACAAAGATTGAATTCGCCAAGGATAATATCACCACGATTCGCAGTGACGACGAACCGTTTTATCTCAATGTAACAGTTTCCCCCACCAACGCCACTAACAAATCGATCAAGTGGAAAAGTGACAGCGATTGTGTTATTGTAGATACGAATACAGGCGCAATCACCCCTCAACACGACGGGAAAGCCACAATTATCGCGACAACGATAAGTGGTAGGCATTCTGCAGAATGGAATTTGACCGTAGATTCAGCCCCGTTGGTCACGGTTGTCAAGGAAGGGAACAGAAATCTTTTCCATATTGATTTTTACGATGCGCTTTCCGATAATATTATTGAGAAAACATGGAAAAGCGTTTGCCGCGACATGACAAAAAATGAAAACAGAACACACCTTACTGCGGCAGAGTGGGATAATGACAGCGACGTAGACTATATGGAACACGAATTGCGTTTCAACGAAAATTCTCTACAGAAATTTTCGATCGATGAGCTAGCTTTCATATATAGCTATGATCCACTCGGAGTTCAATACTATGTGCAAACCATAATCGTCCCGTCACTAAACAACAACATACAAATATTACGTTATAAAGATACACTTTATATGAAAATATTCGGTATATGGCCCTGTTGGATCGAAGAGCACAATGAAGGAGAGTTGGTACGGAGCAACTCAAACTCTTACAAATCAGACTCGGATAGATTACGTTGTTATTCGGATGCGGAAGTGCTGTTTGGATTCCATACAGTTTTTGATTCGTTCAAATTTTGGACAAAGTTTATCCCAAAACTATTGCTAAGTATTTTTGATAAATATCCGCTTGTTCACACTTTAATCAAAACAATCGACAATGTGAGTCTAGGAAAGGATATATGCAACTATCTGTTTCTCGGAGGTTCCTTCTCAAATGTGTTTTCCGATGGAACATCAAGGAGCATTGAATATTTTAACAAATACAATTTTGACTGTTTAAATGTGATGGGGTGGGCAAGTTCCGCACTTGATCTAATCCAATCTTTGGAAGAATGTGTACTAACATCGGAAAATATTCATCCTCTTTTGGAAAACATTACTCCTGTAGAAAACCTTATATTTAATAAGATTTCACAAACGGAAAACTTCCGCATTGTTTTTGTAACAGATGAACAGCGCGGCAGAAAAACCTCTATGAAAGAATTCATAGATATGATTTCCTTGAAGTAATCAATCCTCCCGAATCTTGCTCAGAAAGATTCGAATGGAAATCATCTCACCATATAGCAGTTGCAAACATTTGCCATTCGGTCGCATCAAAACCTTTTGCGTTCTTGTGATAGTATACCGTGTAGCGGACGGGTTGGAACATCTTGTTCGGATCGGGATTGCGGAAGGGGACCGGTGCGTCACCATCAAATTTCAGAGCTTTCAGTTCATTGCATCTGTAAAAAGCATAATCGGTAACATTTCGCACACTTGCCGGAAGGATCAGTTCAATCACCTTCGTATCGGAAAATGTCATATCCCCGATGGATACCAATTCGTCCCCCATTATCACAGATTTCAAAGACTCACAGGAGGCAAAGGCAGCTTCGCCGATCTCAATCAGATTCTTCGGCAAAACAACCTCGGTAAGGGATTCATCTTTGCAAAACGCCCGGCTTCCGATAGACACAAGTTCTCTTGGCAGTTCCACAACAGCAAGCAAAGGGCATTGTTCAAAGGCACTTGCCCCGATCGTTGTAACCGAGTCGGGAAATTTGACCGAACGGAGATTTTCCCGATTCATAAAGGCTTTGGTACCAATCTCGGTCACTGGTTTCCCTCCAAGAAAGTCCGGAATGACCACATGGAACTCGGTTCCGTGATATCGGAAGATCAGAACCGTATCGTTATCCGACAGAAAATACTCATAATCTCCTTCCCTGCGAATCGAATTTGCTTTGAGCGGAGAGGTATCATCGACATCGAGAATGTCGGTGCGATACCCGTTCCATACAGGATAGGAGAAACCGGAAGCACCCTTGCGGTAGTATATCGTATAATTACCGGTCGTCGTCGGGAAGGAAGGATCTTTGTTCGGATCAAGATAAGAGGCAGGAGCATTCCCTTCAAAAATGACCTTTTCGAGAGATTGACAGCCTCCGAAAACGGTTTCGGAAATCCCTTCGACAGATGACGGAATCGTGATTTGTTTCAGAGAAGGATTCCCGGAAAACGCCCCGTAACCAATGATTTTTAGCCCTTGATTCAAGGAAATCGTTTCCAAAAAATCACAGGATGAAAAGGCAAAAGCATCGATTTCTTTGACGGTTTCCGGCAGGACAACTTCCCGAAGAGGGGTATAGGCAAAGGCATGCCAACCTATCATCTCAAGACCGGCTGACAGTTCAATGGTTTCAAGTCCGCTACCGTTAAAGGCAGTCGGTTTGATTTCCGATACCGTTGCCGGGATGGAAATTTCCCGGAGTGCGGAACAACCGGAAAATGTCTCCTCTCCGAGTTCGGTAAGCGTCTTCGGTAATGTG
Source organism: uncultured Eubacteriales bacterium (assembly GCA_934489945.1). GTDB lineage: Bacteria > Bacillota > Clostridia > Oscillospirales > CAG-272 > RGIG8775. The sequence continues at coordinate 26,029 of CAKSSY010000016.1, forward strand.
ACAAAAGACAATGCCGTACACCCCTGAAAAGTACCATCGCCAAGCTGTACAAGCGTCGATGGCAGGGAAACGGCTGACAGCGACAGACAATTGCGAAATGCTCTGCTTCCGATTTCGGACAACGATTCCGGCAACATCACGGATCGAAGGAGGTAGCATTCGTTAAAAGCAAGGCAACCAATCTTTGTTAAGTTTTGAGACAAAGTAACGGAACGCAAATGCCAGTTGAAACTGAACGCCCGATCGTGAATAACGGTAACGGTATCCGGCATGACGACAGAAACCTCATCGAAAAAAACCGTCTTATCCTTTCCGATCGCCGTCACAGGTTTTCCCTCAATCATGGCGGGAATGACAACGTTTTTGTCTTCTCCTTTGTATTCAAGAATGGTAATGCCGTCGCCGTCTTCCTCATAGAGAAAATCCGATGCGGGAGACACGGAAACAAGCGGGTCCGTCTCGCTTGCAGGTTCGGTCTCACTTGTCGAATTCGCGCACGGCAAGGTCACGCTGTCGGAACCAACAGTCTCCCGATCACAGGCGCACAAAAAAACAAGTAAGACCAACAAGATAACGTCCAAAAAAATACGATTTCTCATAACAGTGTCCTCCGTATATTGGTGTGATTGGTTTATGGATCTTCCCTAATACCATTTTCCCATATTTGTGAAAAAATGTCAATCCCATTATTGTAAAAATTAGGGAAATTTTTGACTTCCGCACGCCGTTTTTCGACATTTTTGAATCCCGGAAAATCGACGACAGATACAACCACAACTACAACTACGACAACCCTTCCCGTGTCAGACAGCCCAATCCCCGTCCGCTCGATTGTTCTGAATAAATCAGAACTCACATTGGAAATGCACCAAAATGTAATGTTGTTTGCCGAAGTCTATCCGTCAAACGCCTCGGATTCATCTTTGAATTGGAATAGTAGTAACCCGGATGTTGCTACCACACTTTGCGGACTCGTGTTTTCCAAAGGAATTGGCACAACTACCATTACAGCAAGTGCAAACGACGGAAGTGGTGTCCGTGCCTGCTGCAAGGTGACGGTAGTTCCCGGAATTCCGGTCTCTCTCGTCAAGTTTGAACGAGCAAATCTTATCATGAATGTCGGCGATACTGCCAAAATAAAATATAAAATTTTGCCCGAAAACGCTACACAAAAAAGTCTGCTTTGGCAAAGTGATGATCCAACCATTGCAACAGTAGATATTACCGGTGCAATATGCGGGGTAAAGGAAGGCGTTACAATAATTCATGCAACATCAAAAGACCAAACCAACCAATCCGACCATTGTACCATTCGTGTTTGTAATCCCCTAGTAAAATCAATTGAAATTGAACCCACAAAAACTACACTTGCCCCCGGAGAAAAAACTACTCTTATCGCTAAAATTTCACCTCCAAATGCAACAAATCGCGATTTTAGATGGCACAGTGATTTTCCTCGTGTTGCAACCATCGACCCAATCTCCGGGGAAGTTACGGCAATTTCTGAAGGCACCGCAAGAATTACAGCTGAATTAACAGAGGGAATTCTTAAGGGAGCGTGCGAAATTACCGTTGATCCGAGAGAAAAAGTGACAATCAAACAAGACGAGGACTCTTTCTATATTCAATTTTCTTCTATATTCGGCTCTTTGGTTTGGAAATATATTGGATATAGCATTCCAAATACAGAGAAATTGATTCCTCAAAGTGCCATCAGTAGAAACTATGAGAATGCTTTGGAGGAGTTTTCGGAAAAACAGCTTGCCTTTTTGTATCTTTTTGATCCGTTAGGTGTGGAAAACTATGTGAAAGAGTATAACATCAACCGAACAAAAGAAAATCGAAAAAAAACGAAAGAATTTCTTTCTTTTAAAGATCAGATTTATAAGGAGATTTTCGGAAGAATGCCCCATCTTTTCATGATCTTTCCCGATGGAACAAAACAATACTTTTTATATAATGAAAGAATAAATCGCCTTAACTTTTATTCTGAAGCAGAAATTCTTTTCGGATCACATACGATAAACTCTTCTTTTGCCATTGCAGCAACAGCTTTTGAAACAATCTGTGGATTGATTAGCATCGTTCCCGGTGTTGACACACTCTGCATGGGAATGGACTTTATTCGATCGTTTTTCTACTCCAACGCTTTTTCCGATGTTGTTGAATCTTCTTTTTCTGCACTAACCAATGAATATATTCAATGTACGGGAGATAAAGCATGGCAGGAAAAGTGGGGAAAAAAGCTATTAAAGCAATTTAATTGGACCAATACATTGATGACCGTCCTGACTGCATTGGGAACCGGATTTGTAAAACACTTTACTCCCTGCGATCTTACCGACATTGCCATTTATGAGGCGGTGGACAAAAAAGCTTTTCATACATACTTTTTGGTCGATAACTGCGAGATTCCTATGAGTACGATTTTGCATCAGTATATAGGTTAAGGAATCCTTCCTTTCCTACGGTTCTTCTTAAAATCACCATAGTTCCGTCTTGTGTCCCTGCCATTGAGGTGAAGAAAAGCCTTTTGCCCCTTCATGATACAAAACTTTAAAATTCATGCCATTTTTCGACGGCGGATACGGGTCTCCCGGATGGAAATCTTCCGGCGCATCGCCTTCAAAAGCTACCTTCACCAAACGCGGACAAAGATAAAAGGCACGACCGGTAATGTTTCTTACCGAAGCGGGAAGCACTATATATTCCAATGCGGTATCACAGAAAGTTCCGTCGCAAATCGTTTCGACATTGCCGGCAAATTCGACCGATTGAAGTGGTGCCTGAAAAAAGGTAAACGCGTTCAACGTAACAACCAACGGCGGAATCCGAACCTCTGTAAGCGCGGTTTGTGCAAAAGCCATTGTGCCGATGTCAACCAAGGAATCCGGCAAGGGTGCCTCCTTCAACCGGATCGCAAGAGCAAAACCATTGTCCCCTATCGATTGCAATTTCGAGGACAACGTCACATCAGACAGCTGACAGCAATGAAAAAAAGCACTTTTTCCGATGAAGGTAATCGTGTCCGGCATCCGGACAGAAACGATTTTCTCATTTCCCAAAAAAGCTCTGCCATCAATTCCCGTAACAGGTCGACCACCGAGTGTAGAGGGAATGACAACCTCCGAATCGTCACCATGATAGCGAAAAAGAACCGCACCGTTACCCAGACAGCGGTATTCGTAGTCTCCCTCCGTCATGAGTTTGTCTGCCTTAAGCGGAGAATCCGTTTCCGCATCCGTAATGTCTGTCCGATAGCCGTTCCACGAAGGATAGGTAAATCCCTTCGCACCGCTGTGATAAAAAATTGTGAAATCCGGCAGAAAAAACGTGTCATCCGGGTCAATCCCCGTGCAGTCAGAATGAATTTCGACCGGTGCATCTCCTTTGAAGATTACATTTTTCAACCGGAAACAGTTTACAAAAACATCCTCCCATATGGTTTCCACCGACGGCGGAATAACAATCGAAGTCAGAGTTTCAGCACCCGCAAAGGCTTGTTCCTCAATACGTTCCAAATTTTTTCCCAGTGTGATCTTTTCCAGAGCCGAACAGTCGGCAAAGGCGCATTTTCCGATTGTTTTTACCGAATCCGGCAGAACGATCTCCTTTAGAGGAGAATGTGAAAAAGCGTACCATGAGATTTCCGAAACGCCGTCTTTCATCTGCATCGCCTCAAGCCCGGAATAGAAAAAAGCATATCTGCCGATTACGAGAACATTCGCCGGAATGCGAACATAGGTCAGAGAACTGCAATTCATAAACGCAAAATCTCCGATTTCAACCAAGGAATCCGGCAAATTCAATGAGGTTAAGGAAACGCAGTTTGCGAAAGCTGAGTCATCCAGAATCCGCAAACTGTCGGGAAGCTCCACACGAACAAGAGCGGACGAACCCTGAAAGGCATATCGCCCAAGAGCCTTCACCGAATCCGGGACAGACACAGAAACCACTCTCCCCTGTCGGTCAAAACAATATTCCGACGGACCAAACAAATTGCCCTCTCCGCTTTTCTGACCGATTGCCGTCACAGGTTTTCCCTCAATCATGGCGGGAATGACAACGTTTTTGTCTTCTCCTTTGTATTCAAGAATGGTAAT
>CAKSSY010000017.1 GCA_934489945.1 uncultured Eubacteriales bacterium
CTCGGTGCGTTCTCTTCCGGGTTACGGCTGGAGTGTCGGGGACGTCTGCAACGGCGTTGAGCGGACGGAAACCGGCTGGCAATATGTGCAGAGGGTGGATACGGTCGATCTCGGAACCTTAAATTGGAACGACTACACTCTCGCGAACGGAAACAAAATGTTTTATGCGGGGGTTGCGAATAAGAAAAAAGGCAATTTTAACTTGTTGACGACGGAATATGTGTTATCTGGAACATCGAGTATTTTGGATGCCGGGGACAACGTCATCATGGGAAATTCCGACTCCAGCCAAATTCGTGTGGTGGACAACTCGTTTGCCGCTACCGCGGCATTCAAAGCCGCCATGTCCGGGATTCCTATGTATTATGAACTTTCCGAACCAGTTGTTACCGATGTCACGGCGAGTATGGCGGACTTTCCGGACAATTTCGCAGTGGCGGCGGGCGACACAATCGCCTTTGAAACCGACAACCATATAGCGGCAGCAAGCACCGTGAAATATCTCAGAGCGTTAGGGGAGGTGGAAGCATGAAAGCAACCGAACGGGAAATGATGACGGCGGCAGGACTTACGGAGAAAGATTTCCGGCAGAGCCGGGAGATTCTCAGGCTGAAACGTCTTTTGTCCGAAACCGACTACAAGGCGATCAAGTACGCCGAGGGTCTGCTCTCCGAAGAGGAGTACGCGCCCGTCAAGGCTCAACGGCAACTCTGGAGAAATCAGATCAACGTGTTGGAAGCGTCTTCTCAGGGTACGGTGTAAAACGGCAGTCCGTCCGCGGAGTAAAACCGCGGACGGACTTTCTGTATCGGCGAATATCTTGGTTCCGACAATGCATAAAGTAAAGGGATTGTCTTAAAACCGGGGGAATCGGAGGCGTCCTATTGACAAAACCGGATTCTTATAGTATGATATATACGGTAAGAGTGAGCGTGTTGTGTCGCATTTTGCGGGGATGAATGGCTCACTTTGATTGTTTGAGAGGGAGATTGAATGTGGGGACAGATCGTTCCCGAAGTCGGGAGGCAGGACATGGAAAGAATCGCCCGTTTGATGATGGATCTGATTGCCGGCGAGGTCTGCGGAAAAGAAACCGACCGGTCGGGGGATGTTTTTCCGAATGAGGAGCTTGCAAAGCTGTATTCGTTGGCAAAAGCACAGGATCTTGCGCATCTTGTCGGCAACGCGTTGCTGAAAAGAAATCGGATAGAAAACGAAGAGATTCGGGCGAAGTTTCAGAAACAGGTCATGCTTGCGGTTTATCGCTATGAAAAGATTCACTATGAGTTGGAACGCCTGCGCTCCGTGCTGAATGAGGCGGAAATTCCGTTCCTGCCGCTCAAGGGGTCGGTTTTGCGGCAGTATTATCCGGAGCCGTGGATGAGGACGAGTTGTGATATTGATATTTTGGTGCGGAAAAACGATCTTGAACGTGCCGTGGCGGTGCTTGTCGGCAGGGCGGGGTGTCGGGAGGATTCCAATGGCTCCCACGATGTCGGTTTGTTTACGGACGGCGGTGTTCATATTGAGTTGCACTACAGTCTGATTGAGGAAAAGTGCGTCGGGAATATAGAGCGTGTTTTGGCGGCTGTTTGGGAGAACGCCTCTCCTGTTGCCGGCACGGCGGAGTATGTTCTGAGCGACGAGATGTTTTATTCCTATCACATTGCCCACATGGCGAAGCACTTTGTTGACACCGGCGGGTGCGGTGTCCGTCCGTTTCTTGATATTTGGATTCTGAACCATAGGGTTTCGTTTGACAGGGAGAAGCGAAATGCTCTCCTTGCCGAGGGCGGACTTCTTACCTTTGCCTCGGAGTCGGAGAATTTGTCTGAGGCGTGGTTCGGAAACGGCGAATTTACCGAAATCACCCGCCGGATGCAGGACTATCTCCTCCGGGGAGGAGTATACGGAAATGCTCAAAACCGGATCGCCGTTGGACAGGTGAAGCGGGGCGGGAAGGTGCGTTATGCGTTCTCCCGCATTTGGCTTCCGTATGAGGTGTTGAAATTTCACTACCCGTCGCTGGAGGAAAAACGAATATTGCTTCCGCTGTATGAGGTCCGCAGATGGTGCAAACTGCTTTTTTGCGGCGGAACCGGGCGAAGCATAAAGGAACTGATGCTCAATTCCGGTATGACGCGTGAGGAACAGAAAAATGCCTTGGAATTGTTGGAAAAATTGAATCTTGAGGGATAGAGTCTTGATTTTTAGTCGGAAATGCGGGAGATTGGGAATGTTACATAAAATCCGGTCTTTTTTGGAGACCCCTTATTATTCTTTGCTGGTTTTTGCCGTCGGTATATTCGGTGTTATCAGCGGAGAGACGATTCTGACGCTGAAAATTCTGGCGGTTCTCATTGAGATCCTGCTGTTTCTTTCGGACGATATTATGCCGGCGACCTTTCCGTTCTTTATGCTGATTGCCGTCGGTGCGGCACTTGCCAAGGATTTTTCGGTTCTCCTTCCGTATTGGCCGTGGGTGGTGCCTGCGGTTATCGGGACGGTTTTTCATTTCACCGTTTACCGCAAGCCCTTTCGTGCCGGAAGCTCGTTTTGGCCACTGATTGCGACAGCTGTTGCGCTGATACTCGGCGGGGTCGGGTGTATTCCGAGGGAAGAGTATTTCTCTCCGCTTTCCCTGATTTATATTGCCGCGCTTGGTGTCGGACTTGTGGGCATGTATTATCTTTACGCTACCGAATATAAGGCACAAAAGAACTACGACGTTGTATCCAATCTGCTTTTTTCGATGCTGTTGACCGGTATCGTGTGTTCCCTGTATCTGATTCTGCCGATTCTTCGGAATATTCCGCAACTGACCGACAGGGTTTTCGTGCTGTCCTATTTCGGGAACGTCGACTATCGGAACAGCATGGCGACCTATCTTATCATGCTGATTCCGGCTCCGTTTTACTTTGCAGGGAAACAGACTCTGCCGCGAGGCGGACGGATTTTATCCTTTCTGCTTGGTTTTTTGATGTATATTGCGCTCGTGTTCTCCATTTCCAGAACTGCACTGCTGTTCGGAACGCTGGAATGGATTCTGTGTCTGATCTTTTATTTTTACGGAAAGACGGATTGGAAGACAAAGGGGATCAACCTTGCGATTCTGATGCTTCTGGTGATTGTCGGTGTCTGGGTATGCCGGACCGCCTTGTCCGGGTTGTGGGGAAAAAAGATGGAATGGCGCGGCGGTTTTTTCCGGGACTCTTCCCGTGTCGTCATGATCTCCCGTTCGTTTTCGGATTTTCTGAAAAACCCACTGTTCGGCATCGGAATCGGCGCGATCGGAGACGGAGAATTTCTGCCGCCGCGCCCGGGATGTTTGCCTTGGTATCATTCCTATTTCCCGCAGATTTGGGGAAGCATGGGGCTTGTCGGAATCGCCGCATACGGATATCAACTGGTCGTGCGGATAAAACTGATGTTGTTTCGTCCGAACCGACAAACGGTCGCGCTTTCTCTTTCCTATCTTGGGTTGTTTTTGTATTCACAGACGGACCCCGGGGAGTTTGAGCCGGTGCCTTTTGCTCTGCTTGCCCTGTTGATTTTTGTTTTGTTGGAAACCCATACGGAAACGATTCGTGCCGATGAATCCGGATTGGACGAAAAAAATCCGGTATAAATCAAAACGGGCTGTGCAAAACCTGAAGTTTTTCACAGCCCGTTTTGATATGAGAAATCGCGTTGATTTCCGGATCCAATCGGTTCTTGCTGTCCAGCGAAAGGCGGAATATCAGCAGAGCAACGCATACGACAAGAAACGTCACAATCACGGAAATCCAAACCTTTTTTGTCTGGAAGAGTTCGTCCGGTTTACGGTTTTGGCTGAACAACACGACACCGAGAACGCGAAAAAACACCCAAGCCACAGCCATGGCAAGTGCCCAATACAGGTACTCGGACAGGTTCGCCAGCGTGATTCCGATTCCCACAGACAATATCAGACGTATTGCGTGTAGCCCCTTTTCCGCGGTTGTGCCGGTTTTGTGTTCCCCTATCTGGCGACAGGTTGCTCCCACCTCCAGAAAAACGCAATAAAACGGAAAAGAATACAGGAAAAAGAACAGCAGATTCAAGGCGTATGAAGCCACCCCTTCCGTCGATCTCGGGAAAAACGCCAGCACAAAGAGTGAGGGGATATACACGATTGCTATGACGCTGAAAAAACAGGAAAGGAATCTTTTCATATTGTGTCTCCTTGGTTCCATCATGTTGCTTTTTGCGAAAAGGAGCGTTTTGGGCGTTTGTTTTCCGTTCGGCAAGACGGTTTCACGCTTCGCGGGTTTATCCTTTCGTATCCCCTCCCGCCGGAAGGGAAGAAGGAGGGGGAAGCTCTCCGCGCCAATGCGCGGGGGGTTGGGACTTACGCTTATATGGAAACCTGCGCGGGGCGATGACGGAGATCACTGAATGGCTTTCGGTTTTGTTGATGTTTTCGAGGGGTGGACAACCCGTCGCTTATACTGTCAGACCGTACCGATATACGCAATCGTTTCCGTCGGGACGGTAATAAGATTGTCCACCGAAAACGCATCAAAAATTTCATCGATTTCTTTCAGATATTCCGCATACCTGTCGTCGTCCTCTTTTAAGGAATACGACGAGGACAGCACGCGGTTGAGATAGCCCTGCCGGTCATAGGTCTGCGTATTATCGGCACGGAATATCTCGCATCTTCCCGCATAGAAGGCAAGGATTTTTTCATGGCTTATGCCGTTTGAAAAACCGTGAAATTCGGGATTGTATTTATGCCGCAGGGCGGAAAGCCTCACGGTACAAGCGGCTTTTTCATCTCTGGAATTGTAGACGATCATTACCTTTCCGTCGGGCTTCAGAATGCGCCTGCATTCCTCCCCGAACGCTTCGGTGTCAAACCAATGAAACGCCTGCGCAGCAGTTACAAAATCAACGGATTTGTCGGGCAGTCCCGTATTGCTGTCATTGCCGTTCACAGAAACAAAATTACGGTTTCGGGAAAGTCTTTCTTCGGCTTTTTTTCGCATATCCAAGTTCGGTTCTATCCCGAACCCCTTATATCCGCAATTCAGCAACTGCTCCGTGAAAATCCCCGTCCCCGAGCCGATATCCGCAAATACGCTTCCGGTGGGGATATTCAACGTGTTTTTCAGATAATCAAACAGTGACGGGGCATATTTCGGTCTTGCTTTGGCATAGATTTCACTTTTCCCGTCAAAGCGGTTTGTATAGTTCATTTGATCGTATCTCCGCAAATTCAATTATGCTTCTTTTTCAAAAATCAAATCGATTTCCTGCGTATGCCCGGTTCCCCGCTGTTTGGTCGGGATACAACCGACATATCGCCAGCCGTTTTCGGCTCTTTTTTCAATGACGGAACGGTAATCCCCGATACGGTAGACATTCCCTGCTCCGAATCCCCATCCGTCAAATTCACAAACGACGGTCTCATATTCATATTGGTACATATCCATTCTCCCGCTCATTCTTTCTCGTTTCCTGTTTTCAACCATGCCATCCTTATTTTTCCGGCATATTACAGGTCCTTCAAATAAAAACGATTCATTGTACTGTGTTGCGTCGGACATGGTTTTTCAATTTGCCGAAAGCCTGCTTTCTCATATAATTTCAAAGCCACGGAAAGATTCGTATGCGTTTCAAGATACAGCTTTCTGTACATCGCAGACCTTGCCCAGTTTTCAGCTACTTGCATCAGTTCTTTTCCGTACCCTTTTCCCTTGACGGAATCGTCCAGATAGAGTTTCTGAAGTTCCGCACAGTTTTCTATTCCGTCAAATTCAGCAATACCAACGCCGCCGATAACTTGTCCGTCTTCATCAAGCGCGACAAAATAGACACGCTTGGAGGGATTGCTGTTATAATAAGCACTCAGATGACAAAGTTCGGGATCAAAATATGCCGTCCCGGGAATATTCAAGTGCAGTTTTTCCAGATTTGCCCGAATGATCTCGGCAATCCTTTTATCGTCAACAGATTCTATTTTTCTATAATGTAACACAATCCTTACCTCTACAACATTCGATTGGTCAATATCCGATTATACCAGAATTACTCCCATTTTTCAATATCCGCCACGCATTTTGCCGAGAAAAAATACCGTCGAGTGACATTTGCCCCCGACGGTTATTCTATCTCGGAATATTCACGGCTCCTTATCACTTTTCCAAAAGTTTCGCGGGCAAGTGAAGAGAACAGGGAATAGGGAAAGGGGGTGTTAAAAAACTCAAAATGAGTTTTTTAACACCCCCTTTGTCCCACAACTACGATTTTGATGCCGCCTAATTTTTCACAGGATATAGAGATTCCTTGGCGATGAGGGGAGTTGCCTTTGTCCGAGGTCTTTCAGGGGGCAACTCCATGCTTGTAAACGATCTTATGTAAAACCCCTTGCCTCTGAAGCGAAGCAAGGGGAAAGTGTTAATTATTGAAGTTTTCTCTGAATATTTGCCGAATGGTATCAAGCATTTCTGATTTTTCTGAGGCGAAGTCGTCGGTATTTGCAGCGATTTGTGCGAGGTTTTCAAGAACATCCAACTTTTTGTTCCCATTATCCGGTTTCAGGTCGTCATACATTTTTTCGTACAACGACAGCATTTTCTGATTTGTTGTTTCACGACACCTGACAATATCGGCAATTGCTTGCGCTTTTGCTTGACCTTGAATATTGACGGGAGAACCAGGGCTGCCGCTTTCACCGTCTCCCATTTGTGAGAGGTTCTTTAATGCAATGTTCAAGTATTCTGTTTGCTCTTGAATTTTAGCTATCTGCGAAAGTATGTATTCAATATTGTATACGCTTTCGGTTTTTCTTTCTTCTGTCATTTTTTTATCCTCCAAATCAAAATTCGGCGGACACGCAAGGCATATTTTATTTTCATCTACGAAGCGCGCCCTGCCACTTTTTACAAGACCTTTCGCCCGTTTGGGATAGGTCGCCTCATATTCATTACCTTGTTCATCAACAACAATAATGTTTTTTTCTATGGGTGTCACCCCCTTGTCGTGATATTAACTTAATGAATGCTGTTTTTTGCAATGGGTGCCGTCCCCAATTCACAAGTTTATTTTATCATAGAAATGAATATTTGTCAACAGTTATCAAATGGTATGCACTTATGGATGTTGTATCATGACAATTTCAGTATATAAGTTGCGGTTCATTTCAATTTGCGTGAAGCGCATCATTTGTGCCTGCGTCACAAATGAAAAATCCGAAAGCCTCGGCTTTCGGATTTTTGGCAGGGGTAGCTGTGATTCCCGTCGGGAGGATGGTATTCCATTCTCCGACACAAAAACGCGAGGGTAGAGCACCGGTCAGGAGCAGAGTGCGGACAACGGTGCGCTTTTCCGCTTTGTTTCTGCGTTTTTGAAGTCCGCCTCCGTGTGCGCACCCACAGACCAACAAAAAAAGCACCGCGAGGGTGCCTTTCTTGCTGTGTTTACAGGTCAATTTAGATGCCGGATTTGTGTTAGCCAATTTAGATGTAACACGAAAGCACACTTCTCCCTTGGTGAAACAGGGGCTTGCAAGTGACCGCTATCTTCCGGGCTTGCGGAACCGTGCCTATAAATGGAACTATGTAATTATTCTGCCTCTAAATAGTAGTATTTCCCTAATAAATACTTTTTGTCCGGTGAGTAGGGACAATCGGCTTTACTACCGGAATACATCAAAGCGCCGCAACCCACAGTAGAGCGGAGCACCATCACATTCCCGCGTTTTCCAATGTTGCAAACTTCATCGTAAATTTCAAAGATTGATGGGTGCCAATGAGTAATACCACTTTCAATTTTTCCAAATAACAATTTGCTTACACCGAAATAACACCCTTGCGAATCAACATTGATTTCAATTTTGATGTTTTCATATAAATGCCACACGATTTTTTCGCCATCATCGGTAAGTTCAAAGGTGCCACATAAATTCGGAGTTTGAAGCATCATCTCGTAAAGCTCTTTGGAGTTTTCCGGGATAAGCATTTTTAATGGAGATTCTTCATTTTCAAATGCAGTTTCATAATTCCATGTGACAAAGATGCAGCCTGGAATATTTTTACCGTTTAAATTTAGTATTGGAAACATTTTTCTCTCAACAATTATCTTTACGGGATAAATTGTCGTCTTTTCCAATTTATCAAGCAGGTTATTATAACATTCGTTGAAAGGTATCCAATCGCCATCCTGATCTACCTGCCAATATTTCTTATTCTCGTCAAAATCAATTTGTTCAAAGTCTGGAAAAAGGTAAATTGTTTCGTTGTAAATAAAATATTCAAATCCGTTTGTTTTTTGTTTGATATACTTTAACTGTAAGTTACGTCGCACAGCAGAATTGTAAAAGCGATACTCAGGAGAATACAGAATACTCGTTGTAAACTTTTGTTTGAAATCTGCATAGTAACGAGAATTTTTATATTTCTTTTTGTCTTTGGGGATTTGGATCAATGTACATATTCCTGCAATTATAACGCCTGCGATAATCAAAGGTGAGAATATAATAGCTGTTAATGCAATCAATAATTTTTGATACCATTTTAACCTGTTCATTGTTACTGCGAGTCTCCCTTCTATATCATTAATACATTATACCATAAGCCGAACGCTTGGCGGAGTAGTGTTTGGCTATGCATGGGTTTGGTTGGACAAATTGAAATTTAGCAATCTTCTAAAATTTCCCCGTGGATACACACTCTGCCTCCGTCTGGACATTTTATATCAAACATCTTCGCACGAGTATTTTCATAGTCTAATTCTGCTCCATTTTGGAGTGCATAAACAAGCGGATACATACTATTCCGTAGTTCATGACATAACGGCGGACACAAATCCTCAACAATAAATTCCTGCCCTTTTTTGAAATAACCGCTTCTGCATTTGCTATCAGGAATCGTAAGTTTTACCTTTATCATTTGATATCCTCTCTGCAAATTCCGATTTGTCGATATCTTACCTTACTTTTTCACTTTTGCCTGTTACTTCGCCAAAACTCCCGCGTGCAAGTGAAGCGTGAAAAAACGAAGAAGTAATAAGTAAACCTCCCGCACTCTCGCGCGGGAGGTTTGTGGTTGCAGGTCAATTCAGATGCCAAATTTGTGTTAGCCAATTTAGATGCACCATGATGGTACACCTCTCCCTTGGTGAAGCAGGGTATTGCACTTGACCGCTATCTTCCGGGGTGCAACGCCATGCTTGCAACGAGGCCTATGTATTGTCAGAAACAGTATACTGGCTGGCCAATTCTTCTAATTTTGAAAAGTCCAAACACCTTTTCGAAACAGCGTCATCTGGGAATTTTATTTTCAAATCATACAGAGATTTAGCTTTATTTTCTATGCCTAAAGAGTTAATAACAGTCATTTCTTTTCGGAGCAAATCTATGTATTGAGTTTTTTCTGTTTCAGATGTAAAAGTCCTATGTTTATCGATGTCCTTATACTCTAAAGTGCTAATAATGCTTTTAGAAATAGGAAACATATAATTCAAATTGACAACTGCTACCAATCTATCTGGAGCACCTGCAGTTGAGCTCGGCAAGTAAATTTTTAAAAAGTCCTTGCTGTTCCTTAGTGCGAAATGTCTTGGCTGAGCATGTGAAATTTGTGTGACGTATACGAGATCACCTGCGGAAAACAGCTCTCCAAAGAAGGGTTTGTATTTATTACTTCCATAGTCGGAGAATGGAATTCTCGATTCTGTTTTTCGCAAATAATTTAAGTATTCTTCTTCGATGACAATCCAGTTTTGCATTTTTTCTTCCTTTAAAATTAATGGTTGCATTCGAAAATGCAACCATTAAAACGATTTTGGTAGGCTTCGTAACCTCTATTAAAACGATTTTGGTAGGCTTCGTAACCTCTATTAAAACGATTTTGATAGGCTTCGTAACCTCTATTAATATTATATACAAGTCAAACGTATTTGTCAACCCCAACGTTGACAATTTGCAAAAAATTAATAAAATTGACGAAATATTTGTTCTGACCAGGATGTTAATACAAACGGTATTATGAGTCAAAATCCATCTTCGTTTGAGCGGCTTCTTTTAGAGCTTGCTCAACAATACTTTCCTGTCCTAATGTATTGTAGTGTTCTTCTAAACGCTGACGCAATCTAAACAGTTTAGACGATGCAGTATCAACAAGTTGACCATAGGTGATTGCGTGAATACGACCGCTGGAGGTTTCTTTTTCAACGTCAATATCACCGAGCTGAGCTCCCACCACATAAGCATCAATGGTTGCCGAACTGTGGAGAACTGCTGATTTGCGAATTTGGCGCACATAGTATTCCACCTGAGAAACTTCCTCATCGGTGATCTCAAATCCGCCACGTTTCACCTCAACAATCAAAATCTGATCGGGCTTCACAATCTCACCCGCCATCGGGTCAATTCTATCAGTACACACTGCTTTAAGTGAATACTGCTTGAGGCAAATAATATCTGGTCTGCGCTTGGGGTTGTCGATTGCATCCAAATCATAGTCCTCGTCTTTAAAAAGACTTTTGACTACGGTTGTCAATGTGGAATTAGATACGAACATAGGGGAATCGTATTGGGCTCCGAACAACCATCTGGAGTTTAGTACCAAAGGATGCAAGGTGTGCAATTCGTCAGTCGATTTGTCATTGTATAGACGCTGAATTGCCTCTATAACAACAATTCTCTTATCAATTTCCCCGATAACAGATGCTATATCGTCAACATCCCAAGAACTCAAGATGTCTGCGAGTCTATCGATTTGATCCGCAGACATTTGTGATAACTGACTGAGAAGAAGTTCTCCCTTTTTGGCTTTCTCGATAGAAGCCATTGCTGTTATTGCGCTACGAAGATAGTCCTGAGGGAGCACAGGATTTTCTTCTGTAATCTTTTCTATGAAAGCTGATACATTTCGCTGTCCTGAGATATTAAGTGTTTCTAACTCATCTCGTGTGCTGCGAATCACGTCAAGACGAACTTCTCCGATATGTTCCTTCATAACCGATTTTATAAAGGCATCGACTTCAGCTTTAAGACTGCGATAGTGGCAATTCATGTTGTCTGAATCTATAAAGCCGCTCCAGTCAGGAAGCACATCATCGATCAGATCATCTGTTTTGACAATGATTGTATAACGCTTGGCCGCTTTGAAACGTCCATCTAAAAAAGCGATTTTTCCGTATGTCCAAGAAGGCTGCCCAACCAATCGGCCTGATACCCAAAAAGCAATACCGTGTTGTTGCGATTTCGCGGCTGTCTTCTCAGAGTCAATCACAATCATATTGAGTGTGGCATTGGCTACGGTTGTAAATGTTTTTTCAAAAATTACACCTTTGTGTTGCGAGAGATCAATTCTTCTGCCGTTGATTTTGACCGCAAAATTAGGATCATACAGAAAGCGCGCGGAAAGAATATCTGTCATTGCGTTTGCATCTGGCAGATGTCTTTTCACAAAAGTACTTATTTTAGTTCCATGTCCACTCCTCGGCTCTGTAACATGCTTGAAGATTTTGAAAGGAGCATCACCATGGGTTACAGCAATATCGTATATGTGACATGTACCATCACGCCATGTTTCAACCATATAGTTGTCGGCAAAGCAAAGCATACCGTGACGTCCAACCCCGTTGCGTCCATAAGCTATTCTCTTCGATAACTCAATGTCACCTGGGAAAGTTACATCCTTGCCTTGACGTCTCTGCCTATCGTAATTGAGAGTCATCCATCTGGCGCGAAATTCTTCGTCAGTCATACCAGTGCCATCGTCCTCTATGATGATTTTCTCATCCAGTTTGGTAGGAATAGTAATACTTACATTGTGTGCACCTGCATCCCATGCATTCGCAACGAATTCTGTAAGTGCAATATCGTTGTTTGAGGTAATGGAGCGATAGTTTCGGAATATATATTCTCTTCAAAATAAACAGCACTATTATCCATGATTATCCTCCTGCCCAGAAATGTACTCATAGTTTGGTTTCGAAAATTGCTATATATTTTATTGTACCGCATTTTTATGAATTTTTCAAGTACTCGCGCTCATCTTATGGATTTATCCTTGGTTCGTTCACACTTTTTTTGAAAAAAAATAGGATATAATATAAAAAAGTTTTCCCAAATGAGTGATGTGAAGGCTTGTTTTCCCGTTATAGTGGTTGAAAGCGCTTTATAACACACGAAAGGAGTGTATAACATGGAAGATAAGCAGATAGTAGATTTGTATTGGGAACCTTCCGAGTCTGCTATAAAAGAAACCGAGAAGAAGTACGGTAGATATTGTCATTACATAGCATACCAAATCCTTGAAAATGATGAGGATGCAAAAGAAGTTGTGAATGATACTTATCTGAAAACGTGGCAGATAATACCGCCTAAGCGCCCCGAAGCATTAAAGGCGTATGTGGGAATGATAAGCCGTCATCTTGCCTTTGATGTGTATGAAGAACAAAATACCCAAAAGAGGGGGCAGATTCCGCTTGTTCTTGATGAGTTGGCGGAGTGCTTGCCGGGCGATGACGATGAGTGGGATGTTGTAGCGGGAATTGCATTACACGATTCTTTGAACGCATTTCTCCGTAGTTTGCCGCAAAAAACACGAAACATATTCATCCGCAGATATTGGTACACAAGTTCACTTGCTTAAATTGCGGAAGACTATTCTATGAAAGAAAGTGCAGTGGGTATGCTCCTTCTCAGAACACGCAATAAACTCAAAACTCATTTGCAAAAGGAGGGCTTTAACGTATGACGAATAAGGAATTTTACCGAGAGCTTGGGAATATAGATCCCAAAATGATTGAAGCGGCTGCATCTTCTGATAAGGTGCAGAAAAATAGAAGAATCAGTTGGATTAAGTGGGCTTCAATTGCTGCTTGTCTAACATTATGCGTTTTGTGTGCAATACCACTTATTACAAATTTTTTTCTCTAATGTACCCAATATACCAGATAATCTGTCGGGAATATCCGATAGTGCTCCTGATCTTGGCTTTTGGTGCGGTATTAGTTCGACGGATGCAGTAATTAAAACCAATGAAACGTTAAACACAACGGTATCATTTGGTTCTTTGACTCGTGATGTAGAACGATTTGTTATTACTATTGAATCACAAGATTTTGATATTGAAAAAAGTTGTAGAGACGAACTACTTGCGGATCAAGATTATGAGCAAAGTGATTATTATGTTACGCACAACCCCAATATGACAGCATCAGATTTGCCATTCACTTTTACAATGAACCTTACTCCCAAAAGTGGCAAGGATCAATATGAAGGGAGCGTTGAAGTTAAGATAGAAGAATATATGATCGGAGGATGGGGAACGGCAGTAACAACGATTTATTATTTCGGAGATTCTGAGAATATTTGTTTCAGTACCGAATCGCTTGAACAAGCAAAGCAAATTTACAAGCATATTAAGTAATGGCGGAAAGAAGGTGTCGCTACGGCTGCACCTTCTTTATGTTTATTGCATGTTACAGTATACTGCAGTTAACATTTTTGGTGTATAATAATTGGATATTTGACAAGGAGGTAATAAAAATGTCAAATCAAAAGTACACCACGGAATTCAAGAAACAAGTTGTTGAATTCTATCTTGATCACCACACGGTGAAGGAAACGTTATCGGAGTTTAATATCCCCGAAAGCACACTGTTTGTTTGGAAGCATCAATATCAGACCCATATGTTTGAAAAGCCATGTAGCACCAAATTGAGCAGCCTCAAACATATGCAACGCAAGCTGGATCGAATGAAAGCGGTTTTAGAAGCACAAAGCATTTTGAAATGCTCTCCAAATGCGTCAAACGCCGAAAAAGTAAAGGCTGTCAATAGCCTTAAAGACAGCTATTCCGTCAGGATTTTGTGTGATGCAGTAAATCTTCCCACGGGTAGTTATTACCATTATAAACGAAGAGAAGCATATCGTACACTTTATGAGCGTAACGATGAACTGATCAAACCGTTGATCAAAGAGATCTTTGAGAATAGCGAGTATCGTTTGGGCAAACGACCAATCAAGCGAATTCTTGCAGAACGAGGATACCGAGTTGCCGAAGAAAGAATTGCTCGCTTGATGAAAGAGATGTCGCTGGCTGTTCAAGCACCGATGGCATTGAGTCACCACAAGAAACCTATTTCAAGACCATACTACCAAAATCGGTTACACAACGAATACGATCAGATAGCCCCAAATGCGGTTTGGGTAAGTGACATAACATACATTCGAGCAGGTCAAGAAAACAAATTTGTATGCGTGATTATTGATTTGTTTTCAAGAATGGTTATTTCATACGCTGTGTCTGATCGTATTGATACGATGCTCACCATTGAAACATTTTCGAAAGCATTTCAATGGCGCGGTGAACCGAAAAGCCTGATGTTCCATAGTGATCAAGGAGTGCAATACACCTGTCATGCCTTCAGAGAATTTTTGAAGGAGTGTTCGGTAACGCAATCGTTTGCCACACCGGGAACGCCAACCGAAAATGCAGTCTGTGAAGCCTTTTTCTCAAGAATGAAATATGAGGCATTATATCGTCAAACATATTCATCTATCAAGGAAATTGACGAGGAAGTGAAAAAGTATATTGATTACTATAACAACCGCAGACCTCATCGGCGTTTGAATTTTAAGTCGCCGGCTGATGTTGAAGCAGCGTATTACGAAAGTTTAAAAGCGTAACAAAGAGCAACTCCCGATTATAAAAGGTGAGAGCATCTATTTCTTGGCGGAGAAATAGATGCTCTCTTTTTGCTGTTTAAAAGCATAGCAAAGGGCAACTCCTTTTTGAAAGTGTTCCAAAAGTCGTTACCCTCGCAATGGCTGGGATGGCCGGATTCGGACCGACGAGTGCGGGAGTCAAAGTCCCGTGCCTTACCGCTTGGCGACATCCCAAGATACCCGATTATTATAACAAAGATTCTTTGTTTTGTCAAGGTGTCGGACGGAATTTTTTGCAAGACGGAGGGTTCTTCGTAAATTTTTCGGGAAAATCCCATCGATACGGCGGAAACGTCGTTTCCTCTATGGGTTTGGATTCTGCTTCCGGTTCTCAAGACACAACAGATATCCCGACGCAAGCAAAAGAGGAGCGTAAGTATGGTGATGTGTGTAGTCGATGTTTCCCGCGGCAATCTCAAGTGCGGACACAACCGAATCGGAAACCCGCCGTCCCGGGCAAAGTGCCGCGATGGACGCCGCCTCTCCGATTCCGCGCAAAGGATAAAACGCGGGATTGATCTTTCGGCTGTTTTGTCCGGGATTCCGATAGTGTTTACCGCCCACAACTCCCATATCCTCTGTTTTGGCTTCCCGCCACGGTGTATAGGTGAAATTCAGTGCCCGGCGGAAGTCCGGGTCGTCGAAAAGCGACAAGGAAGAAAGTACCCTTTCCTCTCCGAAATCGGCAATCTCATCAAGAAGTCTCCTTGTTTTCGCACGGAATACGGGATCCGGATCCAGATCATACACAAGGCGAAGGGAATAGCTCATTTGCAGAGTGCTGTAGCAGAGCTTTTCCCGATACGGATAGCCGTGAGATTTTACCAATGCCTCGTCGCGATATTCGAGATATTTTTCGCGGAAGTGATTCTCACCGGTTACGAAAAAGGCGGAAAGATAGAACATGGGAAGGCGCATATACTCATGTGCACCGAGTGTGTCGCCCCACATGGTGCTGACGATGCCGGGTTTTCCGTCGTCGCGCAGAAGTTGAAAGCCCGTTTCGGCGGTGACATCGCGCTCGCACTTTCGGGCGATGGAGGAGAGCACACGGCGAATGTCGGCTTTTTGGTTTTCTTTTGACATCGGTGAGCGGAAATAGCGGACGGCGGCATACACAAAGTGCGTATATTGGTCACGGGAACTATCGGAGTAATGGCTTTTGCCGTCCTCCGGCGAGAATCCGCGTGCGACAAAGCCCTCATTCCTTGCGACATCGGCACAATGAAGCATCCCTTCCCACAGCTTACCGCAAAGCGGCGGAATCGTTTTATCCTCTGTGGCGGCGTACCCGGCGACCAGTGCATCGATTGCGGTGCCGCCAGAGAGAACGCAGTCCTCCATGCCCGTTCCCCAACCGCAGGGGTTGGGATCGTCGCGGGCAATTTCCGCGGGAGTGGGAAGGTCGGCATCGGCGTTTTTTCTGTCGTCTGTCAGAAAGTCGAACAAAAGACCGGCTTTGGGGGAATAAAACCGGTTAAAAATGAAATTCCACGCATTGCGAATGGCGTTGCTCATCTGTCTCTCCTTGGTTTTTCAGAAAAAGATACGGTTCTGATACGAAAGCGGAAGACCGTCACGATAGATATGTGAATCGTTGGAAACCTGCAACATACAAGGGACGGTGTATCCTCCGAGGTTCGCAAATTCGATGACGCTCATGGAGCTGTGTCCGAGGTCGAAATGGGTACCGAACAGCGGGTACGGGATTCCGAGAACATGACTTAGAAACAACAGTCCGAAGCCCTGATGAGCAAAAAGCGCGATCCGCTCCTCCGTCGGTTTTGTGACATGGTAGAGATTTTTGGTCTCGTCCCTTACATAGCCCAGCGAGGCAAAAAAGGCATCACTCTCCCGCGCGATTCGTTCGCAGGCATTACGGAAGGCGGTACCGGCAAATGCGGGGTGGTCGTACCAACGGGAGCCGAGTGCCTGCACCTCGGGCGATGCAAACAGACGTTTATAATCCTTGTCCTGAAAGCACCAACAGCGCGAGCCGTCGGCACGTGTAACCGAGAGATCCCGATAAGCATATCCCTCGTTACACCAGTCAAGAATTGTAACTTCCTTTTTCAGAAGCTCCGCGGTGGGGGCGGCTGTCTGTATGGCGCGTTTGGAGGACGAGGCATAGATCCGATCCGCGCCGTACAGGGAAAGACGGTTGGCAAGTGCCTTTGCCTGTTTTTGTCCGAGTTCGGTCAGCGAATCGGGGTTATAAATGGGGTCGCCGTGTCGGAGATAGAAGAAAAGCATAAAAAACCTCCCGTTGATTTATTGAGCAAGAGCTTTTTTATCCGCCGCACTGAGAGGGCGGGTCACATTGTCGGATGCCTCGGTATAGGCATAAAGACAGAGGGTTCCGTATGCCTTGTCCCGGTAGATATCGAATCCGGAGGACTCATACGCGATGTCGCCCTTATAATAAAAGTCGGCATACACGGCGAGCATGAGATCGTCAAGCTCAACTCCGTCGAACACCAGTCGGCGATAGCTGTGTCTCCCGCTGTGTGTACGGGCGGAAACGAGTGTAGGCGGAATCCTTGTAAGAACCACGGAGGCGGGATCATTGGTAAGGTTATCATCGGGGTTATCGGGGGTCAGATCGCGCGAGGTGACAAGCGTAATGTCGTACCAATCCTCGGCGGAATCGGGGGTGAAGTCGAGATTATAGTCCTTTTGGAGTGCCTTCAGGGTACTGTCGTTATACCGGACGAGGAGCTGGAGCTGTTTTGCCTCGGGGATAAACACGGCTTCGCACACGGTAAAATAGCCGTAGTTGTTCGGCGCACGGGTAATGGTATTCTGTTCCTGCGTGACGAGTTTCAGATCGTCGCCATACTTGGCATAGGCTTCGGAGAGCATGTCGTTCGGGGACAACGTTTTCAGTTCGGCGGGAACGCGCGAGGTCAGAAATCGCCAAAAAAGGACAACAAACACCGCGGCGACAAGAATTCCGATCAGCACGCGGAAAAAGATTTTGAGGATATCAAAGACATTGGGCTTTCCGAACATAGCATACTCCTTTCGTCGGGAAGGCGGTTCAACGGTTTAAGCGACGGACTTCCGTTCCGAGTGGGGTTCCGTCCCGGAAGGCTTTTATCACGGCGTCGCAATCTGCGCGTGTTTCGGTACTGAAAATATAGTGTTCGCCCGCAATTCCGGCGGTGCGGACGCTGTCCATACGGTCGGAAAGGCAGGTGGGAAGGCTGTTGAATATCACAGAGCGGTGTTCCCATTCCCGAAGAACCGGAAAGCGGATGCCTCGGCGGTCGACAAGGACATTCTGTCCAGCAGTGCAGGCTTTACAGGAACCGATCTCTTTTCCCACGCATTTTTCGAGGATCATCAGAGGCAGTCTTCCGTAGACGATGAGTGCCGTGGCACCCGGGATGTCACGCGCCTGCGGGAGGGTCAGTTCGGGGGAGAGAACAACATCGGCAAAGCCGAGGGAGGTAAGAAGGGAGGCACTTGCGGTATTGGTAACATTCAGGCGGAAATCCCCGTGCGGCACCAATCCCGCTTCCAGGGCAAGGTCAAGGTGTCCGAGATTTCCCACCAAGGCGTGGCGGGCACCCTGTGCCGCAGCGTGTTTCAGAAGTCCGGTCATTTTCTCCCGCTCGCTGTCAAAAATGACGGGCGGAAGGACGACCCCGTCGCACGAGCCGTCATAAACCTGCGGTGGCAGATAGATATGGTCAAACCAATCTTTTGCCGAGGGCGGTATCTGATCGGGGGAACGGAAAACGGCACTCCGGAAAGAAATCCGGGGGGCAGGGGACGGGGCTTCGGCAGTGTCACACCGGACAAGCGGCGGCAGACTCTGCATGGCAGCTAAGAGCTTATCGGTCGCTTGCCGACGGAGTGCATTGAGTGCCGATACGGGGAGCATGAGCCCTTCGTCCAGCACAAGATGAAGTTTGCCGGGGGAAAACGGGGTGTTCCCGAGGCGCGAAAGGCTACGGGAGACGCTTTCGTCCGTCATCGGGGCGGTTTCCGCTTTGAGCGGAACCATGCCGGTTGCGCTTGCGGTGAAGTTGCCGCATCGGAGGGTGAGGACGGATTCCCTGTCCGCACGGAATTCAGCGGTCATTTCGACGGGGCGTTTTTTGGTAATGCCCCGGAAAGGAAGAAGCGTGCGGGAGGCTTCCTTATCGGCATCCGACCGGATGCCGAGCATAGCATGTCCGATATGACCGGTAAAATATCCGTCGGTAAATCCGCCGCGGGAGAAAACAGCGGCAAGTTCTCGCATTTCTTCGTCGGTGGCGGGACGGTTTTCGTCGATCAGGCGACGATAGACGGCGGTAACATCGCGGACATATTCGGGAGACTTCATCCGTCCCTCGATCTTGAAAGATGCCACACCTGCCGCGATCAATTCCGGAATATGGCGCGCCAGTGCCAGATCGCGCAAAGAGAGCGGATACGAGCCGGAATAAGGCAGACGGCAGGGCTGAGCGCACTCGCCGCGATTGCCGCTCCTGCCGCCGACGACCGAGGAGAAAAGGCATTGTCCCGAATGGCAGACACAGAGTGCACCGTGGACAAAGACCTCCGCCTCAATCGGAGATGCGGCGGTGAAGTGCGAAATGTCGGCAAACGACATTTCGCGGGCACATACCATTCGGGAAAACCCCAGTTTCGCCAGCCGTTCGGCGGCGGCGACGCAGTGTCCCGACATCTGTGTACTGGCATGGAGATGTGCCTTCGGAAACCGGCGATGGATTTCTGCCGCACCGCCGATATCTGCAACAATAAGTGCGTCGGCACCTGCCGCAAGGGCAGATTCCGCCGCACTTAAATAGTCCTTTTGTTCGCGGTCGCAGATCAGCGTGTTCTGTGTGACATAAACGCGCACGCCGTATGTATGAGCCAGCGCGATTGCCTCGCGCATTTCCTGTTCGGTAAAGTTCCGGGCGTTCTTTCTGGCGTTGAATCCGACCGCACCGAAATAGACCGCATCGGCTCCGCCTTCAATCGCCGCCTCCAGGGCTTCGGACGAGCCGGCGGGGGAGAGCAATTCAGACATTGTCAAAGGTGATGAGGTCAAACATGGAGCGAACGCGTTTCTGTGCCTTCTGTTTTTCTTTTTCCATCGTTGCGGCATCCGAGAGGTTTTTCTCCGGCTCGGCGGCTGGTTTGGTATCGATGGTAAGCTGGTTTTCGTCGACCTGTTTACGCAGCGGCTTCATTTCGATTTCAAAAGAGCTGTCCACGCTGTCGGCAAGTTCGGAGACCGGTGCTTTTTCCGTCGGCTTTTCTTCTTCAGCGGGGACTTCTGCGGCAGGTTCGGCGGTTTCCCTGACGGTTTCTTCGACGACCGGCTCCTCTGCTTTTTCGGCAGTCGCTTCCTCCGTCCGTTCGGTTACGGTTTCTTCCGCAACAACAGGAGCGGCAGGTTCTTCGGGCATCGTTGTGTTGTTGTCTTCCGTGACCGGTGTGGCGGGTTCTTCTGCGGCAGATTCGGCGGGCACCGTCGACGCGGCAGCCGCACGGAGGGCATCGATCATGTTGTCTTTATCGGAAAGTTCACGGTTAGCCTCGGCAAGTTTCTGTTCCAGCTCCTGCACGCGGACCGACAGTTCATTGGCATTGTTTTCTGCTGTGACGGCTTTCTGTGTCAGAATCCGGATCTGTTCCCCGGCAATTCCGGCATCGGCGTTGGCACTCCTGAATTTTTCCTCTGTCTCGGCAAGCTGTGCGCGGATGCCGTCGCACTCATCGGCAAGGCGGGCAACTTCGGCACGCAATGCCTCGGATTCATCGTTTTTCTTTTCTTCCTCCAGTTTGTTTACCGTTTCCTGCAAGCGGTTTCTCTCGGCGCAATAATCCAAAGCGCAAAGAAGTGCCGCCTCATTCTTCGGACAACGGTTTCCGCTCTGAAGATAAATTTCCCGGATACGGCGGTCAAGGATGCCGACGATTGCCTCTACGTTTTCCGGTGTCTCATCGGTGACGATATTCATCTGGACATCCGCAATCATGATCGTATACTTCTGTTTCATTTGGGTTCCTCCGGTTTCTTTGTGTATATCCTTGAAAAGAATGAAAATGTACTTGAAAAAAGAAAACAAATGGTGTATAATATTTCTATACAATTCTATTATAAACCATTTTCTTCAAAATGAAAAGAGCTTTTCTGAATTTTTTTTGATTTTTATTCCCTCTTTTTTCACTTTTTTTCGTCTTTTTTCGGAAAAATGGGAAAAACAAGGCAAAGAGGGAATCGAAAAAAAGCGAGTTGGCATCCCCGGAGCGGACAAAACTATGGAAAGGGAGGGAAACCGATGAACAAACGGATGGGAATTGACTTGGGAAGTGCGAACACACGCATTTGTCTGGGAACAGAGGGAATTGTTCTGCGTGCGCCCTCCGTGATTGCGGTGCGTGAAAAATCGCACGCGATTCTCGCTACGGGAATGAACGCGAAAAAAATGATCGGACGCACCCCTCATTCCATTCTGGCACAAAAGCCGATCCGCGGCAGTTTGGTTGCCGACATCGAGATGGCTTCCCTGATGATGGCGGACTTTTTTACGCGTCTTGGCGTTACTTCGGTGTTTCGCCGTCCCGCGGCGACGGTGTGCATTCCCTGCGGTTCGGGAGAAAACGACCGCAGAGCCATAGAGGATGCCTGCTTTGAGGCGGGGGCTTCCTCGGTTGACATGGTGGAAAAACCGATTGCGGGGGCGATCGGAGCGGGAATCCGCGTTTTGGGTCCCGGTTGCGGCGTTCTTACGGACATCGGTGCCGGAACCACATCGGTCTCGGTGCTCAGTCACGGCGGTATTGTGGTCTCGGGAACCTCGAAAAAAGCAGGAGACGCTTTTACAACGGCAATCATCGATTACCTGGCAAAAGAACAGAACATTCTGGTCGGCGAGATTACGGCGGAAGCGGTCAAGCATCGTATCGGGTCGCTCTCCCGCGTATGCGATACGCGAAAACTCGAAATTACGGGGAAAAGCACAAAAATGGGCGGTGCCTGCCGTGTCTATGTTTCGTCTGCCATGCTTCGCGAGGCTCTTGTGCCTGTGGCGGACATTATTATCAATACCATTCTCAAAGCACTGGAAGAAACGCCGTCAGAGTTGTCGGGTGACATCACTGCCTACGGAATTCTGCTCAGTGGCGGCGGTTCTCTGATGCGGGGATTGCCCGAATATATTTCGTCGGCTCTCGGACTTCGCACCACGCTCTCCGCACATCCGATGGACGATGTGTGCCGCGGTCTTTCCATGATTCTTGACGGCGGTGCGGAAATGCGGCGTTTTATCTCGTCCCGCGCACGTTGACGGTGCAAAAGCGTACATAATTTCTGCGGAGGATATGTATGCTTTTTTCATCGCTTGAATTTCTTTTTCTGTTTTTGCCGGTCTTTTTTCTGTTATACTTTTCCGCGCCCCGGCGGTGGCAGAACGCGATTCTGCTCGTTTTCAGTCTTCTTTTTTACGGGTGGGGAGAACCTGTTACGGTTTTTCTGATGATTCTTGCCGTGGCGGCAAACCTGTGGTTCGGTCTTCTTGCCGCAAGAGGAAGACACGGCGTTCTGATTGCGGTGATTTTTGACCTTGCCATGCTCGGTTTTTTCAAGTACGGCGATTTCGTGATCTCTCTTTTCGGCGGGGAGCCGCTCGGATTGCCGCTTCCGGTCGGTATCTCTTTCTATACCTTTCAGGCTCTTTCCTATGTGATTGATGTTTCGCGCGGCAGCGCACCGCTGAAGAATCCGGTGGACTTCGGTGCCTACATTTCCATGTTTCCTCAGTTGATTGCGGGTCCGATCGTGCGGTACGACGATATTTCGGAGGAACTGGCGGTGCGGCATCCCACGACAGTCCGCGCGGCAGGGGGAATCGCCCGTTTTGTCTGCGGACTTGCCAAGAAGGTGTTGCTGGCAAACCCCGCGGGCGAGATGTGGGACTATTTCCGCAATCTGCCGGGGGATGAGCGCGGAATCTTCGGGACTTGGCTCGGGCTTGTGTTTTTTGCGTTTCAGATTTATTTTGATTTCTCGGGTTATTCGGATATGGCTTTGGGTCTTGGGGATATTCTCGGTTTTACGTTTCCGGAAAACTTCCGGTATCCGTATTGTGCCGCGAGTGCGAAGGATTTTTGGCGGCGTTGGCATATCACGCTTTCGACGTGGTTCCGCGAGTATGTATATATTCCGCTCGGCGGCAACCGGCACGGTACGGCACGGACGCTCCTGAATCTTTTGATTGTGTGGTCCCTGACGGGGCTTTGGCACGGGGCAGCGGTTAACTTTCTTTTGTGGGGGCTGTATTGGTTTTTCTGGCTTGCCGCGGAGAGGTTGTTTTTGGGACGGTTTTTGGAACGTCTGCCATCGGTTCTGAGGCGGCTGTATGCGATTCCCGTGATTCTTTTGGGGTGGCTGATTTTTGCGTTTGACGATGCGGTGGCGGGTCTTTCTTATGCTGCGGGGCTTGTCCATGGCACGTTTCTGCGCGGAATTGACCGGTACGAACTTTACCGGAACGGCGTATTGTTGGTGTTTCTGATACTGGGCTCCACACCGCTTCCCAAGAGGCTCTATGAGAGATATGTGAAGGGACGTTGGTTTGCGGAGGCGGGGACGGTCGGTGCCTTTCTGATTTCGGTGGCGTACCTTGTCGGCTCCTCTTACAACCCGTTTTTATATTTTCGGTTTTGAGAATGCCCCGGACGGGGTGACTAATATATGGAAGAATTGAGGTCAAACATGGAAGGAAAACGATTTGCCAAAAATGACAGCGGCTTTGTCTGCGCTCACTGCGGCAGGGAGGTCGAACCCCTCGGGTACAGTTCCCGCAATCACTGTCCGTTCTGTCTGTGGTCGTTGCATCTCGACGTGAATCCCGGCGACCGCGCCGCCGACTGCGGCGGACAGATGGAACCGATTCGCGCGGAGACCGATGCCCGTCGCGGATTCATTCTTGTTCACCGGTGTACAAAATGCGGTGAGATCCGTCGCAACCGCGCCGCTCATGAGGCGAAAACTCAGCCCGACAACCTGAAACTCCTCATTTCCCTGACGGCGGGGAAAATCTGAGTTTTCGACGGACGGTCACAGAAAAAACACAGTGATACGGTAAAATAAAAAGGGCGGCTCTGTCGTCAGGCAAAACTTGCCGTGCGGAAAATCCGCTGTGTTCACAGAAACTTTATAATTGCATGATATACTGATTTTTGTATTTGTAAAACGAGAAAGGACCTTTTGCCATGATTAAAATTGAACATCTGGTGAAAAACTACGGCAATCTCTGCGCCGTGGACGATGTCAGTTTTGCCATCGAACGCGGGGAGATCGTCGGTCTGCTCGGTCCCAACGGTGCCGGGAAAAGCACGATGATGAATATTCTCACGGGCTATCTTTCCTCGACCTCGGGCGACGTGGAGATCGACGGTCACAACGTATTGGACGAACCGCTCGAAACCAAGAAGCTGGTCGGTTATTTGCCGGAACAGCCTCCGCTGTATCCGGATATGACCGTGGAGGAATATCTGAACTTTACATACGACCTCAAGGGTTGTACGCTCAACCGGGAAAAGCATCTGAAGGAAATCTGCGAGGTTGTCAAGATCGGCGATGTGTTTGGACGTCTGATCGGACATCTGTCCAAGGGGTACCGGCAGAGAGTCGGAATCGCACAGGCATTGGTGGGCAATCCCGAGGTCATTATTTTTGACGAGCCGACCGTGGGACTCGACCCCAAGCAGATTATTGAGATACGGAACCTGATCCGCACGCTCGGAAAATCGCACACCGTGATTCTTTCCACCCATATTTTGCAGGAGGTTCAGGCGGTCTGCGACCGGATTCTCATTATCAACAAGGGCAAGCTGGTTGCCGACGAGCTGACCGAAAATATCACCCGTGCCGTGCAGAGCAACCGACGGTTCAACGTCAAGATCTGCGGTCCTTCGCGCGAGGTGCTTGCCCTGCTGAAGGACATGCCCGGTGTCGTCTATGCCGAACAGCTTGCCGAACGCGACGGCGATGCCTACACCTATACCGTGGAAAGTTCGGTCGGTTCCGATATTCGCAAGAACCTCTTCTTCACACTGGCACAGAAAGGCTGGGCTCTTATCGGACTGGAATCTCTGGGCATGAGTCTGGAGGACATTTTCATCACCATCGTCGACACGACGAACAAGCCCGTCCGTCCCGGCACGAAGCCGATCGGCAAGCGCACGGTGTCGCGCGGCACCAAGGACGCCATGGAACGGGAGTACGCCCGTGACATTCTCCGGAAAACCGCCGAAGAGCAGAACAAAAGCACAATCGGACTTGACGGCGATTCGGATCAGAAGAAATAAGGAGAAAAACGATGTTTGCCATTTATAAAAAAGAAATGCGGTCGTATTTCATCAATCCGATCGGATATGTCTACATGGGCATCTTCCTTGCCCTTTCGGCACTGGTCTTTTGCTATACGACTTTTCAGATGAAGAGCTACAGCACCTCGATTTATTTTACTTACATGATTTTCGCGTTTGTCATCCTCATTCCGCTCCTTACCATGCGTTCTTTTGCCGAGGAACGGAAAATGCGGACCGAACAGATGCTCCTGACCGCACCGGTCACGATTCCGGGCATGGTGCTCGGCAAATACCTTGCCGCTTTTACGATGTTTCTGGTGTCGGTTTTGATCTCCTGTGTCAACTTTATTCCGCTCTATGCCGTGGCGGGAGAGGAAAGAAGAGCTGCCGAGTATGAGTCTCAGGCGGCGAACATCGGACCGTCCGGTGCCGCCATTGTCGGAGGACTGATCGGGATTATTCTGATTGGCGCGGCGTTTATTGCCATCGGTGTGTTTATTTCGTCGCTGACCGACAGCCAGCTTGCCGCAGCCGTCTCCACTATCGGCGTGATTGTGGTGATGGTGGTTCTCGGATTTGTCAACGATATCGGGAGCGATGCCGAGGGGACGCGTCTGATCAGCAGTTATGCCGTCCGCAGTGTGATCGACTGGATTTCGGTTCTCAGCCGTTTTGACAATTTCTACAGCGGAAAATTCGATTTTGCGGCACTCTTTTACTATCTGTCTCTTTCGTCCGTATTTCTGTTCCTTACCATGCGGATTTACGAGAGACGGCGTTGGGGTTGATCCCACAGCCGACGGGTATCTGCCAACCCCGCGGGGCAGAAACATTGCAAGAACCCGGGGAGAAAGGAACATTCACCGATTCTTCCGGTGAATTCACACAAAACATTGAACAAAGGAAGTTTTATGAGAACCCGCCGTTTCCGCTACGGCAGTATGTCGGCAATCATCACGGCTCTGGTGATTGCGGCGGTGATTCTTGCCAACGTGATTATTTCGGCACTTGCCGCAAAGTACCTTTGGTACATAGATATTACCAAGGAGGGGCTTTACACCGTTTCGGACGAGTGTTACGACCTTCTGGAAAACAATTTCAAGACCGTCAACGAACGCCGTGCACAGAACGGTGAACCCGAGGCAAAGGTTACCATCAAATTCTGTGATATGTACGACAACCTGATGGCAAGAGAAGACTCCCGCTACGTTCTGACTACGGCTCTGGAGCTTGCCGCCCATTTCCCGAACGTGGAGGTCGAATATATCAATATCTACGAAAATCCGACTGCCGTCAAGGGCTACAAGACCTCTGTGCATACCTCAATCATCAATACCGACGTGATTGTGACCAGCGGAACCGAGTTCCGTCCGTATCACATTGCGTCCTTCTTCCTTACCTCGTCCGGTTCCAGTGAGGCGTGGGCATATTTCGGCGAAAAACGTCTGGCATCCGCGATTCTGGCGGTCACGCAGGCGGAACTCCCGGTTGCCGGTGTCCTGCTGGGACACGGCGAAACCTATCGCGATACGGCTATGGTGGAGCTTTTGGAGCTTGCCGGTTTTAAGCCGGAGCCGATCCATGATCTTGCAAACTATGAAATTCCGGACGAGTGCCGGTTGTTGGTCTGCTATGAACCGACTACCGACTTCCGCTCGACCGAGGACGGCATTTCGGATATTTCGGAAATTCAGATTCTCGATGATTTCCTTGCTGGCAGCAACCATTCGCTGATGGTGTTTCTGTCGCCCGATTCGCCGAAGTTGCCGAATCTTGAGAATTATCTCTCGCTTTGGGGCATCCAATATATGCGTACCGAGGAGGGGACTCCCTGCCTTGTGAAGGAGGAACCTGCCAACGCCCTGACCTCCAACGGCACCACTTTCCTTGCACAATACGAGGAATACGGTCTCGGTGCATCCGTCACAAAGGATATGCGTTCGGTGAGATACCCGCAGAGCGTTGTGTTCAAAAACGCCATGCCGGTCGGGTATGCAAGCTCTTATAATGTGGCAACCGAGGTCGACGAGGACAGCGGAAATTCCTTCACCTACGCTTACAAAACGATGGGTGCCAACACCCGGCAGATCTTCCGTATCTTTTCCACGGGAGCCGGGGCAACACTTTATGCGGGCGGCAAACAGGTGGAAAGTGCCGACGCCAACAACACCTACGGACTGATGACGCTCTCCATGCAACGCCGTCTGACGCAGGAGGACAATTACGGTGCCTCCTATGCGGACGAAAGCTCTTATGTTCTCGCCTGCGGCTCCACCGACTACGCCACCCAAGCCATTCTGGAGTCGAATGTCTACGGCAACAGCGAGGTTCTGATGAAGGCTTGCGTTACCATGAGCCGCGAAGCGGTTCCCGCAACGCTTTCCTATATTCCGTTTGCCGATCTCACGATTGATTCTCTTACGACCGAGCGTGCCAACCGCATAACGGTACTTCTTTCGGTTATTCCGCCGGTTCTCATTTTCGGCGCGGGAATTTTTGTGATCGTCAGGAGAAAGTATCAATGAGCAATAAAAAAACTCTGGCATTCCGTCAGAAAAGAAATATCATCGTGATTGCCGCCGCCATTCTGTTGCTGGCAGCCCTGCTTTTGGTGGTGCGCTATCTCGTTTCTGTCTACGATTACACCGATGTGGACGGTACAAAGTATACCATCAAGCGTCGGGACGGCGTTTACGGGTTGTTCGACACAAACGGTTATCAGCTCGACACGACCGTCGAAGACGGAAACCTGTATTATGTGACCGATGCCGGAACCATGGTTTCGGTTTCGGATGACGGAAAAGCCACGGTCTACGCCGCAGTCGACACCGACGACGGCGAGGCAGTATCCTCTTACAAACGTCTTTTGGT
This sequence comes from uncultured Eubacteriales bacterium, assembly GCA_934489945.1. Classification (GTDB taxonomy): domain Bacteria; phylum Bacillota; class Clostridia; order Oscillospirales; family CAG-272; genus RGIG8775. Next base: position 27,902 of record CAKSSY010000017.1, read on the forward strand.
CTTCCCGAAGGTGGAGAGCTCCGAAGTGCAGAGTCTGCGTGTCACAAACGAACACGGTACCTACACGTTTGAGAAAAAGAACGGCAGTGTCGTTCTCAAGGGTTATGAATACGTGGCATACGATCAGAAGAGCTATCAGTCGATGATCGCCTTTCTGGGAAGCCTTGTGACGATGGAAAAATATCCCGAAAGCACCGTGCGGAAATACGGTCTGTCCGAGTACGGATTGGAGACCCCGCAGGCGACTTACACCATTACCTCTACATTGGGCAAAACCTACACCGTTGACATCGGCGACGCAATCGTTTCGGGCAACGGGTACTACGCAAAGCTGGAGGGCAGGGAAACCGTATACATCATCAATGCCTATTATGCACTGACGCTGGAGCCGGTCGAATCGTACATTCAGCCCATTATGGCGGACGGACTGACGATCAACAACTATCCCGAAGTCTACAATTTCAAGCTCTACAATTACACCTACGACGCTGACGGCAAACCGAAGGCTGAGAATCTTACGGCACTGACCTATTGGGACTATGCCGAACGGGAAAATACCGAGTTTCAGACGCAGTCGTACAAAATGCTGGATGACAGACTTGCCTGCTTCATGCCGAATTCGGACTCGGTTACGACCACGATGAGCAATTTTGCCTCGATGGAAAACGCCAAGGTTGTGAAGTTGGGGGCAACCGATGCAGTCCGTAAGCAGTACGGGTTGGACAAGCCGGCAAAGTTGCTGACCTATGATTTTGTTCTGACCGATTCCAAGACGGGTGAAAAAACCTACCTGCGTTATTTCTATTGGTTCAGCAACATTACCGAGCAGGGAACGTATTATGCGGTTGTGGATGCACAGACCAGTACCGACAACGAAAACTTTTACAGTGCGTCGGCAAAATATGATTACATTCTGGAAATCGGACGTTCCATGATTCCGATGATGGAATGGAATGCTATCGACTGGGTGGAGGCTTACTATTTCCACCGTCCGATTATGCTGATTGACCGAATCGAATTTGAAACTCCCGACGGAACTATCGTTTTCCGGCTCACGGCGGGTAAAGACGACATCGAAAGAATTACGGCAACGATGAACGGCGAGACACGTGATGTGGACATCAAGCAGTTCAAGAATCTGTATCGCAATATGCTCTACGGTGTGCTGTTTGATAAAACGGGGAAGACCGACGAGGAGCTTGCTGCCGTGGTTGCCGACCCTGCAAGAAAACAGCTTTCCTATCGTGTGGTAACATCGTTGAAGTCCCTGGATTATACCTATACGTTCTATAATCTTGCCGAGTCGCGTTCTTACATTACCATTCATGATAACATCGGAGATGTTGGCGGAGGCGGAGACTTCTTTGTGTTGACAAATGATGTGATGAAAACTGTTCGTGATGCGAAAAATGTTTTTGATGGCAAAGAAGTAACTGTTCTGTCCTGAGGAGAGACGAAAGCGGAGGGAACCCTTTTCGGGAAAAGGGCTTCCCTCCGCTCCGTTTCCGCGCTCACGCGGAAAC
>CAKSSY010000018.1 GCA_934489945.1 uncultured Eubacteriales bacterium
AGTAGTTATTATAAACAAAAGCAAGGAATTCCTGAGAGAGTTCGGGTGTAATATCATCCAGCGAGGGATTGACCTTTTCGGTTGCACGGCAGAACCATGTCCAAGCCGTTGCGTAAGAGAAGGCATTGACCGGCTCACTGCTATCAATAGTCAGATACCGCTTGAGCATATCGTTACCGCCGGGAATCTCGTTGTCCGAGGTATAGCCGAGGAAGTTCTGCTTGGTAACGTATTTGACTGCCGTTTCCTTGGCACTCTTATCCGCATACGTGATGAAATCCGGATCAAAGACATTCATCGTGTCGTTATAGAGGAACTCGGACGATCCGCCCGTAGAAACACTCAACCCCATTGTTGCCATATAGCCGTTAATTCCGCTGAAGCCTGAAACGCAGGCAATTCCCTCGTTCATCAGTGCGGTATATCCCGCTTCGCTTGAGCCGAATACCGAGTTCAGACCGAAATTGTTACGGAATTCCGATGCCATGGAGGTAAAGAAGTTTGCCTCGGTTCCGTATTTTTCAAGTGCGGCTGCCTTCTGCTGATTCGTGGAACCTGTATTCACGGTATTGACACCCATTGCATAAAACGGATTGCCGATCGGGTCAATAATATACGTTCTTCCGTTGATTTTTTCGGTGTGGAAGAATCCGGTTGCCTGTCCGCTGATGCCGGAATTCAGAATACCGCCGAAATTATCGTACAACGTAGGGGTGGTTGCACTGAAACCAGAGAGCGTGGAAAGGAGTCTCACGTAGTTGTGATCGGTCGCATTGATAAGAGGATTGTAAACCGAATAATCTCCGTTTGCACTGTTATTGTTCACCGTGCCGATGCCAAGAGAACCATAGGTTTGAGCATAGAGTTTTGCCTTGTCAACCGTAAACCACTGATTCACCAGTTTTTCGGCATAGCCCCAAGGCTCGTAGCCGCGGTTGGCAAATCTTTCAAGAAACGTCTCGTATTCAAGGGCGGAGCAGGACAACGAAAGCGTCGCACCGTTTCCGCTCTCCAAAGACGCAAATTTTGTTTCGGCAACTGTCGTCACGTTATTCTGAATTCTGAATGAGACCTCGGTCGCTCCTGCCGCCACAGCGGCTTTCACATAATCGCTGACATCCACCGTTGCCGCCGGTTTTCCGTATGCAAATGTAGCAATCAGTTCTCCATCGGCGGGTCTTGTGTTGTAAGTAAGCGTATTTTCTTCCCATGCGTTGGGATCAACTCCGTAAATGGATGCCGCCACAGTCCCGTTTGCACTGTCAAAAGAATTGACCGGCAGACTAAGATATGCCTTGACAGGCGGTCTATCCGCGGTTCCGCTGAGATCAAATTTCAGATAGGTGTATCGCGTATAACTTGCGCCGTCAGTCTTGGCAACCAAAATCTTGTCAGAGCCATAGTTGATGTCGGCATACTGACCGCCACGCACATAGGTATCCTCGGAAACCGTAATACTGTATTTGGTTGCCTGTGTGTACTGCGAAATCGACAGAGTCCCATCTGCTGCGACACCATTGTACTGCACAACAGCAGACGCTCCGTATATGCGGTATCCGTTTTTCATCACATAAGGCTGTATCAAATACTCTGTCTCCGAAGAAGCATCCAATCCCGTCAAAACACAGGAGAGAATCGGCAATCCGTCAACTTCAGAAGCCTCTACCGCCGTAAAGTTCCCGGCAGACAGGCTCTCGGAAATGACAATATTCTCAGCCGAAACATCATATGCACTTGCCTGTTCTCCGCTGATCTGCGTAATCCGATATCCGGCAGAAGAGTAATCTGTCGTATGGATCGTCGAGATCAATCGCATATCAAAGGACCCATCCGAAACCGAACTTGTCTGATATTTCAAAAAGTCAGCACTCAGCTCACGGCTGACACCGATTCGATAGTCCTCCAGAGAATAAACACGGATGTTATCAAAATACAGATTGCAATGGAATGTAGTATCACCGAGACGGATTGCGGAGTAGCCGATATTGGAAGGACTTCCGAGCGAAGCGGTGTACTGGTAAGCACCGTTCAGATAGAGATCATATTTTCCGCCGTTTTGCGGCGAGAACACCAGCTTCACATTGACCCATTCTCCTTGCGGGATATAAGTTCCCGTCGCATCGGTTGTAACATTGGTACCTTTGTAGATCTGACCGTCACCGTCGATACGGAAGGAACGATACTGCTTTGTCGTACTTCCGCTTTCTCCGGTTATCCAGGTAAACAGCGACATCGGATATTCGTAAGAGGTCTTGCCACCGTATGTGCCGGTCGGCAGAGCGGCAAAATTCAGATCTGCCTCCACTACCACCGTCTCATAATTTGCCAGTGAAAGAGCTTCGTCGGTGATGATGAAATTTCCTCTGCCGTTCACATGAATACAGGAACGGTTGTCATACGTTGTCTTGACAAAGGAAGTTGAGGCAAGCGAAACGCCTTCAAGATCAGTCGAAGTAAGTGCGGCACCGGTGTCAAAGCCGAAATCCCAGTACAACGCGTTGTTTGCCCGAATGTGAATGTCATCCAGGGAAACCGTGTAAGAATACCGGGAATCAAAGAAACGAATGACAGAAGATGTCAGCGTTGCCGGTGCGCCGAAATTGCCGCTGAAACCGTATATGCCGTCCACATACACACTGTACGCGCCGCTCGACGGCTCAAAAACCAGCTTGATCTTGTTCCATTCATTCGGAGTCAGAACCACCTCTGTCGCCGTCGATGCGGACGTTCCGGTATAAAGCCGACCGTTGTCGTCTATCCGGATAGAGCGGTAACTCGTCGAACCGGAAGCAGTATTTGTCATCCAGGTAATGAGCGACATCGGATAGGTCGCAGGCGTATTTCCGCCACTGCTCCCCGACGGAAACGCTTCAAAACGGATGCTTGCCTCCACACTGACGGTTTCAAAATTGGAAAAGGCACAGTTGTCGTCCCTGACATAAAAGAATCCGCTACCGTTTACACGTCCGAGACAGGTATGAGAATCTGTCTCCGTAAGCGTGAAACCGGATGCTTGAAGAGTAACACCATCCATATGAGAATCGGACGGAGAGGACATGTTGTCAAAGTCAATATGCCACGAAATCGCATCAGGGGGCGAAATCGTTTGTAGAGCAAATGTGGCAACAGCTGTTACCGGGATGGCGATTGCAAGCGCAAGGGCAAGCAATCCGTGTAGGAATCGGGATCTTCTCTTGGTTTTCATCTTCTTTCCTTTCGGTTTTTATTTTTTCATCGGAAAACTTCCGGTGATTTCCCTCTTGTACTACTTCATTCCATAATGTTTTTTCAAAAAACACGTCCAAAACCATTCATGATACTTGTTAGGCAAAATTCACAACAAATGCCCCAAAATTGTCCAAAATATTTTTGCGCCAAAAGAAAATCCAACATAATTAACAAAAAGTTTTGCCAAAAATTGTCTATTGTCGTTCATACTGTCCGTTTGTTGAATACTATTATACCAAAAAAATTTCAAAATGCAAGGGAAAAATGAAAAAAATTTTTCAACATTTTCAACCGCGAATTGCTATAAAATCCCCCGAAAGTCCTGAAAAATGAAAACTTTCGGGGGAACTCTTTTGTAAGCATAAACAAATTCAAGCCGCACGATAGCCGTTTTTATTATACGCTTTCCGCATTTTCAGACCGATCTCCTGCCCGGATTCCCTTATCTTTTCGGAAACAAAACAATATAGTTCCCGGTCAAATTCTCAGCCTTGTAATAAATGCCGTTTTTGTCGTCTTCCATTCTTTCCAAGCCTTCTATATAATCCGGGGTGCTGTCGGGAGCACCGACGGAATTTGCAAGGAAAACCTCTCTGTTGCCCTCCGGCAATATATAGACCTCTGCGTTTTCAAGTCCGCCGAGTCTGAGTTTCCGGTGATAAACCGTACTTGCGGGTGCACGTTCCCTAAGCGTAACCACTCCGCTTTTCTGCTTGACAAAAACTCTGCACTCCTTATGCTCGCACATACCGAAACGGTAAACGGCTTTACCGTCTCTGATTTCTGTATCGGTTCCCGTAAGGATCGGGGCACCGAGCGGAAAATTTAAAAGGGTGTCGGTTGTGAGATTCGGGGAATATACAGAAAATAACATAGCGTTTTCAACTCTTGCAATCGTCAAAGCATTTGGCTTTACCTCCTCGGATTTGCGGTCAAACCCGATAAAATAGCCGAAATCGGCGAGCTTTTCCCTTATCGCAGACGGGTGAGATGAAATATCAACGAAGCTGTGTTTGAAGTGATGGCTCCTCGCGTATTTTTCACTTCCGTAATAAATAACGGTTCCACCTGCACTTTCCAACTTTTCCAAAATTTCGGAACATTGAGAAATCGGTGATACAAGGATACTGCGTTTATATAAATTCAAATCGTTTTTCAAAAAAATGTCAGAGGAGACGACGCAGTTGAGCGGAAATCCGTTGTTGATTGCCTCGGAGATGTATTTGTCACCGTAATACATTTCAAAAAGCAGTTCTTCGGAATGTGATGTCGTGTACTCACGCATAGGATAAACCCATACAAGGGGTGCCGGACTGTCGGATATGTCCTTTTCCGCCTTGAGGATATGCGGTAACGGCTCGTATACACAGTTATCCGGCATATTTCCGTAAGAATTGTCAATTGACAGGATGTTGAACGTTTCCGCCGAGCGCGTTCTGCCGTCAGAATCCATTCTTGATACCGCCATGGGAAGATATATGTCGTGCGGCTGTCCGTTGTAACGGTCATACCACGGAGAATTGATCCACCATGGGTCATGTATATAATATCTGAACATAAAATCATCGCCGGGCAGTTCACAGATGCGTGTCATGTGCCCCATTATTTCAAGTCCAAAATTGTCATTAAGAGCCGCCCACGGGGAATTCGGGGGAGGCGTTATATGGAACCCGGCATTGTATATATCATAAAGCGGTACACCATCGGTAGCATAATCAATTCCGACCGAATTGTTTGTACCCCTGGTTTCAATAGGAAAATCCGGACATTCTTTTCGGAAAAGCCGCCAAAATTCAAAAACACTATTTCGGGTTTCCGCAAGATTTTTCAGGTTAAAACTTTTCCCGTCAAACACCTTTCCGGTAATATGCCACGGTTCCGAGCTAAAGCCCAAGCCGTTTGAAAACCATAAATAATCAAACCCCATATCTTTCAGAAATATATTGGACTGTTTTCCGAAAAAAGTTCCGAACGGTGTGTTCTGAGGAATTCCTTCGGGATATGCGGCATATCTGAAATCATCACCGTTAAGCAGTGCCGTAGCGTCAACAAACCCAAAGGAATCCAGCCTTGACCCGGAGGAAATTTCCGGATGACGCTTATATTTAAAATCAGATACGGCAAATTCCGGACCTATATCAAAGGTTTCGCCGACTCTGATAACCGAATCGGGAAACGCCTTTGCTCCCTCTTCCTTAAAAATTGCCACAATTTTTCTTAAAACAGCATACGTCATTCTGGGTGGATTTTCGGTATAAAAGCGTTTCTTTTCATGCAGGGAACAATCAGGACGATCATTTTCACTTAACAACGGATTATTTGCCGTCCCCATATAACAACACCATTCAAACGTTTCCTCCAAATTGCCGGAATAATCGAGAATTTCACTTCCGTCCGATGTCCAAAGCATTATGGAAATCGTCTCTCTGTTTTTTAAAAGCGGTCTCCACTGTTCAAAAATTTTTTTGCAGACTCCGCGAATGTAATCGTCGTCTGTACATTTAAAGGGTTTCAAACTGACTTCAAGATTAACGGTTTTAAACATTTCTCTCTCCTATTTTACGGTTACGGATTCAATCCCCAAAATATCCGCTATTTTTCTTATGGTTTCGGCGTGATGTCCTATACCAAGAGCATAATGGTGAGTGGGACCCGCCATCACCCATTTTTTAATATATTCGCAAGTATCGGGCTGAAACACCGCGCGTGTATTGGTATTACCGGTTGGCGGTATGGCACCCGCCTGTGATTCTCCTTCGCCGATGATAAAACGGAAACGACCGTTTGCATCCTGCGTAATGCCGAGCATGGTGATAGGTCCCTCTTTGATTTTAAATTCAACCGACGCGCCGCTCCCCTCCTTTCCGTGGTATTTTAAGAGACTGCGAACGATCGGCTTTCCCTGGGCAATTGCAATGTGATGAGGTCCGTCATGACCGATTAAAATGCAGTTGTTGTCAAAATCAAACGGATGCAACTCCGCAAAACTTCCGCCTATCCCCAAGCGGTCCATAATCAGCATGGCGATACAGGTCTTAATATCAAATTCACCGCACATAGGAAATCCCTTGCCGATAAGCATTGAATTGCCGACTATAAGCGAAGATATCGCCCGGCGAACGTCTGAGTCCGGTAATCCTTCATAATAATAAGCAAGACCGTCAAGCCTGTTGTCGTTTATAAAATGCTCCAAAGCCACCGCACTCCGCGCCGAATTACGCAAATCTTCATCTGTGAGTTTTTTCGTTATAGGATCACTCACCGGATCGGGACGGTCAAATTTTTCGCATATCTCGGCGGACTTTGTTGTTATCTCTTCTTCGGTAACCGCATTTTCATATGTGAGGATGGAATCCGGTTCCAAAAGCGGCACATGAAGACCGAATGCCGCCGAAACCGCGGTCGGGTCTGTATGCATATCATACATGGATTCCAGCACATGACCCATAAGCCCGATACGCGCGCCGCGCAGACCGCGCAAAACGGAAGCAATCCCGCACCATTCCCTAAGAGCTTTATCGGCTCTTTCATCGCCGTTCAGACAACCTATAATCACATCGCTTATCTTTTTCCCAAGCCTGTTTGCAACACCGACATATTCCGGAACTGCACAGATACAGTCATTTTCAAGTTGCATAAGCGTGTTTGCCTTTGTGTAATCCAATGCACGTAAGGGTTGTAGGGCGGTAAGCACTACGGGACGGTCAGAATCGCGCATGATAGGTGCGAATACCGACGAGGTTGCATAGGTAACCATATTGCAAAACCATATGTCGCAATTCACCGCCTTTAGCTTCGGTAGCAACTCGTATGCCCGGATCTCACTGTCGACAATTCCGAAGTCTGTCACTTCCACCCCGTAAGACAAAAGTTTTTTACAAAGGCATGCGTGATAATTTTCGAGCCTTTCGCGCAAAGCGGGAAACTGTGACCAATATTTGGCGTGAGCAACCGCGAAAACGGCAATTCTACCGGGCATTCTGAATTTTTTCAATGACATAACCCTCACCTAAAAAAAATAAAGATTTATGACTTGATTATATCACGAAAATATATTATAATCAAAGCACAAACCAAAGATAAAACAGCACAAAATAAAGGAGATTCCAAATGTTTCTGAGTCAAATTCACCCCTATGTAAGATTCCCAAGGAAACTGGTCATTTCCGAAAGCTCTGTTTTTTGTGATGTCTTTCCCGTTGACGCGAGATTTTTTTATGTGTCCGAGGGCGAGGGCAGGATAATCCTTTCCGATCATACGGAGGTTTTGTCACACGGAAGTGCGCTCTTCATAAACTCCGGTGTCAAATATCGCATTGTTCCTTCCAATGCCGTCTATTTGGCAATCAACTTTGATTGGACACAAGATTTCAGTAATTACAGCGCACCGGTTTCACCGATTCCGTATGACGGCGACAACACCGCCTATCCTGTATTTGAAAATATAAACTTTGAAGATTGCCCTTCATTCAACCGGTACGCATTGTGCAAAAACATCTATTTTGCCGAAAAAATCGTTCAAGAAATGATTGACCGCTATGAAAAGAAACAGGCATATTATCAGTTGGAAGCAAACGCCGAACTTGTGATAATTTTGACCGAAGTTGCCCGCCGGCTTGACCGACAAACAGATAAACGCTTTCAGGCTGCCGAAATTGCGGATTATTTACAAAAGCATTACAAAGAAAACATTTCAAATGAAACTATAGCAAACGTTTTCCACTTTCATCCGAATTATATCAGCTCTGAATTTAAAGCCAATTTCGGCGTTCCGCTTCATCGCTATTTGTCAGAGTTGCGTATCACAAAAGCGATCGGACTTCTTGAAACCGGACAATACAGCATTGAAAAAGTTGCCGAAGAGGTCGGATTCCATGATCCCAACTATTTTTCGAGATATTTTAAAAAAGTTATCGGCAAAACGCCGAATTCGTTTTGTCGTTAAGACAGCCGGAAATGACACATAATGGATTTTCATGTTTCTGCTTTTGTCTTATTTCTTCATAACAAAAAAGAACTGCCGCCAAACGCTCCGATTTTTGCATTTGGGGCAGCCCTTTTTTATTTCATGTTTTTCAAATTGTTCCGGACTTATTTTATGAGTCCGCTCTCTTTGAGCAGTATTTCAATATCCGTCCCCTGAACCTTCTTCATCACAATTCTGAGAAGCTCCTTTTCCTTGAGGGAGAGTTTGGCATCCGTTATCGGCTTTTTGTCTATAGCATAGTAGCAGGCACGCAGAATCTCGCGAACATCGTATTTACTGCCCCATACCTCCGGTACGCCGCGATCAATATCAAGCAGTGTATAAACAGATTCCATACCCGTTCGCATGGAATATTCCGTTGTAAAGATCGTGTCGCGGGGTGTTTCGGCAAACTGACCGATGAAAGCAAAATTTACGGCTCCATCCGGCACAACCTTCGGACGGTCGGATTCCTTTCTCGGCTGGAAGAAGGCATTGATATAAGGCATATAGCATGTTGTAGTATTGCACGCATCCTTTGCAAGCGTATCGATTTTCTCCGCAGGTACACCGATATGATAAAGCCATTCGCGACAAACTTCTTCTCCAGTGCAATCACGCATAGCCTTCTTTACATAGTTGCCTTCCTTATTGGTATTGAGGGAGTACAGCCATACAAGAACCATATTCTTGTCCTGAGATTTGAACTGAGGCTGGCGATTTATTGTCCACGAGAGATACCAATTTTCCGTGCTGTCCTTGACGGTTACGATGCCTCCTGTTGTAACCTTGCCCGCACGAGGATCGCGCTTGCATACATTTATGATATGCTTTATAACCTCTTCATCTGAAGTGGCAACAGTAGCACTCATCCAGTTTGTGGCATCAATATTGCCGCAGAATTTATCGGGATTGCCGTACTCGCCGTTCTTCGCCTGTGCCGCAATAGCCTTCCACATATCCCATGATTCGCCGTAGCCGTTCTTTATACCGGAAAGGTCGGGCGCATGGGTCTGATCGCCATAGCACGATGTGTCTGTACAACAACCGTTTGTGATGAATACGAGGTCATCCTCAATAAGGTCAATCGTCTGTTCCCTGCCGTCCTTTACATATACAATCTGCTTTGCAATCTTTCTGTCGCCTTCGGTTTCAATGATAACATTCTTTACATCCATACCGTATTCTATGCGAACACCGTGAGACTCAAGATACTTCACAAGGGGCAGTATCATGCTCTCATATTGATTATACTTTGTAAAACGCAGTGCACTGAAATCGGGAAGCCCGTCTATATGATGAACATACCGGCAAAGATAACGCTTCATTTCAAGCGCGCTGGACCAACGCTGAAAAGCAAACATTGTCTGCCAATAGAGCCAGAAGTTTGTCTTCCAGAACGACTCGGGAAGAACCTCGGAAATCTTTTTGTCCTCAAGGTCTTTCTCGGGCGTGAGAAACAGCTTTGAGAGAGCCATTGCCGATTCCTTATCGAGAGCAAACTTTTTGTCCGTATGCGCATCCTCGCCGCGGTTTACGGTAGCACGACAGAGAGAGTAGTTCGGGTCATGCTTGTTGAGCCAATAGTATTCGTCAAGCACGGATATATCCGGCGTCTCTATCGAGGGAACGTCGCGGAAGGTATCCCACATCACCTCAAAATGATTATCCATTTCGCGTCCTCCACGCATATAAAAGCCCTTGGTTATATCCTTGCGTCCGTCGCAGCTACCGCCTGCAAGCTCCAATTTCTCCAAAAGATGGATGTGCTCTCCCTTCATCTGTCCATCACGGACAAGGTAAAAAGCAGCCGTGAGTCCGGCAAGTCCCGTGCCTATGATATAAGCGGATTTTTTATCCACATCCTTCGGCTTCTCCGGGCGTGCGAATGATTCATAAGTTCCTGCTGAGTAATACATGGAAAACCTCCTGAAAAATTATTTTATGACTATATTATAGCCCGTTTTTCGGAAGTTACAATAAACAAAAAAAGCACTGTGATAAATGCTTTATCACAGTGCTTTCATGTGTAAAAAATTTTATCATATCGGCTTTTCTGATAGAAATTCATATTTTGAAGCGGGACAGTGCATTGGAAACGGAATCTTTTATCAGGATTGACAGCTTGTCAACCATGAGCCTCGGATCTGCTTTCATCCCATCCTTGATCCAGTCGAGCATGATGCCTATAAATATATAAGAATAAACGCGAGCAATAAACTTTTTATCCTCTTCACGGACAGTTATTCCATCGGATTGCTCATCTATCACACCCATAATGAGATTGTCTGTCAGTGGCTTGAGATACTTTTCCACCTGCTCACGATCAACGCAGTTGTAAACGTTCATTATGAAAGGCTTATTTTCAAGTACCGCGTCAAAAATGTTGAGCAATCCCTCCTGCCAGGTATCGTGCGTTTTCTTTTCCTCCAGTGCCCTACGCGCATCTTCAAGACATGACCATTCTACAAGATCGTAAATATCCTTGAAATGATAATAGAAGGTCATGCGGTTTATACCGCAATCCTCGGCTATATCGTTTATTGTGATTTTGGTAAGCGGTTTTTGGAGCAGCAAATTTTTCAACGATCTTTCAAGTGCTCTTTTTGTTATTTGCGACATTTTTCCCTCCGAGAATATCAAGTTTCCGGGTCTTTATATGCCTGCGATGTGTTTTTATAAATTATACCTTACATTTTTGTGATTTTCAACAACAAAATTATTAACTTTATTTTATATAAGTCTCTTGCCTCTCCCTTTGCCGCCATTCGCGGGCAAAGCAAGCCATTATGACTATTGGCTTGTATTTTCGCTTAAAAACTGCCAGTTTAAGTTTTGGCAGATTCTTGGTATCGGGGCGCAAAAAAGCACCATGTAAATAAAAACAAAGAAATCTCTCTGTTTGTATTTACACGGTGCCGAATTCGCAGTGATGTTCCTTGCCTTCAAGTGCATCGAACATAGTGGCATCTACTGTTGTCGCTTTTCGCAACGATAAATCGCAGTCTACATTTTGCTCTCAAGGTTGTTGCCGTTTTCGTCAAGCAGTCCGTTTTTTTCAGTGCAAGTACAAGCAAATGTATGACATCATGCTTTTTGGCAATCGAAGTGATTTCCGGTAAAATGTCGGGGCTGTATAGTGAAATTTCTTCATCCGGAAGAAGATCGCCGCAAACTGCCGAACGAAGCAGCGCAAACATCCCCCTTACCTTATTCATATATTCTCTTCTTTCAGTACCCCTCTCCGCGGAAAATACCAGTCGGCAACCACAGACCCGCTGTTCAAAAGAACTTTTTGCGCAGAGCTTTCAGTTTTTTGCGGATACGAAAAGTTTTTCCCATTCTTGTATAGCGTTTCATAATGTAATCAAAACCACGCCGATTGTAATCCGACCAAAACGTCTCATATTCGTCGGGGCGCGCTGCCGGACGGGAAAGCACGGAATTGTATTGCGATATTTTCTCTATATTCGCCGGGACGGTTTCAAAACAATCCTTCACGGTATTCCAAAAGGCTTCTCCTTTTTCCGTATTGATCAAAACCTGAGATATACCGTACGCATCGCCAAAATCTTTGTTGATATGTTCAATCTCCCAACAGTCTCCTATCGTGATATCCGCACATCGATGAAACGAATCGAATTTACACGAAAAACAACTTTCTCTCATATTAACGCGAGAACCGAACAAAGATCCGAAAGCCTGAAGCTCTTTCGTTTTATACAGCTCCGTACCGTCCTGAAATACCACACGATGACAGTATATATTCGACCATCCGTTTCTCTCGTCGCGAAAACAGTATTCTTTCGGCTGCCCGTACCTGTTCTTAAGATGCCGAATGTAATCCGCCCAAATTTGCGGACTCGGAACCCCGTAGCACAAGATTTCAACCAGCAACAGACTATCCGTATCAATTTTCTTTTGCAAACAATAGTTCTTTACCGCCGCCACCTGACAGGGGGTTCCGGTAAACAATACACGCGTTTGGTTTTCAAGTTTTTCTTTGATATCCGCGAAACATTCCGAAATATCACTCTGTACATATTTCGATCCTTGATATTTCAAACATCCGTCCATTTCCGCTGCGGCACTGTGTGCAACCGTCAGATTCTGCTGATAAGCCGCTCCATAGGTGATACCCCCCGTATAATTGCGGTTGCGAGGGGGAAGAAAACACCGCCTGAGGTGCTTCTCTTTCTTTCCTCAATATTTTTGTTTTTCACCAACATTACCGCAATCGGTCTTTTATCCGACTTTACTGCATCCGCACAAATCACAGGACATGTCTTGACGCACAATCCGCAATCGGTACAAGCATTTCGATCGATAGTCGGGAACGAAAACCCGTTGCCGGACGTTATTTTTATGGCTTGACGCGGGCAAATGCTCACACATGCCATACAGCCGCAACAATTCGACTTTAACTCATTAACTGCACATTTCATTTTTGTTTCCTTTCTTTTGTTAAATCCGGACATTTCCGTCAATCTCTTCTGAAAATGTCTCTTGTATAAACCTTGTCGGCTACATCGTCAAGGCAAACATCATATCGGTTTGCAATAATAGCGTTGCACGTCTTTTTGAATTTTTCAAGATCATTTACAATTTCGCTGCCGAAGAATGTTTCGCCGTCTTTTAATGTCGGCTCGTAAATCACAACTTTCGCACCTTTGGCTTTGATACGCTTCATTACCCCCTGAATGGAGGATTGACGGAAGTTATCAGAATTGGATTTCATCGTCAGCCGATATACGCCAATCGTAACAGGTGTTTCCTTTGCCTTATTGTAAGAGTTATTTTCTTCATATCCGTAATAACCCGCCATACGGAGTACACGGTCGGCAATAAAGTCCTTGCGAGTACGGTTGGATTCCACAATAGCCTCAATCAGATTTTCCGGCACATCGGCATAATTGGCAAGGAGTTGTTTTGTGTCCTTGGGCAAACAATAACCACCGTAACCGAATGAAGGGTTGTTATAGTGATTGCCAATCCGCGGGTCAAGACACACGCCGTCAATGATCTGCTTCGTGTCCAGTCCTTTCATTTCGGCATAGGTGTCAAGCTCATTGAAATAGGACACCCGCAGTGCAAGATAGGTGTTGGCAAACAGCTTTACGGCTTCTGCTTCGGTGAAACCCATAATCCGCGTGTCGATATTCTCCTTGATCGCGCCCTCCTGCAAGAGCTTTGCAAAATCATTTGCGGCTTTAACAAGTCTCTCGTCACTCATATCCGTCCCGACAATGATTCGGCTGGGATAGAGGTTGTCGTAGAGTGCTTTTGATTCGCGGAGAAACTCAGGGCTGAAAATAATATTCTTGCAATGATATTTTTCCCTGACTGCAGCCGTAAACCCGACGGGAATGGTGGACTTTATAACCATAATCGCATTCGGGCTGTATTGCATCACCAGCCGGATAACCGATTCGACCGCAGAGGTATCAAAGAAATTCTTCTGACTGTCGTAATTGGTCGGCGCGGCGATTACAACAAAATCCGCGTCCTTGTATGCGCTTTCTGCATCAAGTGTTGCCACAAGATCAAGCTCTTTTTCCGCAAGATACTTTTCTATGTACTCGTCCTGTATGGGCGATTTTCTGTGGTTAATCAATTCCACCTTTTCGGGAATAATGTCAACTGCTTTTACTTTGTTGTGCTGTGCCAAAAGCACCGATATTGACAAACCGACGTAACCGGTTCCGGCAACTGCGATATTCATATTCATTTCCTCACACTATTTCTTTTCAGGATTTTTCCCGCTAACTGCGCCACAGACACTGCCAAATTCTTTACATCTGTATAATTAAGCGCAATGACCCCCACACATAACAGCAAATAAAATATATAGGAGCCGGGAATCTCATAAACAATCAATAAGCAACCTGTAATGGCAAGAACATAGGTAACTATAGTTTGTGGCAAACGGATCTTCACTTTTACCAACTTTTGAATGGTGTACATTCTGACCACCCACGTGACAAGAAAACTTGCCGCTGTTGCGATAGAAGCTCCCACGACGCCGATCGTATTTATCAAAACAAGATTCAAAATAATGTTGATCACCGCGCCGATTGCAACCGACACAAACAACTGTCCCGTTTTTTTGTAAGCACGAAACGCCGATGCCAGAAAACCACACAAGCAAGAAAAAAATGCTGACAAGGTAAGAAACGGTATGTGTCGCCATGCAGAATAATAGCTTGGGTCAAACAAAATCGACGACGCAATTTTCGACAGTGGGATCATCAATAAGCATCCGATAAGTGAAACAATGTGCATATTTCCATACACCTTGGTGTAATATGCGGATTCATCGGCATCGTTTACATTGGAAATTGCCGACAGTTGCCACGCTTGCGTAAAGATGGATAAAATCGCAGTCAACAAAGAGGGAATTTTGTTTGCAACACTGAAAATACCGGAAGCACTCAGTCCTTCTCCTGCCGGCAAAAGTCCGATAAGCATATATTTGTTGATATACATATTGATAGACCACGCAAGGAGTGTAGGGATCATGGGAATACTGTATTTCAGCATTTCCATGAGAAGTTTTCCGTCCAATGCAAAAGGAAACAGAAGTTTGTATATACCGCCGACAAAAAACATCAGCACGGTCGGTACGGCAAACCCAATGATAATACTCAGCAAATATCCTTCAAGCCCCGTCTTGGCAATCAGCAAAAAATAGATATTGCACAGGATAACCGTAATGGTCTGCACGATTCCTTGAATCGCGAACAGTTTGGTTTTCTCCAGTCCCTTAACAAAATTAGAAAAACACAAGTGAATGTTATACATGGCGTAAGTCGAGACAAAATACCACCAGTACCGGGAAAGCTGTAATGAAATCTCCGAGTCCATCATGGCAATGATGGGATAAAAGGCAAGCAACAGCAAAACGGAGAGGACAGTTATCATTACCGAGTTTCCGAGCACCGCCTTTTTAGAGCAATTTTTGTCCAACGCATAACGTAAAGTTGCGTCCGTAATCGCTAAGGTCAGTACGGGATAGATTAGATTTACTGTTGTATTGATTAAATCGGCAATACCATATTCTTCCGTCAGCAAGACCGCCGTATATAGCGGGGTCAATAAAAACACAAGAATTTTGGAACCGAATGTGCTGATACCAAACAGGATGGTATCAGTTGCCAGTCTCCTTGTTTTTGATGGTGTGGACATAACTATCCCCTTTTCATATGCTTATAGAACATCTTTTCCTCTTCCGAAAAAATGTTCTTCCAACATCAGGCACAGGCAATGATAAATCGGCAAATGAAGCTCCTGAACCTTATATGTTTCTGTTTGCGGAACACGGATGCAGACATCGGAAATTGCCGAAAGCCTGCTTTCTTTTTCACCGGTAAGTCCGATCACCTTCATACCTTTTGCCCGTGCAGTGACAGCCGCATACAAAATATTTTTGCTGTTTCCGGAAGTCGATATTCCCAAGAAAACATCTCCGGTTTTACCGTAACCGTAAAGCTGCTGGGCAAAACACAAAAGAGGTTCACAATCATTCATGTACGCAGTTGTCAGTGCCAAATGACCATCCAGAGCGATCGCCGGCAAAGCCCCCTGAAGATGATTTGACAACACCTCTCCCAACGTTGCATCAACCGAACACAACGCACTTGCAAAACCCGGTTCTACGCGCCTGTCCAAAACAAAGCTCTTCATAAGTTCTCCCACAATATGTTCGGAATCTGCCGCCGAACCGCCGTTTCCGGCAATCAGGAGCTTTCCCTGCTTTTCATAGCACTCTGCCAACACCTCAAACGCTGCCCAAATGTTTTCTTTGACCGATTCCAGCTCAGGGTAACGCTGCAATAAGGTACGGATATGCGCCTCTACCGACTTTTTCATAAATATGCACTTCCTCTCATTGATTATACTTTTATAATCTGGGGTATCAACTCCGCCAAAGAAAATCCCGTCTTGTTCTGACCGAAATTTTCGTTTCCGATCAGACCAGTCGAACATCCCGCCGCGATTCCGGCTAAAATATCGTTTTCGCTGTCTCCGATCATCCAGGAAGCGGACAGATCGATATTAAAATCTTTCGCCGCCCGTAGCAATAAGCCGGGTTTTGGTTTTCTGCACTCACAGTCGCATTTCAGTTCCGGAATTTCGCCGGCATATCCTTTGTGCGGATGATGCGGACACACATAAATACCGTCCAGATATGCACCGCTAAGCCCTAACAAGGTTTCCATTTTATCATGGATTCTGCACAGTTGTTCCTGCGTTACCTCGCCGCGTGCAATTACAGGCTGATTTGTAACAACAATGGCAAGATAACCGCTGTTGTTGATTTCACGGATTGCTTCCGCCACTCCGTCAATCAATTCAAAATCATCGACATTGCGCAAAAATCCGACATATTTGTTAATCGTACCGTCTCTGTCGAGGAAAATTGCCTTCTGCTTGTACCTGAGATTTCTTGCTCGAACAAATCCGTTTTGGAAATCCCGGCACACTGCTTCGTACCGTTCCGGTGTTCCCATATCCTTTACATACTCCGGGCTGTTATAGCAAAACATTTTTCCGGTTCCCGCAAGCGGTTTGAGCAGTTGTCTGTCCAGATCAATTTTCGGCGTGTCGATCTTCGTCTCCAACACCCTCGGTGAGAGAATATGCAAACCGGCATTTACACGGTTGCAATAATATTCGGGGCGGGGGTCCTCTTTGGCAAGCCACCGTGTAACCATATAGTTTTCATCTGAGAGAATCAATCCGCTGTCGTAGGGGTGGCTGTTCGGATGCGTAAACAGAGTAACAAGTCCGCCTTTGCTCTTGTGATATTCGGCAAACCTGTTGAAATCCACATCAAATACAGCATCCGCATTCAACAGCAGAAAATCTTCCGTCAGTTTATCCTTGATTTTGAACAAAGCCCCCGCATTTCCAAGCGGCTGTTCCTCGAAGTAATATTCAATCCGGACACCGAATGGTTTTCCGGTAACCGGAGATATTTTACTGCCGTCTCCGAAATAATCCATAATTATGTTTCCAAGATGAGAAACCGTCAGAATAATATCCGTAAACCCCTGATCCCGCAAACTCATCATTTCATGTTCCAACACCGGCATACCGTCAATTTTTATCATCGGCTTAGGAATGTCGCTTGCAACGGAGGCTATTCTGGTTCCTTTTCCTCCCGCCATAATAACTGTTTTCATATAGGACCTCCGCAAGAAAATCATCTCGGAATATAGGTCTCCGGACTGTAATGTATAACCCTCGTTCCGCCATTCTCAAATTCAAATGGTATATACATAAGATCTTTCATCGCACTCATAACGGATTCTTTATACTCCGGCTGAACATAAAACACAAGAAAACCGCCGCCGCCGGCTCCCAAAAGTTTGCCTCCCAATGCACCCGCCTTTATCCCCTCCTGATAGAACTGGTCGATGCTGCCGGTGGAAACCGCAGAACCTGTCCGTTTTTTCAACTGCCAGGTATGATCCAGCAATCTGCCGAAGTCGTCAAGATCGGCATCGGTATCGGTCAGAATCTTCTCCGCCTCATCTACCAAAAGATACATTTCCCTTAACTGATTCTTTTTTTCATCCGCCGCTATATGATTTGCTTTCTGAACGTCGGATGAAAACCTCGTAAACCCCGTAAAAAACATCAACAGATTGTCGTTTAAACGTTTTTTCCGTTCAGGGGAAAGGATGACCGGCAATACTTCATAACCATCGGCGTTGAAGTTGATGCGGTTAAATCCGCCAAAGGATGCGGCAATCTGATCCTGCCATCCCCCAGCTTCCCGACAAAGAACACGCTCTAAATAGATAGCTTCATCGGCAAGTTTTCTCTTGTCGGCATATTTTCCTTTCAAAGCATAAAATGCGTTTAACATTCCGACCGCAAAGGAGCTACTGGTTCCAAGTCCGGACCGCGCCGGGAGATCCGCTTCATATGTTAGGCGAATTTCGTGCATATTCAGAAATCTCATCGCTTCACGAATTGCCGGATGCTCAATTTGCGAGATATCCGTCACCCGCTCGGTCCTGGAATAGGACAACTCGGTGGTATAGTCAAAAAAGCGCGGCAGGTGTCTCACAGTGACATAACAGTATTTGTCAAAAGTTGTCGAAAGCACCGCGCCTCCGTTTTCCCTGAAATAGCTTTCCATATCGGTTCCGCCGCCGAAAAACGACATCCGGAACGGGGTTTTGGTGATAATCATTTCTGCCCTCCTGTCACAAGCCGAGTGCCGTTTTCAACCACAACAGCGATTCATCCCGCATACTCTGAACCTTCCGGTCCACTTCTTCAAAATTCGGAACTGTCCCCGGATTCAGGTCACCGCCCGGAGAGACAATTCTGTTTTCGAGGTTCAATTCCTCCAACAAACACCGGATCCGGGAATTTGTATTCTCCTTCCCCGGGTTCACTACAGAATAAAAATTCTTGTGAAACAAAACCGAAAACGCCGTTCCGTGAAAGGAATCCGTCACAACATATTTTGCCCCGGACAGCATTCTCACAAAATCTTCCGGGGAAAGGGAAGAAACGTTGTGGTATCGGTGCAACATCATATCGCCCTTCAGGTCTTTGTTGACCACACAGACCTTCAAACCGGTCTTCCTGTGCAGATTGCGTACAAAGTCCGCCAGCAACGGAATATTTCCCAAATTATACACAAACACATATTCTTCTTCCGGTGCGGGGCAGACAAACCTGTTCCACAGGGGATTGCCTGCCAGCAACACAGGATCCAGAACCGTCCGGTATGTTTGTCCGAGCAATTGCGTCACAAAATCGGCAGCTTCCTTTTCCCGGAAAGACATCGCCGCAAACTTGCCCAAAAGCATTTTATAATCGATCCCATATTTCTCCTGCCACAGATTCAGAAAAGCATTGTTCCCGATACTGGCGGCATAGGCTGTTTTCTTTGTATTTCCGTTAAAATCCAACAGATATGCACTGTCCCCGTCCGTGTTTTTCGGGTTGAAAACCTGATCGCTCCCCACAATAACCGCATCATATCTCTTTGAAAAGTCTTCCGAAACAGCTTCTGCCCGGTCGGACAACATCAGATTTTTGCACCGGAAATTTCGGAAAGCTTCCTTCTTTTTATCCAATCGGTGCAAACTGAGAATGTCATTTACATATACTTTCCAGCTTGCACATTCGCTCATTTTTTTGCGTCTGTATTGTTTTTCGACAGCGGGACAGCGATAGTCTATGATCTCACATTCCGCTCCCAACGCCGAAACCGTTTGTTGCAAGGCGTATGCCTGCAATACGGCTCCATAATTTATGGCATTATGAAAAGTTAAGATTCCGACTTTCATTTTATGATGGTTCCTTTCCGGGCGCATATGAAGTGGGGACCGGCATTCTTCTTGCCATTACAACACTGAAAATTACATATATGATAAAGAAAGAATTGGAATATATCGGGTTGCCCGACATTCCATACACAAGCATCAGCAACTGTACATAGATCGACATAGGCTCTCTTCTCCGGATTGCGCCAACCAGATTATAGAGGAAAAACATGACATAAATCAAAGCACCTATCACGCCGTGGTCATAAAACAACTGCAAATAAATATTATGCAATCCCGCATCATATATCGTATAAGCAGAACCCGTTCCCATTCCGAACACCACATTCCGCAATGCCTCAATCGCACTTTTCCAGATTTCGCTTCTTCCCGTCGTAATGTCGCCGTCGGTGCTGTCAAAGCGTTCCATGAACCCCCGGACAATTTCATTTTGTTGGCTTAATAGAAAGAGAACAATTCCGCATACGACAATCAGCAAAATCATTTTGACGATTGTTTTCACGGACATCCTTTTCCAAATCATATAGGTCATCACCAATGCAATCAATAAAGCAACCGCCACGCCGCGCTTGCTGGTCAAAATCACAGCAAAAACCGACAATCCTCCCACGACCAGCCGAAACACCTTGTTCCGAACCGGCATTTGGGGATTCTGCAACCATCCGAATATCATAAATCCGAATAACACGGCAATAAAATACGCAGCATCTGCTGTATAGGCGGAAAAGCCCGCATACGCACCGTCCACAGTATAGGACCACATCAGGTGTTCATAGCAGTCCGCCCGAAGCAGATTGCCCAAAAGGTTGTTGACAGTATCGCTGAACAGATATTGAAGCATCACGCCGACCAGAACGGCAAAAGAACACACGCAGACGATTTTCTTCAGCTTGCCAAGCAAAGCGTTGTCCTGTGCAAGTGCAATGAGGAAAACAAACGTCACGGCAGTAAGAATTGCCTCTCTGTTTCCTTTCGCCGGATTGTCTGTATAAACGACCCCCACCGCCGAAACCAACGTAACCAGACCCATCAGCAACATCTGCGTTGACAGGTATATCTTCTGACCAAAAATCAGCCACACAACAAGACCCGCAAAAGCGATATACAAAAAAAACGTAGAACTGAACGGATACGCAAACTGGTAACAAAAAACATATAACACCAGTGAAAGGATGGCAGGATACGCAATCATGCCGTTTTTTACGCCGGGGACAATCTTTGCTTTCATATTATGATTCATTCCTTATTCTCACACACAATAATTTTAACAGCACCTCAAGATTGTTCTTCCACAAGAAGTTTTTCTGATAGTATTCGGATATTGCCGTTTCGGACACCGGAAAATCCGCACTGTTAAGCCGGCGCAAAATTTCCGACAGCTCCTCCACCGATCTGAATACATACCCCGTCTTTCCGTCTACCACATTTTCCGTCAGCCCCCGCAGATCGGAAACTACAACCGGCTTCCCGAACTTGTATGCAATAGGAAGAACACCGCTTTGAGAGGCTTCTGTGTAAGGCATTACAACGGACACGGCGTTCCGGAAAAGCCATACCATTTCGCTGTCGGTGATAAAACGGATAATTGGCTTGATGTGGCACTCGGAGCGAATCAAGCGGCTTTCCTCCTCCGACAACTGCCCCTTTCCGGCAATAACCAATTCGGTTTTCGCTTTGAGATCCTCCGTTAATGCACTGTATGCCCGGCAAAGCGTGCCGATTCCTTTATATTTGTCTATTCGCCCGAAGAACAGGAAGAAATTTCTTTTCTCGTCCCCGATTTCCGACGGTTTTTGCGGTGCCGCTTCCGGGATATGAGCCGGCAATCGGAACACCACCGTATTCTTCGCCCCGTATTCCTTTCGGAACGCCTCCTCGGAATTGGCGGAAAGCAAAATGATTTTATCAGTACATTTTATGGTTTTCCGGGTCATTCGCCTACGAAGAACATCGACCAAAATTCTTCTTGCCCCCATTTTCCGGTACGGATGATGCTGTACATCATGAACCACCATCGCGGTTCTGACTGCGTTTTGATTCAGAATCTTATTGAGTTGTTGCATCAGAATAGAGTCTTCCGTAAAAATTACGACATCCGGCAAAAGCGACATGATTTGTTCTGCAACACAAAGAATCTCCTTGCTGTTGCCCTTCAACGTCTTTGCTTTGACATAAGGAACGACGCAGTCCGCGATATCCCGATATAAACTTTCCTCAACGACATCCGGCAAAAACAACCGGCATTCCGTCAATGTCCTTGTTTCCCGCGCAATAGATGTCGAAAATTGCAGAATCCCCCCGTTCAATTCTGCCGGCGATACGTATACAACCATATTTTCTCCTCATTCCGATATTTTTTGCAATGCCTTTTTCACAAACGCTCTCTTCGGCTTCCAAAAGCTCTTTTGATAGCTTTCCCATTTATCGGCATATTCTTTATAAATTTCCTCTCCGAAAAGATCATACATCACTCTGAGCTGTGCGATATGAAGCTTGTGATAAAACGGACTGCAAATGCGCTTTCCGTCTTCATATCTGCTCCAATATTTCATATCAAAATCCGGAAGCCGTTTTTTCAACGACGCAAGCGTGGCTGCAAGAACGTCCTTTACACTCCCGTCGTCAGTATATTTGACGTAGTCATATAAACCCCACAGTGAAAAAATCCATCCGTTCAATATAACGGGATTGCAGGTTGTTTCATAAAGAAGCACATCTCCGTTTTCATATCCGGTCGTGCCGCCATCCGGAATCGGTTTCAGCATAAAATTCTTGGCCCTGTCCGCAGCACGGATATATTTTTCCTCCCGGGTCACAATATGTGCGCGGATGAGCAGGGAAATTCCCTCTCCCTGTGCCATGGATGAATAGGGATGCTCCGGATTCTTGTAAACAAACGTCACCCAGCCCCCGTCCTCCTGCTGATTTTCCACCGCCCAATCAGCGCAAGCAAGAAGTTTCTTCTTGTATGTATCCTCGCCTGATTTCAGATACAGGTCATAAGCAGCCAACCCATATTGAAAAATCCCGATGGAAAAATAGATTTCTTCCCCTGTATCTACGTGATATTTTGGGACAAGGATATCAGGATTGTCCCGCGTCACTTTTTCTGTCAAATCATTGTAATACCCTGCCACCTCGGTTTTGGAATAGCAGGTTCCCTCGCCTTGGTTCACGTGAGAAATGCTCTTTCCCGCCAGCATCCTATACCATTTCTTGATTTTGTAAAGGGAAACGCCCATATTCAATCGCCTTCTATCCGATCAAGCAATACGCTGACCGCTTTCTCAATCTTATATTTCTCCGCCTCATACAAACAAGTTTTTTTCTTTTTCAGTATCATAGTCGGATCTGTCGCCACTGCGTTCAGCAATTCTGCAAGTGCGACATTATCCCGTGTCTTATAGACATATCCGACACTTTCATTCACAAGTTCCGTATTGTATTTCCAATCACTTGCAATCACCGGAACGCCCGCAGAATACGCATCAATGAGTGTACCCGCAAAACCTTCCCCCTCGTAATACGTGGGAAACAACAACGCAAAGTATTCTTTCAGCGTCTCCACACTTCGATCAAACGGTATCAAACCACCGTAACGAATGTAATCCGGAAAGATTTTTCGCAATTCCTCAAACCAATCAGTCTGGTTTTCATCCACCTGACCGTATATATCCAAAGAAAATACAGTGCGTCCCAAACTTTGATTCACTTCGATCACCGTCTTAACAGCGTCCTCAATTCCTTTTTCACGCATTACACGAGAAAAGGTGCAAAGCTTATACGGCACTCCTTGCGGATAAACAAGTTCATTTTCAGAAAGCACCGTCAGCTTTTTGCAGTTGGGCATAACCAATACATTGTGAAAGCCCTGTGCCTCCAATGCGCTTTTCATGGTGCCTGTTTCCACATAGATTCCGTCGAAATTTTTCAGTGCTTTTGCAAGCCCCTTCCGTTTCGTCAAAAACTGCGGAAGCCAACCGCCAATCACAACGTAATGCAATTTTCTGCCATTAAAAAAATGACGAAAAAAAGATAGCAGAGGTGCGTATATCCTCAATCCGTTTTGCGCCGGAAAAATCAGAATATTTCTACTGTTTTTCAGTGCGGAAATTGTTTGGAACGGTGCTTTTACAAGCGTTTTCCATCCCCCATGCGTGTCAATTTTCAAAACCTGTTCCCGCCCGAATCTTCTTTGCAATTCTTCGGTGATGATTTTGGTTTTTACCGTTTGTCCGTTCAGAAGGGTTTCTCCCCCACCGAAGTGTCCGAGTACGCTTACCTTTGCCGACACAAAGTCACCCCTTTACATATCTGATTTTTTTCAGAACACCCCAGAACAGATTCCTGAGAGTAAGAACAGCAGAAACAAGCGGACTTCTCTGTTCCGCCTCCCGATACAGTTTATAGTGCCATTTGATCAGTTTTGTGTATCCGTGATTGCTGATGGAACCGCTCCGTTTTCTGTACTTTGCGAGCACCTCATCCAAAAGATAGCAATCCGCCTTTTTACATGCTTTCAGCCACATAGCATAGTCGTTGTTCTTTTTGATGTCCGCAATCTGAATCACCCCAACGGTTTCCACGTCATACATCACCGTCAAGCATCCCATCCAACAATAATTATACATGCCATGTCTAGTAACTTTCTTCGGTCCTGTCACGCTCCGCCCGTTCGGATTGGCGTTTTCATCTATTTCAATATAGTTCGTATAGGAAAAGTGGTAGTCATTTTTCTTCATAAATGAAATTTGTTTTTCCAACTTTTCCGGAAACCACAAATCATCGCTGTCAAGAAACGCAACCCATTTTCCTTTTGCCTCACGTAATGCGCGGTTTCTGGATACCGCCGCGCCGCTGTTTTTTTCGTTTTTTATGTAACGAATCCGATCATCCACAAGATAGGGGCGGACAACCGCATCGGTATCATCGGTGGAGCAGTCGTCCACAATAATCAATTCCCAATTCGGATACGTTTGTGCCGATACGGATTCTATCGTTTCGGATATAAATTTTGCCGTGTTGTACGACGGCATAATGATGGAAACCAATTCGTTCATTTTTCTTCTCCGTTCCCGAGAATTCTGCACGGTACACCAACGGCAGTTGCCCCATCCGGAATGTCCTTATTGACCAATGTACAGGCTCCGATCACAGCATTTTCACCGATCGTAACTCCGGTCTTTCCGGATATGACATTCGCCCGCATTCCGATATATGCGCCTTTCTTTATCGTAATCGGGGTGTGTTGCTGATTCCGACCGTGACAGGCAAAAAACACGCCATAGGAAATAATACAGTCATCTTCCACCGTAAACATATGCGGTTCCAGATCATCCAGATAGCATCTCATGCCGATAAATACATTTTTTCCTATGTTGTAACCGCAAAGCCGATAGAAGAAAATGCGCCACCCGTTCAGAACCATATGCGGAATAATCTTTGCGCTCATCCATTTGCGAAAGAAAGCTCTCACCTTTTGCCATAACGTTTTTTTCATCAATGTTCGCTTCCCTTCGTCTACATTTTCAGCAATTCTCTTGCTTCTTCCTGCTTTTCATCGTATGTAGCCTGATCGACTTTTCCTTCCATCATGAGCCAATCGCCGTAGTCCATATCCGACACGGTTCCTTCGCGGACAATATCGCTTCGTTTGATGACTTTTGCGACCGTTTTCAGGATTATCATTAAATCGCCCTTGAAAGTAATACCTCTGTCGATATACTGCAAGTCGTATTCAAATTTCTGCTCCCATGTGATGTTGTTACGTCCATTCACCTGCGCAAGTCCTGTAAGACCGGGGCGCACATCATGACGGCGGCGTTGTTCGTCGGTCAAAAACACACAATCCCGAACCAAAAACGGGCGTGGACCGACTATCGAGAGTTGAGCCAACACGATGTTAACCAAAGACGGCAGTTCATCAAGGGAAGTGCTGCGCAAGAACGCTCCGTAGCGTCCGAGACGCTGATCGTCAGGAAGGAGTTCGCCGGTTTCCCCACGTTTGTTATTCATTGATCGCAGCTTAATTAAATAGAAAATTTTTTCGCGCCCGTCCTTATCTTTCTTCCCGGGACGAGGTTGAACAAAGAACGGATTTCCTCTCATCGCAATTGCGCCGACTATAATCAAGACGAAAAGAACAGGTGACAGTACGATCAGTGCCAGCAAGGACAAGGTGAGATCCAAAAATCTTTTCCAAAACTTCGCGTACATATATGTAACCCCTTGATAAATTTAATTGAAACAGCTCTTGATAATCTCAATCACCTTTGCCTGATCTTCCTCTGTCATCTTATTATCACTTGGCAAGCAACAGCCGCGTTCAAATATATCTGCACCAACATCTGTCACACCACCTGCGATATAGGCGTTTGTACAACAACGAAGCGTACCTTCTCTGCCGACAGCCTCATGCATACGGTACATCGGCTGCATATGCATAGGTTTCCAGATCGGTCTGCCCTCGGCGTTAAGACTGGCAAGCGTCTCCAAAATTTCAGTCGGGCAGGTTTTGCCTTTTTCATGTATGTAGAGGGCTTTGGAATCGTCTCGGACCTGCTTGCACATATAGTCTTTTTCGATAATCAAAGCGGACAGCCAATAGTTCGGCATAGCACCGTCGATAATCGGATTCATATGAATCGGAAGATCTTTCAAACCGTCGCGATAACGATCATAAATCGCTTTTTTCTGTGCAATATGCTCTTCCAAATGCGGATATTGACCGCGGATAACGCCGGCAACCACATTGCTCATGCGGTAGTTGTAACCGACCTCTTCGTGCTGATACCACGGGGCGTTTTCACGTGCTTGTGTTGACCACTTACGCACCTTGTTGGCAACCCCAATATCATTGGTAAGTAAGCAACCGCCGGCAGAACCGGTGATAATTTTGTTTCCGTTGTAACTGATGGCGGAATAATCCCCGAAAGAGCCGCACTGCTTGCCGTTCAACATCGCCCCCATTGCCTCGGCGGCATCCTCAATCAAAAGCGCGCCGTGTTTTTCGCAAATTTGCTTAATTAGATCAATGCGTCCGGGAAAACCGTATAACTCAGCGCAAACGACGAGTTTCACATCCGGGTACATTTCAAATGCCTTTTCCAGCGCAACAGGATCCATGTTCCATGACTCGGCTTCGGTATCAATAAATACGGGAATACCGCCTTCGTAAACAACGGGATTGAGCGTCGCGTCAAAAGTCATATCCGAGCAGAACACGCGCTTGCCCTCCAGCGCACCGTGGCTGATTGCAGGCTTTCCGTACAACTTTTCACCGGCAGATTTCACGCAAAGGTGAAGTGCCGCGGTGCAAGCTGAAAGAGCAACGGCATATTTCATCCCGGCTTTCTCGGCGGCAACGCGCTCGACTTCGTTGATGTTCGCACCGACCGTGGACATCCAGTTTGTTTCATACGCCTCTGTCATGTATTTCAGTTCTTCACCATGCATGGTCGGCGTCGCAAGCCAAATCCTGTTTTTGAATGGAGTAATCATACCTTCCTATTCCCACCTTTCGGACACCTGATAGTAGTTTCAATGAGTCGCTTGTTTTTCTTTCACAATTTCTCCGCTCTCCACAGTCATCAGCGTGGAAACGGTACAATCCTTCATCACCACAGACGCGCAATCACAATGCGCGTAACTCTCCACCGTGACGTTGAAGCCGATCAGCGAGTTGCTGGCAATGATACAAAAATCTCCGATTTTTGCCCCGGAATTAATGGTTGCCTGTGGCATGACAATGGTGCCCTGCCCGATGACTACGCCTCTCGCAACCGAAGTTTCGGAGCTGATCAGTCTCGGCGTGATAAACCCCGCCTTGGTCACCTTCTCGGCAAGTTCCTTGCGTCGTTCGTTGTTGCCGATAGCAACGAAACACAGGGGGTATTCTTTTCGGTAATCCAGAACGTCACCAATCCTACCGATGATACCGTCACCGGTGATGCTATCGTCCAGAAACGATATTTTCTGAAAAATCCCGAGACGATCCGCAATCTCACATACAGCATGACCGTGACTGCCGGCACCGAGAATCAGCAGATTCATCTGCTTCCCCGTCACAGCGTCAAGACCCGACGTTTCGTAAATAGCATTTGGAATCTCCAAGTTCGCCTTCGCAAAATGACCGTACTTTGTCCGCAAAATGGGAACCGTCAGTCCTGTAAAACGAGATACCGTCTCAAAGTTGATTCCCTTTTCAAAACACTGTCGGATAAAAGTCGCCCGGAGAATTTCGGGAGTTAAGCCACCCGTATATCCGTAAACCGACATAGCTTTCAGCCATAGGAGCTTTTCGGAGCGCAGACTTTTGATGCGTTCTCCGTTTCTTGTCAGAATGTAGTGATCACCTTCACGTCTCACGATCGCGGGAAGGTCGATAAAGTCATAAATAATCTTCGGGATAGGAAGCACCCGTTTTTCGCAAGGAACGACCGTACCGAGCATATGTTTGGCATCCACCATGACATGGGAGATGAGCAACGTGCCGGCATCAGAATCCATATCCGACCACTTTAATGTGGCAAGCACATCACTTGCTAAGCCCATATAAAGTGCCAAGCAAACGGAAAGCCGGAGTCCCGGATAACATTCATGGATGTATGGGATCAGTTCCTCTACCATTTCATCGGTCAGCGGTTCGGGAAATGCGTTCTTTCCTTTCGGCACGACGGCATAGAAATCACGGACGCTTTGATTGATCTCGGAGATCGCTACCGCTTCCTCAGACTCACCGTTTGCAGCCCGCAGTGCAAGCTCCTGTAGCAACTCCGCCCGCTTCCGTTCGGCTTCCTCGTAGGTTTTCCCATAAACCGAGCCGTAAAGCACGGTACCGTCCGGCTTTCTGCCCTTGCGGTACCGTGCTTCCCACCGTCCGTCGGTGTGCTGATAGATGGCTGCACCGATTCTCACTTCCTACCTACCTCCACATAAAAACACAAAAGAGCAAGTGTGTCATGAAGTTTCGTACTTCACAATACAGAAAAGCAAAATCCTTTCTATACTTTCCATGTACGTCCATTATATAATACTATAAGAGTACGAATTTGTCAATAGCCATCTGTGAATTCTTTCGGTCAAGCGGAGGAAATTGCACCCAGTTTTCAAATTCAGCCATGTATGAAAATTTAATATATTGAATTCGACGGCAGAATCTGACAAAATTTCATTGTCAATTCGTTGTCAGAATATCGGCTGCATCCCGACGAAAGTATCTGTCTCGGATTTCTGCTTACCTTACATACCGGCATTCGCAACGGCAATCTTTGCGGGCTGCGTTGGGGCAATTTTAACTTTAGATCATCCACCTTACAAATTCATCGCACGGTAGAACGGAGCTCCGATCTTGCTCCACTGACGAGATAAAAAACAAAGGTGATTATCAGTGAGCCGACAACCGATACATCCCGACGAATGATTCCGCTTCCGAAGGCACTGTACCGTTATCGGAAAGCACGCCGTGGAGATGACAATCATTATCTCCTTTATCAGTACGGACAAGCCGTCAGAGTCGCATACGCGGTACGAGTGCTTTCTGAGACGAAACGGTTTTGAAGGATATACCTTTCATGTCCTGCGCCACACGTTTGCGACCCGTGGCATTGAGTTTGGATTTGATGCAAAATCCCTGTCCGAAAGTCTCAGGCATTCGGATGTAACGACCACGCTCCGGTAATGTGCGTTGACAGACGGTCCGTAGCCGGATTCGTAATAC
>CAKSSY010000019.1 GCA_934489945.1 uncultured Eubacteriales bacterium
AGCTACCGCTGCTAAGGATGCCGGTGCAGATTATGTAGGCGAACTTGATCTTGTTGAAAAGATCATGAAGGAAAACTGGTTCGACTTTGATGTCGTTATCGCAAGTCCGGACATGATGGGTGTTGTCGGTCGTCTCGGTAAGGTTCTTGGTCCGAAAGGACTTATGCCGAACCCGAAGGCAGGAACGGTTACCACCGATGTTGCCCGTGCCGTCAAAGAAGCCAAAGCAGGTAAGATTGAGTACCGTTTGGACAAGACCAATATCATTCACTGCCCTATCGGTAAGGCTTCCTTCGGTGAAGGAAAACTCACAGAGAACTTCGACGCTCTGATGGGTGCTATTCTCAAAGCAAAGCCCGCCGCATCCAAAGGTCAGTACATCAAGAGTTGCGTAATCGCATCTACGATGGGACCCGGCATTAAGATCAACGCTGCAAAGCTGAGTTGAGCAAACAACGCAATCTCCATGTATGATACATTTGTCGATTGCGTATAACAGAAAACGGCACAGCATGAATTGCTGTGCCGTTTTGTTTTTATCATCAAAAAATCAGAGCAATAACAGCCTCCATCCATAAACAAACCGACGCATTCCCCGTTTTTTATAAAAAACGGAGAATGAAGAGTCTCTCTACAACTTCACAAAATGTGAATCCGTTTCATCAACACTTCTCTTTTCTTCGCGATTTTACACCCATTTATCAAAAGAATCACACGTTTCCGCCAAAACTTCTTCACGACATCTTTTAACCTAACCGGAACGAGCCGCACGTTTCAACGCAGAGATAATTCCGTCGGCGTTCTTCCCTGCCGCCCAAAAAACATATCTTCCGCAAACCGTAATTCCCGTTTTAGTATCCGGAGCATACCGCTCCAAAATTCCGGAACGGTACAGGCACATTTCCACGATCTCCCCCGTTCCCGCCGACGAATAACACCGAAACACTGCCGCTTCACAAACATCCTGTTTTGCTGTCATATAAATGGCACAAGACTCCACCTGTTTCATGTTTTCTCCGCACTCACCAAATAATGTTTTCAAAAGATGTTCCGAAAGATATCCTTCACTATCGCTCCCCACGTGAGAATCGTAAATCACGCCCGCCGGCAAGGCACATCCGGCAACAGCATCGCTGACAACCTCTATCGGCATCTTTTTTCCGCTTCCGCAGGAACACAGTGACATCAATACGACAATAACCAACATGATTTTCCATATTTTCATAGATTTCTCCGTTTCACAAAAGCTACTCCCGTTCATCTTATGCCACCAAAAAAACAAATAGCCCGAAATCGAAAAAACAATCCGATTTCGGGTGCAAAGTTCAAAAAACAAGCAGGAACTTTCCTCAAAAAGCCCTGCTTGTTTTTTTACACTCAATTGGCGTGCAAATTATCAAAATAATGAATCAATGAAATCAAATTGTCGCCAATCAGTTTGATTGCGTCACAAACCTGAAGCGAAGCCGAAGGATCGTCTCCTCTTGTATAGAAGTTAAAGTTATCGTCTACAAGTCCTTTGTTGGAACCTAGTCCCGATGTGTCCGTCTCGCCCTTATAAGTCATGGTAATCTTTCCCTGCGTAGTTTTCTTCACGCCATTTTCGTAATAAGAAATCTGAATGCCGGAGACCGGACTCCCCATCGCCACTTCTGTTTCCGCAGAGAGCTGAACCAGTTCTGTCGTGGCACCGTCTTTACAATCGGGAAGAATAAAACTTCTGATCTTGCGTCCGGCTCCCTTTTCCCAAACTCTGAGATTCGTAAAAGTCTTTCCGTCATCGGTTTTAACGGTAAACAGCGATTGGTCATTGTCCTGGAAACGGAACCACAGCCAACCGGCACAGTATTTGGATTCCAAAAGCAAGAGGGTATAGTTCTGATAGTAAACCGCACGGTCACTCTGTGTCTTGACAAGCCATCCTGCATTTTGTTGGTTAGCAAGAAGTTGACCGTTCGCATCATAAGATTCCTGCGCTTTGGAATAAAATTCGGTGACAATGAAAGGTCTTCCCGAATAACGATAGATAGCGGCAATCTTATCACTTGCCGGTTCAAGACCGTCATACATATTGATTGTCAACACCTCGCAATAGCGTCCCGCGGCACGAAGATAACCTTCACTGTTTCTGTTTCCGCCATTGGCACGGGTACCGATATACATATGGTTGCCGTCATATTTCTCTATTTGAGCGGAAATCGTTTTGAACAGTCTTCCAAACACAAATGCCTTGAATTCTTCACGAAGGGTATCGTTCACATCTCCCGCTTTATCGGGAATCAAATTGCCGGTTCTTGCTGACAGCCACGTCCATGCAGTCGCATAAGAGAAGGCATTGACGGGAACCGAACAATCCAAATTCAGGTACTGATCCAAAAGCGTGTTTTGGTCGGGCAGTTCGTTATCCGAAGTATACCCCAAAATTTTCTTATTGTTTTTGTAACTTTCCAGAGTTCCCTTATTCTTTGTCTCGGTAAAACTAAGGAAATCCGGATCAAAAACATTCATGGTATTTCCATACAGGAAAGTGGAAGAACCGCCCGTGGAGGTGGTCAAGCCAAGCTCTCTCATATATGAGGAAATCCCTTGGACTCCCACAATTCCACTGAGATAGTTTTCGGTTGGTGTCGTATATCCGCCGGTAGTCCCCGTCGCCAGATTGATGCCGAAAGAGCGGAGTTGCGTGGTGATCGTGGACCAATAAGCCGAGCCAAATCTGTTTTTAGACAGCGTCTGCTGATTGGTCGAGGAACCGGTATTCAGTGTGTTGACCCCGCAGACAAAGTAGGGGTTGCCGATCGGATCGATGATATAAATACGTCCGCCATGTTCCTCGGTATGATAAAATCCGGTCGCGTTTCCGACAAATCCTGCATTGGTGATACCGCCGTATTCGTCATACTGCGTGACAGCAGAGCCGGTTGCCTGCGTATATCCGCCATTTGCCGTCAGAGAATCCAACGTGCGTGCATAATAGGTCTTGAAAGAGGGAGTGGGAGGGTTACCGGAACCACATCCCTCAATTTTTACACTGTATGCACCTTGCGGTGTCTGTCCGGCGACACGGGCAGGTCCCGACGTGTTATTCAAATTGAGAACATCACTTTGCCCACCGCTGTAGATGTTATCCTTTTCGGTAGCAAGCCATTCTGCAACAAGTTGCTCCGCATATGCCCACGGTTCATATCCAAGATTGTTTTGCTTATCAAAGTTGAGCTCGTAAGGAAAAATCACATCATCTGCGGAACTCAGGCATGGTGCCTTATTGGAAGAGGACTCCTTGGAATAAAACTGATTGATATTGCTTCCATCCTCATAAATGCCGGAAAGACGAAAGGAAATTGCCGAAGCTCCGCTTTCGATTGCTGTCCTCACCGCACTTGTCACATCCAATTTGCAGACGGAATTTCCGTTCAGTGCAATCTCCCCGACCTTGCTTCCGACGGCGGGTTGATTTTGGTTTGTCAACGTTTCCTCCGTCCAATCCGCATCGGTCAGATAAACCTCCAGTACATTATACCCGCCGGAACTGAGGGAAAGAACGGAAGAAGGGGTAAGTGTCAGATTCACCGCTCTGTCCGCCGTCAGAAAAGCGTCTTTGTATGTCTGTGTCAATTCAAACCGAATGTACGCAAAACGCGTATTTCCTCCGTATTTGGAGACAGTTCCGTTGGTCTTGACCCCTAAAGTACTTTCCGCACCGTGAATTTCAGTCGTTTCATTATACTTGACATAGGAGTCATCCGAAGCCATCAGATACAGCGAATCCGTTTTGGATTCTTTTGCTATGCTCTGAAATGTGGGATATCCGTTCTCATCGGTTTCTCCGGTATAGAGCAAATGTGCCGTTTTGCCGTATTTCCGCGAGCCATCCGGCTCCGTAATGTAGGGACGAATCACCATTTCGAGATAAGAAGAATCGAAATCCAATCCCGTCACCGTCGCAATGCAGGCATACTGATATCCGAAAGTGTCCATGATATTATAAGAGCATCCTCCTCCGTAAACCGAAGTGTAAGCTCTGACATCAGTTCCCTGAAGTTCGTTTGCCACAGGATTTCCGTCCTCATCCTTACGGATAAGGATAATAC
Organism: uncultured Eubacteriales bacterium; assembly: GCA_934489945.1. Classification (GTDB taxonomy): domain Bacteria; phylum Bacillota; class Clostridia; order Oscillospirales; family CAG-272; genus RGIG8775. The sequence continues at coordinate 4,092 of CAKSSY010000019.1, forward strand.
GGTACCCGAAATTCCGATATAAAAGACTGTTCGTCCCCGCTATCAGCCTCATATTGAATTTTCCGTTTTCGTCGGGCTTCGCCGTCTGAAACGACAGAAAATCCGCGCTGTTTTCCCGACCGACCGTTGCCATGTCCGCTGCCGCTGTCGATATCACCGTTATGCAGGACACAACAAAAATCACCGCGAGAAACAGCGAAAACCATGAAATCAGACGATTGTGTTTTCTTTCCATAAAATTAGATACCCCCTTTGCTCTGTCCGAATATCGATTTCGATTCGACAGATTCTTTACAAAAATGATTATATCACATTTTCCATTGTCTGTCAATTGTTTCCAAGATCGCTCTTATGATTTTTCCCGAATTGTGCTTGACAGGACGAAAAGAAAATGGTATAATTATCATATAAGATGGTATAATTTTTCAGAAAGGAAAAAACAATGAAATCATTTTCAAAAATTCTTTGTCTCGTTCTTGCATGTCTGATGGTAGCGGTTTGCTTCGCTTCCTGCAACGGCGATAAGGAGACATCTACCGACACCAAAAAGCCTTCCACCGGTTCCGATACTGTGGACGAGACCGGACGTAACGCCATTAAGGACAATGTTCCCACCGATCTTAACTACGGCGGCAAGCAGGACGTAACCTTCCTTTACCGTAACGACGTCGATCTTTGGAAATATGAGTTGGCTTGCGAGGAATTGTTGAATGACACTCTCTATGATGCCATCCACTATCGCAATATTGATGTGGAAAATCGCCTTGGTGTCAACATCAAAACGATCGGTCTGGACGGAAGTTACAGTATTATATCCACTTGGAATCAGGCTCTCTCTACCTCGGTGCTTACCAACACAGGTGACTATGACGGTGCCGCAATCTACGCATCGCAGTCCTCCGCACTTGCAAAAGACGGTATCTACTACGACTTTAACATGATCTCCAAGGAATACGGAAACGGTTATGTCAATCTGGAAAAACCTTGGTGGAATCAGACACTTGTCAGCGAATTGACTACATACGGTTCTCTGTTCTTCCTTGCGGGCGATATGCTCATTTCCGAAACCGCACAGGGCTACTGCCTGTTCTTCAACAAGGATCTGTTCAATGAGAAATTCCCCGATGCGGGAATCACTTCTCTTTATCAGACCGTCAAAGACGGAAAATGGACAATCGGACTCTTGACCGATTATGTCTCCCAAGTATGGGATGACAACAACTCCAACGGTGTCATCGACGACGGTGACGTTATGGGTTGGAGCGCACTCGGAGGCCCCGCAGATGGCGGTATGGACTGCTGGATCTATTCACTGGGCTTGAACATCACCGAGATGAACGCATTCGGTGAACCGGAACTTGCTTTGATCAGCAATCCCAATACCATCCCCGCTTACGAAGCCGTGAAAAAGCTCTACATCGGAACACAGGGTTCCTATGGTTCTTCCGGCTTGACAGCAAAATGTACCGAAACATCTCTGCAAAACGGAAACGAGCTGTTTGGTCGCGTTTACCTTAACCATGGTGCTTCCATGAGAGAATCTACCGTCAACTACGGCGTGCTTCCCATGCCGAAATATGAAGAAGATCAGGAAGATTACCGTACCATCTTCTGTAACAACTCCTCCTTCTTGGTTCTCTGCTCCAACCTCACCGATGAAAAGGCAGCAGTTGTCGGTGCTACAATTGAGTTGCTGGCTGCCACCTCTTATAAAGATGTAACTCCGACCTACTACTCCACGGTTCTTCAGGGTATTTACTCCAAAGATCAGCCCGATGCCGAAATGTATGATTTGATTCTGAAATCCTTCGTTGCCGATTTCGGCTTTGCTTACTCCACTAAGAGTATCGCCGGTGTTGGTTCGATCTTCCGCGATGTCTCGGCTTCCGCAGATATTCAGCAAAAGATTGACTCAAACAAAACCGCTTATGAAAGCGCGCTTGCCGATCTGCTGACGGCTCTCGAAAGCGTTTCCGGCTGATTTACGGATCAATCAAAGGAGTTGTCCCAAAAAACCGCTCTGAAAATAAAAAACAGTCGTTCCCGAAGCTATTCGGGAACGACTGTTTTTTATTCAACTGAGATAAATCAAAAGAACCGAAATGTCGGCAGGGCTGACCCCACTGATACGCGATGCCTCTGCAATCGTAGCGGGGCGGACCGCGGTCAGCTTTTGCACGGCTTCAAGCCTGAGTCCTTTTACCGCCGCATAATCCATGTTTTCCGGCAAATGCTTATTCTCCAGTTTCTGTTGGCGGGCAACCTCCGCAACTTGCCTTTTGATGTAGCCTTCATATTTAACTTCTACTTCAACAGCATCCCGAACACGCCGGGAAAGTGTCGGACGGGTCGGATCAACAGTAGCAAGAGCATCATATGTGATCTGCGGTCGCCGCAACAAATCGGCAAGCGACACCCCCGTTGTAACCGGAGGCAATCCGTGTTCCGACAAAAATCCGTCAAGTGCGATCGGGGAAAGATAGGTCTTTTCCAAACGTTTTTCCTCATCGCGGATTTGCTCCTGCTTCTTTTGGAATGCGGCATACCGTTCCTCACCAATCAACCCCACACGATGTCCGATCGGAGTCAGACGTGCATCGGCATTGTCCTGCCGCAAAAGCAAACGATATTCCGAACGCGATGTCATCATGCGATAAGGTTCCTTCGTCCCTTTAATCACCAAATCGTCAATCAGTGTACCGATATAACTGCCGGAACGCGGCAGGATCATCGGGTCCTCCCCCCGCACCTTGAGTGCCGCATTGATGCCCGCCACAAGTCCTTGTGCCGCCGCTTCCTCGTAACCGGAAGTTCCGTTGAACTGCCCGGCTCCGAACAATCCTCCGATATTCTTAAATTCCAGTGTGAAAGAAAGTCCGAGCGGATCGGCGCAATCATATTCAATCGCGTAGGCATAACGCATAATCTCGGCGTGCTCAAACCCCTTCAGCGAGCGGAGCATGGCATGTTGAACATCTGTCGGAAGCGATGTGGAAAACCCCTGAATATACATTTCCTCGGTGTCACGTCCGAGCGGTTCAACAAAAAGTTGATGTCTCTCCTTATCCGCAAACCTCACTAATTTGTCCTCAATTGACGGACAATATCTCGGTCCTGTACCGTGAATCTGCCCCGAATACATGGCGGAACGTTTGATATTTTCCCGTATAATCCGATGTGTTTCGGAATTGGTATACACAATATGACACGGAACCTGATCAAGACGCGCAAAACAGTCCTCATTATGGTCGGCACAATAGGGAGTAATCGTTTCCTCTCCGGGCTGTTCTTCCAATTCTGAAAAGTCAATCGTCGAACGGTTTACACGTGCCGGCGTTCCCGTCTTAAAACGCATAAGACGGATGCCTTCCCTCTCCAGTGCGGACGAGAGTCCCTTGGCGGCAAGAAATCCATCGGGACCGCTTTCATAGTTTTTATCTCCCACAAAGATGCGACTTTCAAGGTAAGTTCCCGTACAGAAAACTGCACATTCACATCCCCATTCTTCACCGAGACGTGTAATCAAAGAACGCAAATGTTTTTTTCCGTCCTCATGAACCTCGGTCGTAAGATCCACGATCTCTGCCTGTACAATCCGAAGATTCGGCTCGGTTTCCAGCGTGTGCTTCATCAGAGCATGATACCCGGCCCTGTCAGCCTGCACCCGTTTGGAGCGAACCGCCGCGCCTTTTCCGGTATTGAGAGTACGCGATTGAAGGGTGACGGCATCTGCCGCGCGTCCCATTTCGCCGCCGAGAGCATCAATCTCAAAAACAAGAGTTCCCTTTGCCGTGCCGCCAATCGAAGGATTGCATGGCATATTTCCGATGGAATCGAGCGACATTGTGAAAAGCACCGTGTCCACTCCCATTCTGGCAGACGCCAAAGCCGCTTCGATCCCGGCATGTCCGGCACCGATCACGGCAATTTTGGTTTGAAACATGAATTTATATCTCCCTTATCCAAACAATGTTGTCCGACTCGCCGCGATTGCCGAATGCGTGATAAGGAATAAAGCGAACGATCTTGGTTTCGGTCTCATAACCGTCGGCACTGTAAAGCTCCGTTGACGGTTTATGACAAGTCGCTTCGGCATCTATTACGGGAAGCCCCAACGCCGGATCGTGATGTACTGTCATCCGACTGGTCCGCGATAACGCAATGTCCTTTAAAATACGGCTTCCGTCATGGAATTCGGGGTTATCCACCGCTTCGGCGCAATAAACAAACGGTCCGAAACAGAGTGCTGCCCGTCCGGTATCGTCGGCAACCAGCGGGTTTGCCGAAACAAGAAACGGCTTCATTTCCATATTGTACAGGATACAGTCACCGCACGCAACGGAAACATAAGCATATCCTTCCTTCACATCCGGCTCAACAGTCATCCCGTTTTTTGTCAATCTGTAGGACTTGCACCACGACGGAACACGCAAAGCGATTCTTCCGTCTTTTCCCTTATACCGCAAAGTCACATTTCCGGAAAACGGGAAATCCGTCAGCATCTCTAACTGTATCCCGTCGAAATCCGCCTCGCTTTGCATAAACTGATTGACGCGGACCGTATCTCCGTCAACCGTATAAACCATGTCCGAAACAGAAGGGATAAATCTGGAGATATTAGGCGGACAGCAGGAACATTCAAAAACCTCTACCCTTTGCATAAGCGGATAGTGAATTTTGGTTCTTCCTCCGTTGCAGCGTCGGCGAAGCGCACGCGTAATCTCCAAAGGATTTTCATAGAAGAAGGAATTTCCGTCCAGCGACACACCGGAAAGGAACCCATTGTAAAGTACACGTTCCACAATGTCGGCATATTTCGCATTTTTCGACAAAATCTGCATCCGGCGGGCAAACATGGCAAGAGAAATCGCGGCACAGGTTTCACAGTATGCAGTTTCGTTCGGCAAAATCCAGTCATCCTCGAAATTCTCGCCGACTGCCGTCGAACCGATGCCGCCGGTTATGTACATCCGACGGTTTATGATATTGTCAAACACACGCTCACATGCGGCAAGAAGCTCCTTGTCTCCCGTCGCCGCCACTACATCACTGACGCCACTGTAAAGATAGCAAAGACGAACAGCGTGTCCCTCAGCGGTCGTCTGTTCCCGTACAGGAGCCTGATCCTGAAACGAACGGGGATTGCTCTCCCCCGTACAACGGTCATCGGCGTTCCTTCCGCGGTTGTCCACAAAGAATTCCGCCAATTCCAAATACCGTTTCTCGCCGGTATCGTCATATAGCTTCATCAACGCCAATTCAATCTCTTCATGTCCCGGTGTCACAAAAGCGGCGGATTTTTCTACGCGAAAAACCCTGTCAATGAGGTCAATATACTTCAGCATACAGACATACAACTTATCCTTCCCCGTCGCCTTCTTATATGCAATCGCCGCCTCCAGCAAGTGACCCGCGCAATACAACTCATGGCAACCGCGTCTTTTGAATCGTTGTCCCGGCTCCACAACCGTAAAATAAATATTGAAATAACCGTCCGGTTCCTGATGTGCCGCCAGATTGTCTATCACCGCATCGGCAAGCGCCTCAAGCTCGGGAGCTTTTTCTGTTTCGGTAATGTATGCAACCGCTTCGATCCACTTTGCCACATCGGAATCCCAAAAATAATGCGGCTTTTTATCCATGCCTTCCTTCCAGTCGCACGAAAACGCTCCGATGCGTCCCGTTTCCGCAAAACGATTATATACCGTCCGGATCGTTCTTTGGCGCACCATCTCCTGCTTCTCTTTCCAAAAGCCGGCTGTCAATTCTACCTTTTCAAAACCGACATTTCTGCTCTGATTCATGTTCCGCTCCTTAAAACATTTCATTTTTTGTCCAAAGCATCTGCTTTTACCAATCTCTTTAACCAACAAAACTTTCTTCGCAATATTATAACACATTCGTTCCTCTTTGTCACGCAAAATATAAAAATTCCCTCATTTTTTCGGTTTTCTGTTGAAAAGCAACCCGGTTTGTGGTATAAATAAAGGCATAGAATTGAGGTTTTGATATGGCGAAAGATCTTACCCGGGGGAAAGTAACTCCCCTTTTAATCGGTTTTACTTTGCCGATTGTCCTCGGCAATCTGTTTCAACTTACATACAACGCCGCCGACAGTGCCATCGTCGGTCATTTCGTCGGAAAGGATGCACTTGCCGCCGTCGGAATCTGTAATCCCGTCGTCACCATGATGATCCTGTTTCTCAACGGCTTATGTATGGGTGCCTCTATCCTGATGGGAACACAGTACGGTGCCAAAGACTATGACACTCTGCATCGTCAGATCAGCACAACCATGCTGGGTGGTGTTGTTTTTTCGTCGGTTCTGAGCGTACTCTGTATCCTATTCGCCCGCCCGATTTTGGTTTTCATGCAAACCGACCCCGAAATTCTGGATATGACAACAGAGTATCTGCGTATTATTTTTGTAGGACTGCTTTTCACGTTTCTCTACAATTTCTTCTCTTCCACACTCCGTGCACTCGGGGACAGCCGTACCCCTCTCCTGTTTCTGATTATCAGTGCTGCTCTTAATGTATTCGGTGATCTTTTCTTCGTCATCGTCCTGAACATGGGAACAAAGGGCTGTGCCATTGCCACCGTTATCAGTGAAGCCATCTGTTGCCTTTGTTGTATTATTTATATCCGTTTTGCCGTTCCCATCCTGCGGCTCGGAAAGAAATGGCTGGTTTTTGACAGACAACTTCTCAAAAAAACCGTCGCCTACGGCTGGGTCTCTGCCATGCAACAGGCAACCGTCCAACTCGGCAAAATCGGAATGCAGACAATCGTCAACACCATGGGCGTCAGCGTTTCTGCCGCCTTTTCCGCCGTCAATCGCATTGACGACTATGCGTATACCCCGGAGCAGAACATCGGTCATGCCATGATGTCTCTGATGGCGCAAAACCGCGGTGCAGGCAAAAAAGAGCGAATGCGGGAAGGTTTCCGCGCGGGAATGTTGATTGAGATTGGATACGGCATCGCAATTTTTCTCCTCTTTTATATTTTTGCAACACCACTCATGACGCTGTTTGTCGATGCCACCCGCGAGGACAGTGCCGAAGTCATCGCACACGGTGTAAAATATCTGCGTCTGATTTCCTTTATGTATATTCTTCCCGCGATAACAAACGGGATCCAGGGATATTTCCGCGGCATCGGCGATCTGAAGGTAACTCTGATAAGCAGTTTTATCAATGTTATCATCCGCATCGTCGCCGCTCTGCCACTCGTGTTTCTTTTGAATATGTCCATTGAAGCACTTCCTCTCAGCTATCTTTGCGGCTGGATCGGTATGCTTGTCGCCGAAACTCCGCTTCTGTTGCGAAGCTACAAAAAACTACGTGCCGAGCCCGATTCCGACGTTCAAAAAAGGGATTGAAATGCCGATAATTCCCGTATTTTGCCACACTATACAAAATATTAAAAATAATTTAACTTTTTTTAGATAACCTCTTGACAGACCAAAAAAAATGGTGTATGATATACCTAAACCGCAGGATAAACTGCGAAATTATTAAAGAGGTATTTCATGTACAACGACAAGACATTGGTCTGCAAGGATTGCGGACAGGAATTCGTTTTCACTGCCGGTGAGCAGGAATTTTATGCTGAAAAAGGCTTCACAAATGAGCCTCAGCGTTGCAAGGCGTGCCGCGATGCCCGTAAGAATGCAGGCGGAGTTAAGACACGTCAGATGTTTGATGCAGTATGTGCAAGCTGCGGTCAGCCTTGCCAGGTTCCTTTCCAGCCGCGCGACGATCGTCCGGTTTACTGCAGCGAGTGCTTCAAGAATAGATAAGTATTCACGCTCACAAAAACCCCTTCCGAGGGGTTTTTTGTTTTCGACTTTTCCCCCAGCCGGAAACGCATGGAACATCGAAAAAACGAGAATGTGCTCTTGCAATCTGCTGTTTTTTGTGTTATAATGAAATGAATTCCATGTCTTTGAAATTTATCCCGTGTCAAAAGAAAGGATGCCAAAATGAAGAAAAAATTGCTGTTTGTCACCGTTTTATGCCTTCTTGCCTTTTTTGCGTTCTCGTGCGGCAAGAATCCCGCCCAAACAGAACCGGAGACTTGCAAACACACCCGTCTTACCGACACGGTTTTTGAACCCGACTGCTCGCTGGAGGGCTTCACCGAACATGTTTGCCTCGACTGTGGGTATACTTATAAAAGCAATATAAAAGCACCGACCGGTCATAAACTCACTTCGGTCGTCACAGCACCAACCTGTACCGAGCAAGGCTTTACTTCTTATACCTGTTCTGTGTGCGATTACGCATACACTTCAAATATTACGGCACCGACCGGTCATACTTTCACCTCAAAGATTACGCCACAAACCTGTACAGAAGAGGGATATACAACTTACACCTGTGCATGCGGCTATAACTACCGCACCTCCCAGGTCGTTCCCAACGGTCACAATTTTACCAAAACCGTTGTTCCCGCCACCTGTACCGAACTCGGTCACACACTTTATCAGTGCAGTCATTGTTCTTATTCCTATAAAACCGATTTCACCTCCGTCTCGCACTCGCTGACCTCCAAAGTCATCCCTCCCACTTGCTCGGAAAAAGGATATACAACATGGCAGTGCACCGCTTGTAAGTACAATTATCGTTCTGCGGAAGTGGCACCCACCGGTCACACCTTTGTCAAGACCGTTATCCCTCCTTCCTTCCAAAAGACGGGTTGTACCGTATATACCTGCCATTGCGGATTCAGCTACATAGGAGACTATGTTTGGTATTCCAATATCTTTTCCGGAATTCGCGGCAACGAAAACAAGGTTTTTTCCCGAGGTGTGGATCTCTCTTATCATGACGGGAATGTCAATTTCTCCTCTCTTGCCGTCTCCGGCGTTGATTTCGTAATCCTTCGGGTCGGTTATTCCGATGTCAAGGACGTAAAATTTGAGGAATACTACGCCGCCGCACGCAAAGCCGGATTAGACATCGGTTGCTACTTCTACTCCTACGCTACGACCGTCGAGGAACTGCTGACCGAAGCCAAAGCCGTGATAAAGTATCTCGACGGAAAAAAATTTGAATACCCGATTTACCTCGACATGGAGGATGATTCCCTCGCATCCGTCAAAAAAGAAACGCTGATGCAGATGTGTACGGTCTACTGTGAATTTATGACGGAAAATCAGTATTTTCCCGGCATATATACTTATAAAAACTGGTTGATAACTCGACTGGATGCCGAAAAACTCTCTGTTCTCTGCGATATGTGGGTGGCGCACTATCCTTCCAACTTCCCGGCTTACGGTGAAAACTATTACAGCGATACCTACAATATGTGGCAATATACTGAGACAGGAAATGCAAGCGGTGTCTCGGGAAATGCCGACTTGAATATCTGTTATAAAGACTATCCGACCATTATCAAACAGTACGGATACAACGGTTACAACGACTGACACCGGTCGGGAAAGGACTCACCATGCTAACAGCGGTTTATAGCGCAGGGCTTTCGGGAATCGACGGTTTTCTTGTCACGGTCGAATGTGACTCCAGACAGAAAAAGTTCGGATTTGAAATCGTCGGACTGCCCGACGCGGCAATCAAAGAAGCGAAGGAGCGCGTCCGAACCGCGTGCGATAATACCGGTATCCGATTCCCGAACCTTTGCCATATTGTAAATCTTGCCCCTGCCGACCGACGCAAGGAAGGTTCGGCATTCGATGCCGCTATTCTTTTGGGAATTCTCCGCAATGCCGGTGTCGTGCGCCGTGAAACCGATCTTTCCGATAAGTGCATAATCGGTGAGTTGTCGCTCTCGGGCGATCTGCGCCCGGTACGCGGCGTACTCTGTATGTGTGCCGCAGCCAAAGATGCCGGTCTCCGGGAAATTTATGTGCCGTCCGAAAATGCCGCCGAGGCTGCTGCGGTATCCGGCATTACGGTTTATGGAGTTCCTTCGATCGGCAAGCTGATTGCTCATCTCAACGGCACGGAACGTCTGGAACCGACCGTAGCCGATGAAGCAAAACCGTCAGCCGAAATCCCGCTTGATTTTGCCGATGTCCGCGGACAACAATATGCAAAACGCGCCATGGAAATTGCCGCTGCGGGCGGTCACAATATCCTGCTGATCGGTCCGCCTGGAACCGGAAAATCCATGCTTGCCAAGCGATTGCCATCTATCTTGCCACCGCTGACTTTTTCGGAAGCAATCGAAACCACAAAAATTCATTCGGTTGCAGGTTCTCTGCCGAATTCCGCCTCCCTCCTGTCAGTGCGTCCATTCCGCTCCCCGCATCATACCATGTCTGCCGTGTCTCTTGTCGGCGGAGGAGCTAATCCGCTTCCCGGAGAAATTTCTCTCGCCCATAACGGTGTTCTTTTTCTGGATGAACTTCCCGAATTTCCAAAACAGATCACAGATGCCCTTCGCCAACCATTGGAGGACAAGCAGATTACCATTACCCGTGCCAACGGACGCGTCACGTTCCCTTGTTCTTTTATGCTCGTAGGGGCGATGAACCCCTGTCGTTGCGGGTACTACGGACATCCGACACGAAAGTGTACGTGCAAACCGAGAGATGTGGCTCGTTATATGTCCCGCCTGAGCGGACCTCTGCTTGACCGCATTGACATACAGATTGAACTTCCTTCCCTTTCCTACGAAGAAATATCCTCCAAAAACGAAAACGCCGAACATTCTTCCGCCATCCGCGAACGTGTAATCGCCGCCAGACGCTTTGCACGGGAGCGCATCCAAAATGATCCCGACGCTCCGGTGGAAAGTGAAAATGTGTACTGCAATGCCATGCTCGGACCGACACTCGTTCGCCGATACTGCCCTCTCTCGGATGCAGCCGCCTCTTTTCTCGGCACGGCTTATCGTACAATGGGACTTTCGGCACGCGGCTATGACCGCGTTCTCCGCGTGGCTCGTACCATTGCCGATCTTGAGAAAAGCGAAATCATCGAAGGCGTTCATATCGCAGAGGCAATTCAGTTCCGCAAACTCGATAAAATGATGCCCGGCAAGACTTTTTAGCCTTGCCGGCTTTGATTTTTCTCATTTTACATCAGAAATATTTTCCTCATATTGATATTTTTTCGACAAATGCCTTGACGAAAGGGGAAATAAAGTTTATAATGATAATATCTTTTTTCGGTTCGCCCGGAAAAAGAATATTACATATTCGGAGGTTCTATTATGAACAGAGTTTTTAACTTTTCGGCAGGTCCGTCCATGCTTCCGTTACCGGTACTTGAAAAAGCAGCATCCGAACTTGTCTGCTACGGCGAATCGGGAATGTCAGTCATGGAGATGTCTCACCGCTCTCCGGATTATGAAGCAATCATCACAAGTGCAGAACAGCTTCTTCGGAAAATCATGAATATTCCCGAAAATTATAAAATTCTCTTTATGCAGGGCGGTGCTTCCACTCAATTTGCCGCTGTCCCGCTTAACCTGATCGGCAAAACCGGAAAGGCTGACTATATCGTTTCCGGTCAGTTCTCCGGCAAGGCATTCAAGGAAGCTCAGAAATACGGCGACTGCGTGTGCGTTGCCACCACGAAAGACGACAACTTTGACCATGTCCCCGTTGTTACGCGCGAGAGTTTCCGTCCCGACGCCTCCTATGTCCATATGTGCTTCAACAATACCATTTACGGCACCAAATTCGGTTATATTCCCGACACAGGCGACATTCCGTTGGTTGCGGATATGTCCTCCTGTATTATCTCCGAACCGATTGATGTTTCCAAATTCGGTGTTATTTACGCAGGTGCACAGAAAAACATGGCTCCTGCCGGCGTAACCGTTGTCATCGTCCGTGAGGATCTTCTCGGAAATGCCCTTCCCATCACCCCTGCTATGCTTGACTGGAAGCTGATGGCAGATAACGATTCCATGTACAACACTCCCCCCTGCTACTCCATTTACATGGCGAAACTCGTGTATGAATGGATTCTTTCCATCGGCGGACTGGAAAAGATGAAGGAGATGAACCTGAAAAAGGCAAACCTTCTTTATGACTATCTCGACAGCCAAAACTATTATATCGCTCCCGTCAAAAAAGACAGTCGTTCCATGATGAATGTTACCTTCGTGACTGGAGATGCCGATCTTGACAAGAAGTTTGCAAGCGAAGCCGCAGCCAATGGTCTGAAGAACCTCAAAGGTCATCGCAGTGTAGGTGGTATGCGCGCTTCCATCTATAATGCCATGCCTTATGAGGGCGTGGAAAAGCTGGTTGCCTTTATGAAAGATTTTGCGGTAGCCAATCCCAAGAAATAAGGAGTAAAGTCAAATGAAAGTACAACTTCTCAATAAAATTGCCACCGTCGGCACCGATGAACTTGACAAAACGCTTTACGAAATCGGAACCGATGTTGCTGATCCAGATGCCATTATGGTACGCTCCGCCGTCATGCACGACATGACATTTGGCAAAAATCTCAAAGCCATTGCCCGTGCCGGTGCCGGTGTCAATAATATTCCGATTGATCGTTGCACCTCGGAGGGTATCGTCGTATTCAATACCCCCGGTGCCAATGCAAATGGAGTCAAGGAACTTGCTATCTGTGCTCTTCTGTTGGCTTCCCGTGATATCGTAGGCGGTATTGAGTGGGTTAAGACACTGGAAGGCACCCCTGATGTGGCAAAACAGGTCGAAGCAGGCAAATCCAAATTTGCCGGTCACGAACTGAAAGGAAAATCTTTGGGCGTTATCGGTCTGGGCGCAATCGGCGGTATGGTTGCCGGAATTGCCACACATCTCGGCATGAATGTTATCGGATGTGACCCGTTCATCAGCGTGGACGGTGCATGGAATCTCAATAACCGCGTTTCCCATGCCGCTACCTATGACGACATTTACAAAGATGCCGATTATATCACTCTGCACGTTCCTGCCACCGCAGAAACCAAAAAGATGATAAACGCCGATTCTATTGCGAAAATGAAGGATGGAGTCCGTATCATCAACCTTTCCCGTGCTGATCTGATCGATCCGTCCGCAGTCAAGGAAGCTCTTGCCTCCGGTAAGATTGCGGCTTATGTCACCGACTTCCCGACCGAGGATATTTTAGGCGTAAAGGGCGTAATCGCCATCCCCCATCTCGGTGCCTCAACGGAGGAATCCGAGGATAACTGTGCGATTATGGCGGCAAAAGAACTTGATCAGTATCTTCGCGTCGGAACGATCCGAAACAGCGTCAACTTCCCGAATGTGGAAATGCCACTTTCTTCCGATGTCCGTCTTTGCCTTCTTCACGCGAATGTTCCGTCAATTCTGTCTCAGATTACGGCAATTCTGTCCGAGGAAGGCATCAACATTGAGAACTTGACCAACAAATCCAAAGGAAACAACGCCTATACGATCGTTGATATTTCCGGCGAACCGAAAGCGGAATCGATTGCCAAACTGGAAGCAATTCCCGAAATTGTCCGTGTCAGAGTTATCAAACAGTAACAGACTGTCAAACGGAGTTGCTAAAAACACGCATATCACTTTTCAGGGGGTATGCGTGTTTTTTTCTATGAATATCAATGCGTTATATGTGAGCATTTAAGTGTTAAAAAAACCTTATTTTATGCGGCTTTTTAAGGAGCGTCCAATAGCGTGTCCGTACCTGAATGCCCTATCGCATAGACAACCCCGTTAATATCCGGTGTTTTTTCCGCTTTGCCTCCAAAAGATAAAAATGTGTCATTGAGCTGTGCAAGACGAATACAAATATCTTCACTGCCCTCGCTTAAATCGTGTGTGCCCATATGCGCGGCATTTGAAAAACGCGTATTTGGTCGGAACAATTGCGTGGTATAAATGCAAAAGTCCCACGCTTCCTAAGGGACACGGCGGTGTGTACCAATCGGATGAGTTTTTGTGTATCGACGTCTTTTGGGAGGCAATTAAGATATTGACCACTACCATGATCGAATGCGGCGAAAACGCTGAAAAACAGAATTACTGAAATACAAACGCCGCTAGCGGTTTCCGCTTGCGGCGTTTGTATTTCATAAAGGTTAGCGTGCATGCACAGAAAAACGGCTCGGCGGTTGTCCGTATTTTTTATGAAAGGCGGCGGAAAAGTGCTCGGCACTCACAAACCCGTTGCGCGCGGCGATTTCGCCGATGGAAAGCGTATCGTTTAGCAGGCATTCGAGTGCCTTTTCCAAGCGCAACTCCAAGAGATAAGCGTGCAACGTTTGACCGGTGAATGCCTTGAATAAGCGTCCCAAATGATAAGGATGATAGCCGAACGCTTTGGCAAGACTTTCGTTTGTTAACGGCTCGGCATAGTATTCATGCAGATAATCCACCACGCGTCCGGCAGTTTTTCGGCTGCTTAGCACAACAGACTGCCGCTGCAAAATCGAAATGAGTATCTTTTTCAGGATAGCCGACGCGCTGTCGCGCCAATATAATTCCTTAAGAGAAAAACAATGCGCAAGCTCCTCTAAATCGTTTTGCAGATAATCCGCGTCGTTCATGTACAGAAAGCGCGTAAGCCTATCGATCCCCGTGTCGAGATGACTGGGAAGAATCTCGCTTTCTGCAAAGAGGGAGACCTTGCAGGGCGGCATGACGTTCTCATAGCGGGCATAGTGAGTATTGTAATCAAAATTGATGGTAAAGAATAAGAGCTTGTCCTCTTTTTCGGGCAAGGGCATGTAGGCGTGACCTGCCGGATACAGCACAAGACTGCCCGGCTTTAAGGGATGGGCAGAGTCCGGCGTTACAAAAGTGCCGCGCCCCATAATAGTGTAAAAAAGGCGGCAGTCTTGCGCCTTTACCATGTATCGGTTGGGCAGGTAAGTGGTTTTGGCAGCATAGCGCACAAACGGGCAGATGTTTTCGAATTTCATAAGGCACTCTCTTACAATGTTTGTTTTTGAAAGATTTTTATTTTTCTTTCTTAGGATTATACCATGAATTTGTGTTATAATCAAGTGGAAAATTTCCGAAAGAGGTGTATTTATGCAGAATCCGCTTATCCCGATGGTCGCCATGACCGGCGCACCAAGCAAAAAAGAAGTGTTTGATTTTATAAAAAACATGAAAGAGAAATGTGGCTTTGAGCAGCTTATGCTGTATCCGCGAAGCGGCTGCGAGGTCGTGTATCTTTCCAAAGCATGGTTTGAATTGTGCTCCTATTATATCGAAGGCGCGTCGGTATGCGGCATGAAGATATGGCTGTACGATGAGTTCAACTGGCCAGCCGGTCAGGCAGGCTGGCGTGTTACGGTGCACAACGAGTACCGATTAAAGAACCTACTTGTCAAAACAGACGGCAAAACCGTGAATTTCGAAGTCATTTTGACCGATTATCCCGATATTCTGAACGAGGACGCAATGAACCTTTTTGTTTCGTTGACGCACGAGGAGTACAAAAAGCACTTCGGGAGCTATTTCGGCAGCACGGTTGTCGGCATGTATACCGATGAGCCGTCTTTCGGCTATGGAACCGGGAAAGATCGGCTTCCGTACTACGAGGACGTGGAAAACGATTATAGAAAAGCTTTTGGCACAGAATTCTTTAAAGACATAGAACAGAGCGTCACAGGCGAAAGCGCAAATTCGGATAAAAGTGTATATGCACGGTTATATCAGTTGTGTGCACAGAAAATGTATCACTGCTTTTCCGAAAAAATCGGCTCTTGGTGCAAGGAAAACGGATTACTTTTAACAGGGCACTTGATGGACGATGAAACGCCGTCCGGAAATACTCTTCATTCGGGCGACGCATTCTTGAACCTATCCGCGTTTGGAAAACCGGGAATCGATGAAATTGGAACATGCACAATGAACGGAACCAATACGCTGGATTGGTTACTGCCGTTTGCTGATGCTTTTTCTGCCAACAGTACCCATGGTGCGATGGCAGAGCTTTTCGCCTTTGGTCCATACGATATGAGCCACACAAAGGAAGTGCAGATGCTGGCTCTGACCGCGCTTCACGGGATCGATACCTGGTTTTTGGCAGTCGGTCATTTTGACATGCGCGGCAATCTGACAAAAAAGCGATATTTCCGCAATTATACCCATGCAAATCCGGATCATGACGCCTATTGGGAACTTGCGGAAAAAGCAAAACAGTTTGCAGTGCTTGCCCGGAAGAAACGCGTTTCGTATGTCGGAATTCTGTATGACCGCGACCGGATAGCCGAATCGATTCCCACAGAACGGCTGCAAGCCGAGAACCGTGCCTATATGATGCTTACGCGTGCGCTTCATAAAACACAGACCGATTTTAAGATTGTGCAACCCGGTGAAGTCTGGGACAAGGAAATTCTCTTCTTGCCGGAGAAGGATGGAACGGTGCGCAACATCAGGACCGGGGAGCTTTTTGCGGATGCCAAGAGTGCCGCCTCCTATGCCGCCCGGAAAACACCGGATCTTGTACGTGCGCTTACCGAAGACGGAAATGTCGCAAACGATGTCTTTCTTCGTCACTTTGCCGACGGTTCTTATTGCCTTGTGGATGTGGCACAGAAAAGTGTGAATCGGATTTTATATGTGGATGGAAAAAAGGTGTTCTTACCGGCTTGCGGTGTGTACGACAGCGAAGAAATGCCGCTTGAATTCTTATGCAAAGCATCGGTTGAACACGAAAAAGTGATACAGCCCGGGAAAAATGTGTTCCGCTTTTTGTTCCCGTCCGGCTTGCATGAAAAGGAATTTTTCTGCGAAGAAGATACCGATGTCGTTTTCACCGTGCGCGATATCCACGCGGAGCATTTTTTCACGACTGACGGAAACGCACGTGCCGAAAAGCGCGGCGAATTGGTGCGCGGAAATGCGGTCGGACAGCCACATTTGTACTTAGACGGAACAGAACTGGACACTTTCGCAAAAGACGAATTGCTACCGGACGGATTTTCTGAATTCTACCATCAAACACCGATTTTGCACCTTTGTGCCGGAAAACATACGGTATGCGTGGAAAATGCGTTGTATGATGTCAAGTTCCTGCCGCTCTTACTTGTATTCGGTGCTTTTGAGGTGGATTATGAGCATTCGTCCCTGTTAAAAGTCAAAACGCCGTATTCGGGCGAGAGCATCGGATTCTGGGGCGAATGCCAGTATACGGCAACCATACATATTCCGGAAATTCCGGCAGATAAAGAACTGTATTTCAGTGTCGGGTGTCCGCTGTACAAGAAACTGTACATAAACGGAACCAAAATGGGGGAAGGTGGACTTTGCGACTTGGGACTTTGGCGTATTCCTCCGGAATGCGCCGGACAAATGGTGGAAATTACTGTGCTTTACGAATCCACGCTTGCACCGCTGTTCGGCGATACTGCTATATTTGTACGTGATAACACGGTAGATTCCGGCTTTTGGGCAGATATTGCGCGTCCGTATCCGACCTATCCGATCGGTGTTGGTCTTGACTTTTATGCCAAGGCGAAAGGGGGAACAAACGCGTGAAGCAGGCTGGAAAATTCTTTCTCTTTTATTTTCTCTACAATACAGCACTTGTGGTTTATAACAACTATGTTCCGTTATACTATCGTTCTATCTGCGGCTTTTCGGAAACACAGATCGGAACGCTTGTATCGGTAGGGCCTGTCGCGACGGTGTTCGGTATGCTTTTGTTCGGTCGTCTTGCTGATCGCTTAAAAAACCGAAATGTTCTGATGGGAATTCTGTTATTCTTATCGGGGGCACTGACGGCACTCTATACCGCTACGGTGTCTTTTACCTTTTTCTCAGGACTGTTTTTCGTGTTTACGCTTGTCAATTCGCCGGTTTTGCAGCTCGCCGATACGTCGACGGTCATCTATGCGACCGAAAAGCATCTCTCATTCGGCATTTTACGCTTAGGTGGCTCGATCGGCTATGCGTTTACCTCGCTTGTGTGCGGCTATCTTGCGGCGCGCGGCACAAATGATCTGTTTTTCGTCGCGCTTGCGGCGTATGCGGTCACAGGCGTGGCGGCGTTTCTGTTGCCAAAGGAGGAACGCACCGTGTGTGTGAGAGAAACGGCACGCGTGCCGTATAGGGCACTTTTCCGTGCAGATATTCTGTTTTTGGCCATCGTCAACTTTTTCGGCTTTGTGCCGATCTTTTTCTGGAATACCTTTTGTCTTGTGCATTTGACGGACAGCGGCGCACCGCGTTGGCTTATCGGAAGCACCATGTTTGCGGCGTGTATCTCGGAAATGGCGTTTTTACTGGCAGCAAAGAAAATTGAAAAACGGCTGTCGGTACACACTGCATTGATCGTTTCGTTATGTATTACCTGTGTGCGCTATACGTTATATGGACTGACAAACGACCCGTATGTGTATATGCTTTTAAACCTCATGCAGAGCGGCTGCCATGTGGTGATATCCTATTTTTCGGCTTTATATATCCGCCGTCATGTGCCGGATTTCCTACAGGCGTCCGGGCAAACGCTTATCGGTCTTATCGATTACGGTGCAGCCAAATTTGCCGCAAACTTTTTCGGCGGTCGACTGAATCGCACGATCGGATACGAGGGCTGTATGCTTACAGCCGGTCTTATGGCAGGAGCGGCGGCACTTGCGGTGGGATTTGTATGGCACTGTCAGGCACAAAAGCGGAAAATGAATACGGTATAAAAAAACGACGTAAGGCAACCCTTTTTGTTACATATCTCCGCGCAAAAAACGGATTGCACGCTCCACAGCATCTTTTGAATCATACCACGGCTCCGCGTCGTAGCGATAATCAAACTTTTTGCAGAACCAACTGATATCTTCTTTCATCTTTTCCATATACGGTGTCACCACATCCCCCAAAGCACGGGAAAATTCCGCATTCCGTTTCTTCGGCAAACGCTTTTCTCCCTGTTCCAGGAGGCGACGGTAATGCGGCAGACAAAGCATGGGCTGTTCCGCTGTTTTTTTGCGAAAATTTTCGTCTTTGTCCCATAAATAAACGATCGTATCGATCATATGGTGAAAATGAAATTCAATGCGTCCGCAAATATAACAGGTTTTTTCCAACTCCCCCAGTCGCGTTTTTTTGCCTTCGCACCGGGAATGCCAAGCAATCCGTCCTTCATGTTGCCTGATAATTCCGCCAAGTGACTCTCCATTGTCAAAGCCATTCCGAGGCGGTTTTTCCGCACAAACATACGGTCGTAATGTTTGCGGCAGAATCCCTCCCTATTGGTTCGGATCCGAATGTCCGGTTCCATCATGGAGGCACCGAGAATCAATTCCAACTCGTCATTTTCCAATTTCTTATATAATGCACAAACAGCACAACCGCAAGAAGCATCTGCCGCAGATGCTTCAAATGCCTCGTTTACGGGTATCGTGTAGATTTGCTCCATTTTCCATCCCCTCTTTCTGTACTCAATATACCACAAAATGAGCTTTTGTGCAAGAGCCAAGTGCAAAAATTGCAAAAAAACACCATTATTTTACCTTTTTCTATTGCAATCGGAGGTTTTTTTGTGATATAATAATCGGGTATATTTATTATTGGAGGACATCTTATGGAATTGTTTGCATTCATCCTGTATTTCATTACGGTTCTTGTAATCGGAATCGTTGTTTTTTTCCGTTCCAAGGAATCCGGAGAAAAGGATTATTTCCTCGGCGGCAGAAAAATGGGTCCGTGGGTCACAGCCATGAGCGCACAGGCTTCGGATATGTCCGGTTGGTTGTTAATGGGCTTCCCCGGCAGTATTTTGGCGTTCGGCTTCGGAAAAATGTGGATTGGAATCGGTCTTGTCATCGGTACGACTCTCAACTGGATTTTCGTCGCCAAGCGTCTCCGCCGTTTTTCAAAAGCAGCAGGTGACTCCATCACATTGCCCGAATATCTCTCAAACCGTTTTGCGGCAACAAACCCGGCTTTGCGGATTGTTTGTGCTGTGGTTTTCCTTATCTGCTTTACGGTATACGTGGCATCGGGTTTCAAAGGCGGTGGAATTCTGTTCACCAAAGTCCTTCCCGGGATCAACCCGAGCTTGGCTATGATTTTGTTTGCTGTGGTTCTCGTGGCTTATACTTTCACCGGTGGGTTCAAAGCTGTCTGCTATACGGACTTCTTCCAGGGAATCATGATGCTCATTGCCATCATCGCCGTTCCGATTGCCATTCTTGCCACACAGAATCTTGACTTCTCAACCGCCAATGTCGGAATGGATGCCGCGCATCAGTTCGGCACAAATCCCTTTGCTTCCGATTGGCGTGATATTGTATCCGGACTGGCATGGGGACTTGGCTACTTCGGCATGCCGCACATTCTTGTCCGCTTTATGTCTATCGAAAAACCCAGTATGATAAAAAAATCGGCAACCGTCGCCATTGTCTGGGTGGTACTTTCTCTCGGTGCCGCAATGTCGTTTGCTTTTTTGGGACGCTTCATTCCCGAAATTCGTGAGCTGATTCATGTAGGCAAGCAGGAGAACATCTTTATCGAATTGGTTCATATGCTCTTCCCCGGTTTTATCGCAGGTATTTTGCTCTCTGCCATTCTTGCCGCGGCAATGAGTACCGCCGACTCCCAGCTTCTCGTGGCTTCATCCTCCTTTACGAGCGACATCTATAAGCCCGTCTTTCGCAAAAATGCGGGCGATAAAGAAGTGCTTTGGGTCGGTCGCGGTGTGGTTATCGTAATCGCAATCGTCGCCTACTTCATTGCCTCCGCCCCCAACAGCGGCACCATCATGGATCTGGTCGAAAACGCATGGGCAGGCTTCGGTGCGGCATTCGGTCCCGTTATTCTTCTGTCGCTGTTTTGGAAACGCTTTACATACAAGGGGGCCATCGCCGGTATCATCGGCGGCAGTCTGACGGTGGTTCTTTGGATTGCTTTCCTGTCGAAATCCACGGGAATATACGAACTGTTGCCTGGTTTCCTCGTCGGTCTTGCACTTTGCGTAATCGTTTCGCTGATGGATAAAAAGCCCTCTGCAGAGATTCTTGATATTTTCGAGCGTGCCACAGACACGAGCATCGACGACTGAATATCATAATTTCGTTATAAAGAATCCACCGTTTTTCTCCTTTGAAAAACCCCCCACTACACACGGTGAGAACCTGAAATTCGGTTTTCACCATACCGTAGTGGGGGATTTTTATCGGGATACAGAATCCATGCCGGGTAACAAACGGGTAATGGATCTGCAGGCAACTCCGGAATTGTCATTTATTGTTAATGCGTTATACGGTTCGGGCAGGAATCGCACTTTCCGTCACAAAGTCTCATTTGCCTCAATCACTTTGGCAATATCCCATCCGTGGATTTCCAAACACTGCTCGGCGTTGTCGCGGTCAATCTTCAGGATGTCGGAAACAATACGTATCATACGGTCGCGCAGCTTCCCGTTTACGGGTTTTATGTATATCATATAATTCTCATACACACGACCACACTTTATCATAACGCCGGTCGAAAGCATATTCAGAATCATTTTGTGAGCCGTTCCCGCCTTCATTCGCGTAGAACCTGTCACCACTTCGGCACCGGTATCGGGTGTTATGGCAATGTCCGTGATCTGATTGATCTTACAATCGGGATTGCAAGTAAGCCCGATTGTGAGTGCACCGACTTCTCGGGCATACCGGAGCGCACCGATTACGTAAGACGCGCCTCCCGCAACCGAAATTCCGACAACCGAATCCTCTGCTTTCAAATGATACACCGCAAGGTCATTTCTGCCGGCATCGGCATCGTCTTCAACTCCCTCAACCGCTTTTCGTAGGGCTTTGTCTCCGCCGGCAATGATTCCGACCACCAAATCGGAAGAAACACCGTATGTCGGCGGACATTCCGACGCATCCAGAACTCCCAAGCGTCCGGATGTGCCACAACCAATGTAAAACAACCGTCCGCCGTTCCTGACCCGTCCGTATATGCGATCTATGGATTCGGCAATTTCGGGAAGTACCGTTTCTACGGCTTTGGCAGCGTTCAGGTTTTCCTCCTGCATGACTTTCGCCATTTGCAACGCCGTCATTTTATCAATGTGCTCAGAATGTTCATTGCGCTGTTCTGTCTTAAGCATTTTTTTCCTCCTCAACCCGCTCTGCCCCTGCAAGAAGCACGGCACCGACTACGGGATCTCTATTCAAAATTGATATGCTTTCCAGTCGTTCGGATGGCACCTTCCGAATCAACCGATCCAGAAAATCTTGGCTGTAATTGGTAATGCCTCCTGCAAGTACGATCGGAATTTTGGTTGTTCCGAATGAAAAGCTCCTGATTGCCGCCGCCAACATTCCGGCAAATTTTTCGATGCTGCGTTGCAGAATTTCCAAAGCAACGTCATCTCCCTCTTCCGCACACTGAAAGAAAACCGGTGCAAAACCGGCTATATAAATTTTGCCGCCGGAGTAGATATCGGTAAGAATTTCCGGCACAGACTTTCCGGTTTTCTCCATAACTGCCCCGGTCATGGAAGTGTGTCTTCCGCTTTTATCCAGATCATAGAAAACCGCCTCAAGACAGGACCGCCCAAATTCCGTTCCGGAAAAAACATCTCCAATCAGATGACCATATCCTCCTATACGATGCCGCGTTCCGTTTTCCACCGCCAATATGATGGAACCGGTTCCCAGTATGGCAATGATTCCGTCTCGTCCCTCAAGTCCCGCCGAAACAATATTATCTGTATCGGGACATATTTTCAGACGCGAAAATCCCATTTCCTGAAAAGCAAACTCCATTTCTTTTGCATTTTTCCCGACTCCCGCACCGGCAATTCCGCCGCAAACCGAAATTTTACCATACGGAATTCTTCCGCACACTGACTTTAAACCTTCACGCAGTACGGCAATACATTTGTCAAAACCGACACTTGCAGGGTTACAAGCTCCGAGAGTAAGCACTTTGAGAACAACCCCGTTTCTGTCGGTCAACATAAAACGTGTCTTCGTTCCGCCTCCGTCAATCCCCAAAAAATAAGAGGGGCTTTCCCGAAAGTCAAACAAAGAATTGAGATCGGTCTCCAATGCCCGGGCAAGAGACGGCAAAACTTCGGCAGGCGGCAATGCTAACCCGGACTCCCATTTGCTGATGGCTTTTCCCGTATACATGATTTTTTCCGCAAGCCTGACTTGACTGAAATGCAATTCGGTACGTCTGCGCTTTAAGTTGCGGGCAAACAGTTCTTTTTCGTTTTGCATATTCCATTCCCCTTTCCTTCTCATTATACCACAGAAAACTCCATTTACAAGGGCGTAAATTGTCTATTTTCCAGAAAAAAGTCTACGATTTGGCGACATTTTTATAAAAACATCCTTCAAAAAGGAGTGAGCATAACCGAACCGTATCTGTCGCCAGAATAAAATGGCGTAAAGTTCTCACAACGCCTTGACAAAAAGCACAAAACCTACTATAATTTTTTTGAACATAAAATTCAACGAATGATTTTCATGTTCAATTTATAAACACGAAAGGAAAAAAATTATGAAATTCTGTCCTAAATGCGGAGCGCAGTGTGATGATGCTTCAACCGCCTGCAACCAGTGCGGAACATCCTTTAATGCCGTCTCTCAAATTCCGGTTGATCCCCACGACCACACCGCTGAATTCGATAAAAAGGACATCTCCGAAAACAAAGTGGTAGCAATGCTTTGCTATCTTCTCGGCATTGTCGGCATTATTATCGCCTGTCTCTTATCTACCGGCTCAGACTATGTTAAGTTCCATGTAAGGGCTTGTCTCAAGATTACCGTTGTTGAGTCTCTCCTGCTTTTCACTCTTATTATCCCTTTCTTAGGTTGGATTTTCTGGGGCGTATGCACAATTATCTGTGCCGTTATCCGAATCATTTCGTTCTTCCAGATTTGCTCCGGTAAGGCAAAAGACCCTGCAATTATCGGTTCCTTCGGCTTCTTAAAATAATTTATTTCAACTTAACGAATCAGAATCTACATATGGCGCCATATAAAATCGCCGGGCGGTAGCTTTCAAAAGATGAAAGCTACCGCCCGGCGCAGTCTGTCAAT
>CAKSSY010000020.1 GCA_934489945.1 uncultured Eubacteriales bacterium
GAGGGGTTTATTATATCCATTTAACTATGGAGGCATGCCCGGCTGTTCTATTGTAGCACAGTCGGGCAAAAAAATCAAGAGTTTTTTCGATTCTCCGCGTGGTGTCAACCGATGTTTTTTATCATTTTCCACATGGTATTCCGTTTTTGCTCGGTCTCCGCGGCAAGGCGGAATTGTGTACGGGCACGTACAAGGTTATGTTCGGGATAAGCGGTGGCAAAATAGACGTCTCCGGACAGATAATCGGCAAGAAACCGCATGCCGCATTCTATCATCATCAAGTACGCACTATAAGGCAAAAGTTCCTTCTCTGCTTCCGTAATATTGTCATGTAGTGCCTCAAGATATCCTTCGGAATAGGTTTGAAAGGCGGGGAGGGAGAGGTGAACTTTTTCGGAATCGGGTTCATCTTCCGCCGCAGTGGAAGCTCCGAAACGGATGGAATCTCCGAAATCGTAAAGGAGGGAGCCGGGCATGACGGTATCAAGGTCGATTACGGCTCGTGCCTCACCGGTGGTCTCATCCATCAGAATATTGTTGAGTTTTGTATCGTTATGGGTTACGCGATACGGTAATGTGCCGTCCGAAAGTCCTTGCACAACCATTCCAAGCGTTCCTTCGCGCGATAGCACAAATTCGATCTCGGGACGGCAATTCTTTGCCCGCCCGCAGGCATCCGTTGTCAATGCCTTTTCAAAATCACGGAAACGTTTCGGGGTGTCATGAAAATGCGGAATCGTCTCGTGCAGGAGGGAGGCATCAAAGTCGGACAGCGATTTCTGAAAGTCTCCGAATGCTCGGGCAACATTTCGGAAAATACGATCGTTTTCCGCGGTCTGGTAGGTAACGGTATGTTCAATGAAGTCATATACACGGTAGTATTCACCGTCCTGAAAAAGCAGATTTCCGCCCTCCTTCAGGGGAACGAGGTGCAAAGTTTCGATTCCCTTGGAACGGAGGTGAGTGGTGACACGTTCAATGTTTTCCATCAGTATTTCGGGAGACGAAAAAACAAAATGATTGATTTTTTGCAGAATATAGTTTTGATTGCCTGTTTTTACAAGCGACGTGACATTGATATGTCCCTTACCATAAGGGGAAATTTTCGTAATCTCACCGGCAAGGCAGAATTTTTCGGCGACAACTTTCTTGTTTTCCTTCATGGCGGTAATCAGTCCTTTTGATTCCGACAGAAGTCGGGAAATTCGACGGGGGTGCTTCCTGCGGCAATGGAGGCGGCACTCAGCGGCGTAACTGCCATCATGAATGCGGCATCGTAAACATGAATGGGCATGGGATTGCCGTCGACGACACGTTCAAAGAAGTCGCGGAAAATCAGGTAGTCCATTCCGCCGTGCGAACCGACGGGAGCCGAGGCATACGCACGCCAAAGCGGACTCTCATACTTTTCGTAGTATTGTTCAATGTTGTTAAAACGTTTCAATGGAGCAAATTCCAGTCCTTGAACCTCACCGTCGGCATAGAGACAGAGCGTGTCCTCAAAAAGCGAAGCACGGGTTCCCTGTACCATGAAGCCGCGGGAATAGTAGCGCGGAAGCGTAGTGGAGAGAGTCAGCGTAATCGTTTCCCCCCGCGCACACCGAATGAGTGTGGTTACAACATCGCCCTGTGCAAACACGGTATGGTTTGCCGGATGATCGGGCGGATATTTTTGAGCGGCGTAGGCGGAAAGTCCGACTGCTTTCGATGCCATGGAGACCAACGATACGGGGCGGTTTCCGTTTCCGATGTCCAACATTCGCATAATGGGACCGAATTCATGTGTGGGATAGTTATCGCAATTACGCGTAGCGTATTCGCGAAACCGATAGTGGCGTTTCTCGTTGCCGGAGCAGACTTCCTCGCGAAGATCATGCAGGTATCCTCCCTCGCAATGGACAATATCTCCGAACACGCCGAGATTTTTCATATGAAGTGCCATTTGTTCCAGTCTGCCGTAGTTACAGTTTTCAAAGAACATAAAGGGGGTATGGGTACGTTCATAGGTGGCAACCAGATCAAAGCACTGCTCAATGGTATAAGCCCCGCCGACTTCGATTCCCACCGTGATCCCTGCTTCCATGGCACGGATGGCGAACGGAATATGGACTTCCCACGCGGCGGTCACAATGATGGCATCGGGGCGCAATGTCAGAACATCATCAAACTTTTGAGTGGCAAGCACATTGTCACAGCCGTTTTGTCTGAAAAATTCGGCTCCCGCCGTAGCTCTGTCCTCATATTTGTCGCAGACGGCAACAAAGTCAAAACGATCGAGAAAACGGGTAAAAATGCTTTTTGCCAGCCCGCTTCCGCGGCATCCGTAGCCGACAAGCGCGATTCTTTTTTTGTTCATTCCAGCATTCTCCTTTTTTGGAAATCCTATTGACAACGATTATAAAACGGTCTATAATACTATTATAAAACGGTCTATAATAAAAGTAAAGGAGAAAACAGACAAAAAAACTTAAAAATCGGGCACATTATGAAAACAGAAAAAAAGACTTGGAAAAAAACGCGATTTGTCCCCGGCATTGAGCCGACAGGAATCATTACGTCTTTTACCGGCAATTATCCGGACGGATACCGTTTCGGTGGTGAGATGCACGATTTCTGGGAACTCGTATTGGTGCGCGGCGGTTCGGTCTGGGTGGCTGAGGAACAGAAAATTCTGAATCTCGGTCGGAATATGTTTATTGTACATAAGCCGATGGCTTTTCACCGGTTATGGTGTAGCGGGAGCGATACCTCGGTGAAAATTATCACCTTTGAGGCGAAGGGCGGTATGTTGAAGAGACTGGAGGGGCTCTCCGGAACCTGCCCGTGGCAGCTTGCCGACTTCCTGTCACAGACCATTGATTTTGGACACACGCTTTTGCATGACAGGTTGGGCAGTGAAGAACGTGATGAACTGTCCGGAAGGGTGAAGGCGCGTCTTACGGCGATTCTTTACGAATTTGCTGAATTGGAACGAACCGACGAAGGCGTTCACGAGACGACAGATGCCGAACGGATTCTTGCCACAATCAACGAACATTATCTGGAGGATATATCCCTTGAGACGCTTGCAACCTTCTGTCGAATGAGCGAGAGCAAGATCAAGAAGGATTTCCGTAGCATCTATGACGGTGGGGTAATGAAGTATATTTGCCGGCTGAAAATGCGGGATGCCGCGGTCATGCTCAGTGAGGGAAAAAGTACGGATGAAATTTGTGAGGCATTATCCATTCATGACAAAAACTATTTTTCATTTGTTTTCCGACGCGAAGTCGGTGTAACACCGAGCGAATATCGAAGGCATCATACAACAAAGGAGATTGAATTATGAAACTGGAAACCAAATTGCTTTCCTCTATTGACAAAGTATTTCCGAACCGTGTTGACAGCTCTCTGACCTTACCTGCCGTATTTCTCGCGAACGCACCGTTTTCCTTTCAGGTGGCTTTTCGGCTGGCAGAAACGGGAGTTTGCCCGATTTATGTGCGGGTGGAGAGTGATCTTCCGCTTTCCGTTATTGCCGAGTACAAGATCGGCTTTGTTCCCGTGATACATTCGCCGGAAGCGAAAACGGAGAACTATTATGATGTTGAACGGACGGGAATGATTCCCGATCCGCTTTTGCGGCGTCAAACCGACTGTCGCGTGGCAGATGAAGGTTTTTGGCGTCCGCGCTATTTTGAAGAAAATGAAAAGTGTTTACTCAATGCCGTCGGTGACAGTTGGCAGGGGCTTTGGTTTACAATCAACGAGGACGGGACATCGCTGGAAGCGGGACAGCACACTGTGACGGTTCGTTTTTACGAATCTGCCACTGCCGGAGAGATCGGCTCCCAGACGCTCATTCTTGAAATTCTGCCGGCAGTTTTGCCTCCGCAGAAGTTGTTATATACGTCTTGGTTTCACTGTGACTGTCTTGCCGATCTTTACGGTGTGGAAATGTTTTCCGACCGTCATTTTGAAATCATCCGTTCCTATGCTGCCGAGGCAGCGAAAACCGGCATGAACATGATTCTGCTTCCTGCCTTTACACCGCCGCTTGATACGTCGGTCGGCAAGGAGCGTCCCACGGCACAGCTTGTCGGTGTGGAAAAAACGGCGGACGGATATGTCTTTGACTTTACACTTTTGGAACGCTATGTGGAAATCTGCCGCTCTGTGGGCGTGACGCATTTTGAACACAGTCATTTTTTCACCCAATGGGGATGTCATCACGCACCGAAGGTTATCGCAACGGCCAACGGTGAAAAAACGCGCATTTTCGGTTGGGATACCGATGCTCTCTCGGAGGAATACATTGGCTTTTTGAAGGCTTATCTTGCGGCACTGATGCCTGAACTCGACAAACTGGGACTTCGTGATAAGCTTTTGTTCCACATCTCGGACGAACCGGTCGGTGGTAAGGACGGGGATTATGTGCGGGCATACGAGGCTATTAAGGATGCCTTCTGCGGGATTCCGTCCGGTGACGCACTCTCGCATTATTCCATCTACGAGCGTAGCAATGCCGACATTCCGATTGTTGCCGTCGATTCCAAGGATATGCCGCGTTTTTGTGAGAACTGTAAGAATTTCTGGCTCTATTATACAGGCAGTCAGGGATATGCCGGCTTCCCCAATCGTGTGACAACGAACCGTGCCCTTCAGAATCGGATTATCGGATTGTTCTTATATCTTTGGAAAGCCAAAGGTTTTCTGCATTGGGGATACAACTATTACTATGACTTCATGAGTCATGGAATTCACAATCCGCTTTTGGAACCCGGCGTTTTTGATGATATGCCCGGAACTTCCTACATGGTCTATCCTGCGGCGGACGGAACGGCAATTCCGTCTGCACGTATGAAGGTGCAGTACGAAGGTTTCTGCGATCACCGTGCCTTTCTCGCGCTGGAAGAGAAGATCGGACGTGAGGCGGTAATTTCTTTGGTCGAGGCACATCTCGGGCGGGATCCGCTGAGCAAGCCTCATACCAATGCTTCCTACCTTGCTCTGATGCGGGAAGTGACCGAACGTCTTGGAAAATGATGCTTCCCTGAACATTTTTTCGGGACCCTTGACTTTTTTCCGAAAATGTGGTAAACTATTATGCGGAGAAAAATACGTTTGATTCGTTTTTGCATAAAGGAGTGATAACAGATGGCGGAAACAAGACAGAAAGTCAGCGGCAAGTACTTGGAATACAAAGGAAAACCACTGGTCAGAGAGGGAAATACGATCTGCTATGGGGACATGAATGAAAAGTGCATTTTGGTTTTGGAAATCATGTCTTACACTAAGGCGGGAGAAATCAGTATCCCCGACAAAATTTTTATTCAGGTGATTGACTCCAAAGACCCGACAAAGATTGTGAAACAAGGAGAGAAAAACGGGTTATACGATGCTTTTTCCATCGGACTTGTATGGTTGGAGAGAGCTCTTTCCTGACAAATGAAGGGCGGTGTTAAAAACTCTTTCGGGTTTTTAACACCGCCTTCGACATGGGGACGATGCAAAAAAATGGCCATAATTACGTCGGTCCGGATTCCGATATTTGTGAGGGGCAGAGAAAAACATTGATGTTTTTCTCTGCCCCTTTATGAATTTTTTGTGGCAACGGAAAATGGGTTGTCCGATCGTTCAGAACAGGAAAGGATTTTGCTCGGCAATATCACGCATTCCCGAAATGACTTGACGGGGTTTGGAGGATTTGAAGATTGCCGATCCCGCCACAATGACATTGGCTCCCGAGGAGGTGGCGAGTCCGACATTCTTTTCGTTGATTCCGCCGTCAACCTCAATGCTGATTTTCAAATCATGATCGACGATATACTGACGCAGTTTTCTGACTTTATCCAACGTGCCGTAGATGATGTTTTGTCCGCCGAATCCGGGGTGAACTGTCATCACCAGAACCATGTCCACAAGATCAAGAAGCGGTACGACCACATCCCACGGCGTATCGGGGGAAATCGCAATGGCGGTGCGGATATCGCGGTCACGCATATAGCGAAGCACATCACGACAATTTTTACAGCTTTCGTAATGAATGGTGATGCTGTCAGCTCCCGCACTGATGAATTTATCTATGTAGCGGATCGGCTCCACAATCATCAGGTGCACATCAAAGGACAGTTTACTGATCGGACGGATATTTTCAATCACACCGGGTCCGAAGCTGATATTCGGAACAAAAACGCCATCCATAATATCCAGATGCAGGTAGTTGGCACCTGCCTCTTCCATCTTCCGAACTTCGTCGGCAAGGCAGGAAAAATTGGCGGCAAGCAATGAGGGAGCAATGTAAATCATAGAAATTCCTTTCTCCGGAGGGGTTTGTATCCTCCCTGCGAGATTTTTGTCGAACCCGGCAGGTTCCGGGCAAATTTTGTTGTCACGTTGCTGATTTTGTCATATCCTGATAATAAAGACCGCGTAGTGCAGGCGGAATCTGACGGGAAAAGACAGGACGTAGGGATTTGGTATATCCGCCTTCTCTGCGCTTTCAGCCTTGCTGTACGGCAGGGCTTTTTTCGGGCAAATCAAAGAGGTGTCACCCGGGGGGCATTGTCTCCTTCTTCAAGGAGGCAGACGGCGTGTGCGGCAATGCCCAGTTTTTCTCCGGTGAAGCCGAGTCCCTCCTCGGTGGTGGCTTTGACGCTGACAACGTCCGGTGAGATCCCGAATGTATCCGAAAGGCGAACGCGCATACTGTCGATGTACGGAGACAATTTCGGTGTTTGCGCGATTACGGTGGAATCGATATTGACAATACGGTATCCTTTTTGGCGAAGGAGGGCTGCGACGCAAGCCGCAAGCCGAAGGCTGTCGGCTCCCTCATAAGCCTTGTCATGATCGGGAAAGAGTTTTCCGATGTCACCCAGTGCCGCGGCACCGAGTAGAGCATCCATAATTGCGTGCGTCAGCACATCGGCATCCGAATGTCCGAGCAGTCCGAGAGAACAGGGGATTTCCACTCCTCCAAGGATCAGTTTTCGTCCCTCGGCAAAACGGTGAACATCATATCCGTGTCCGATTCTCATGTTTCCACCTCATTTTTTCGCGTGGCGAGGATGGCTGTGGCAATCGGGATATCCTCAATGGTTGTGATTTTCAGGTTGTTCGGGGAACACTCAATCAAACGGATACGGTAATCAATATGTTCCACAAGGGCGCAATCGTCGGTAGCGGTGAACCCGTCGCGTTCGGCAACGGCAAGGGCGGCGCGATAGATTTCGGTACCGAATACCTGCGGTGTTCTGGCAAGCCAAGTGTGTTCACGATCCAATGTTTCGCCGATCAAACCGTTTTTTTCGGTTTTGACCGTTTCGTGGCAACGGATAGCGGCGGTAGCGGCACCGCTTATCTGTGCGGCGCAAACTACACGGTTGATCTCTTCGGGGGTTATCAAACAGCGGACACCGTCATGAACGGCGACAAAATCGGTTTTTTCCGACGCGACGGAAAACGCTCTTTTTGCCGATTCCTGTCGTGTTTCGCCGCCCGCGACGACGGTGCGAAGTTTTCCGAGGTTATAGTCTTTCCTGAATTGTTCATAAAGCGGAATTTCATCTTTGCGTGCCGCCACGACAATCTCATTTATCGTTTCCGCCTGCTCAAAAGCGAGCAGGGTATGGACAATGACCGGTTTTCCGCACACGGTCAGCATTTGTTTGGATATGCCTTTCCCCATCCGAACGGAATTGCCTCCGGCAACGATCAGAGCTGTGGTAAAACGTTTTTTTTCGGGTCTGCCGAAAACTGTACGGACAAGATCCGAAATCTTTTTTGTCAGTTCCGTTGCCGTTCACATCCTTTCTTGCTGTACTTCTTCGTTATTCGTGGAAAGTGCCGTCTTCTATGGCGTTGATCATATCTACACGGCGAGCGTGTTTGCCGCCGAGGTAAGTAGCACCGAGAAATTGATCGACAAGGTCAAAAGCCAGCCCCATGCCGACCACGCGGGCACCGAAACAGAGAACATTGGCATCGTTATGTTCACGGGTAAGGCGGGCACTGAAGGTGTCCGAGCAACAGGCTGCCCGGATGCCCTTATGTTTATTGGCAACAAGAGACATTCCGATTCCTGTTCCGCAGACGAGGATTCCCAGTTTTGCCTTGCCTTCCTGAATTCCTGTGCAAAGGCGATGGGCGAACACCGGATAGTCGCAACTTGCGGTGGAGTCGGTTCCGACATCGATCGGGGCATATCCGAGTTCTTTGAGATGTTCGATAACGAGAAGTTTGAGTTCATAACCGGCGTGATCCGAGCCGATCAGGATGGGGGTGTTATTTTCCATGATATTGCCTTTCTAAGTATGCAGGATGACCGTCAGATGTCGGTGTCCTGTTGGTTTTTCTGTTCTTTTTCTATGCGTTCTCGTTCTGCCTGCGACAAGCGCAGATAGACCGGGGTAAGGGCGACATCGGTCACGCTTTCACCTGCACGGTATTTGGCGAGGGCGCACACGGCGACCGAACAGGCGTTCTCGGGAATGAGAACGGCGGGGGTAGAAATCACCCTCTGTGCAAGCCCTTCACGCATCAATTCATAACCGTCTCCGCAAAAATGAATCGGGCGGGTTTCATTCGCAAGTTCAGCCGCCAGATCCTCTATGGAGACAGCACGGTCGGGGGTGAGTCGTCTGACTTCTTTAGTATTGACTTCAAACAGCGCGTTATACACCTGCGAACGGCGGGCATTCATAACGGGGCAGGCGATTCCCTCGAATCCGACGAGATTATACGCCAATGCCTCAAGAGTAGATACGGCAACGCACGGCTTTTCCTTACCGAATGCAAGCCCCTTGACAGTTGCAACACCGATACGGACTCCTGTAAAGGATCCCGGGCCTACGGAGCAGGCAAAGAGGTCGATGTCATCGGGTGTCAGATGTGCGGTACGGAGAACCGATTCCACCATGGGCAGAAGGGTTTCGCTGTGTGTATTTCCGATGCAAACTGTATAAGATGCGAGCATCTTCTCATCGTCGCACAAGGCGACGGATGCGGCAACGGCAGTGCTGTCAAGTGCAAGAACAATCATGATTTTTCGATTCTTTCTATCGTGATAACCCGTTCGTCGGGCTTGTCTGCGGTTGTTTTTCGGATTGTGACGCGGATGTAACTGTCCGGCATGGCAAACGGAATGTTTTCGCTCCACTCGATGAGGCAGATGCCGCGATCCGGGTAATCATAAAAACCGATGGAGTACAGTTCATCATCATCGGCAATACGGTACATATCGAAGTGGAACACCGGTCGTTTGCCGCCGCGGTATTCATTGACAAGTGCGAATGTTGGGGAGCGGACGGCGGAACCGGGAGCGGCGACCGAAGCAAATCCCCGGACAAACGCGGTTTTGCCGACCCCGAGGTCTCCGTAAAGTGCGACAAAAGGAGGCAATGTATCGTCGTTTTCCATTTTTTCTGCCAATTCGGCACCGATTTTCTCGGTATCTTCAGGGGAAGGCGTAACCGCTTTTTTACAGAGTGCAACCATATCCATGTGTCCTTTTCCAAAATACTCCACGGTAAGTATAACACAATTCTCCCGAAAAGTAAAGGGGCTTTTCCGAAAAAAGCAAAGGAGGGACTGTTAAAAAACATGATGCTTTTCACAGTCCCTCAAAAATGCCGGAATTCCCACAGGCGTTTTTGATGCGATCAGAGTCATTTTTGTCTGCTGTTTTTTATTTTCCGGTCTCTTTGGCGGAAAACCGATGATTTCAAGCTGCCAAAACCCATATCATCGGCGGTGTTAAAAAATACTAAAAGCATTTTTTAACACCGCCGTCAGTACGGACAAAGGCATTTGGCACACACGAGCTTAGTCGTGGAAAGTTGTATCCGTATCTTTTATTTTTTTCGGAGCGGTTCCACGGTACCGTCGGGACGTTTTATGACGGTATGTTCAAGCTGAGAGCCGAAAGCGGCGCGGATTTCGGCAAGGTATGCTTCGCGGAGTGCCGCTTGTTCTTCCAGTTCTGCGGGGGTCAGTGCGCGCGCTTTGGATTCGCGTGCAAGATAGTTGATACGATCGACCTTTTCTTTTTCCATAGCAATCACCGAATGGTAATCCCGAGCTTATGCTCAAGATCACCGAGTATCTTACGGCTTGTTTTTTCGGTCTCTTCCACGGTGAGGGTGCGGTCGGCGGCGCGAAGTGTCACGCGGACACTGACGCTCTTTTTATCCTTGCCGAGTTGTTCGCCGCGGTAGACGTCAAACAGTCTGACATCCTCTACGAGTTTTCCGCCTGCACGGCGGATTGCCTCAAAGATATTGCCGACTTCCAATGTTTCGTCGCAGACAAAGGAGAAGTCACGGGTGGATGCCGGATATTTGGGCAGAGGTGTATAATGTTTTGTACGGTTTGAGGCATCAAACAGGGCATCGAAATCCAACGCGGCAGCGTAAACCGGCATGGTGAATCCATAGTTTTCGGCTGTCAGAGGGTGAATCTGTCCGAGGGTGGCGATCTTTTTGCCTGAAACGAGAATGTCGGCACAACGTCCGGGATGATAAGCATTATCGGTGCTGTTTGCTTCATAGCAGACATTCCGGATTCCGGCGAGAGAGAGGATGTTTTCGCAGATTCCCTTCAGTTTATAGAAGTCGGCATCCCCGTACATTCCGATTGTCAAAACCACGCCTTCGTCGGGCAGTTCATCGCGGTTTTCGTGCGGAATATAGGTGCTTGCCATTTCAAAGAGTGCAACGTTTTCATTATTGAAATTGTTATTGCGTGCCACGACCTCCAACATAGAGGGCAGGGCGGTGGTTCTCATCACACTGGTATCTTCTCCGAGCGGGTTGGAAATGACAATGGACTTCCGTCTCGGATCGTCCTTGTCCATGCGGATCTTATCGTAATATTTCGGGCTGATGAAGGAATAGGTCTGGATTTCGTCAAGTCCGATGTCACACAAGAGATCGACAACATCCGCCTTCAGCTTTTGTTTTGGTGTTCTGCCGCCCTGTGTTGTTTCGGCTTTGATACAGGTTGCCTCAATTTTGTTATACCCGTAAATCCGGATGATCTCCTCTGCGATGTCATTCATACAGTTGAGATCGGAACGGAAACTCGGCACGGTGATGATACCGTTTTTTACCTTACATTCCAGCTTTTCAAGAACCTTCTTCATATATGCTTCCGACAGATTGACTCCAAGGAAGCGATTGATACGGTCAACCTCAAGAGGCAGTTCGGTGAGCGGTTTTTTGCCGGGGTAAAGGTCAATCATTCCATCCACAACATCTCCGGCACCGAGCAGTTCCACAAGTTCGCACGCGCGGGCAAGACCTGCCTCGCAATTTTCGGGGTCAAGACCCTTTTCATATCGTGCGGAGGACTCGGTTCTCATCCCGTTCTTCTTAGCTGTCACGCGGACGGACGAGCCGAGGAAGCAGGCGCTTTCAAACACCACTGTAGTGGTGTCTGCGGTGATTTCGCTGTTGGCTCCGCCCATAACGCCTGCAAGGGCACACGCTTTCTTGCCGTCGGCAATGACGAGCATGGAGGAATCCAATGTGTGATCGGTGTTATCAAGCGATCGGAATTTCTCGCCGTCCTCTGCACGTCTGACGATAATTTCGGCACTGTCAAGCGACTTATAGTCGAATGCGTGCATAGGCTGACCGTATTCCAGCATGACATAATTGGTAATGTCGACGATGTTATTGATGGGACGCACACCGGCGGCGTGCAGTCTCATACGAAGCCACAGGGGAGACGGGGCGATACGGACATTTTTGACCACTCTTGCCGAATACCGTGAGCAGAGATCCGGCGCATCAATACGGACGGTCAGATAGTTTGAGATGTTGTCACCCTTGCCGCTCCCTTTTACTTTCGGGGTGGGGACGCGGAGGGGACGGTCAAAAGAAACCGCAGTTTCGCGTGCGAGTCCGATGACGCTGAGGCAGTCGGGGCGGTTCGAGGTGATTTCAAATTCCACGACATCATCGCGGAGCATCAGAACATCGCGGATGTCTTTTCCGATTTTATCGGCACAGTCCTCATCGAGAATCAGGATACCGTTTTCCTCTTTTCCGGGCATTTCGTGAGAAGTGAGTCCCAATTCGCCCATAGAGCAGAGCATTCCGTTGGATTCTACGCCGCGAAGTTTACCGGGCTTGATGGTTACGCCGCTCGGGAGGTGTGCGATCGGAAGGGCTGCCGGAACGATGGCTCCCTCAAAAATATTTTGCGCGCCCGTGACGATCTGAACCGGTTCGTTCTTCCCGACATCCATCATACAGACCTGAAGGTGGTCGCTGTTTTCATGCGGTGTGATTTTGAGGATTCTTGCCACGACCACATTCTCAATATCCGCCCCGAGGCAGGTAAAGCCCTCCACCTTGGAGCCGGTATCAGTCATACGGTCGCAGTAATCCTTGATATTTACATCGCCGACATCCACAAAGTCGGCAAGCCAGTTTTTTGATAAATCCATTTTTACTTTCCTCCTTCAGAATTGCTCCAGGAATCTTTGGTCATTTTCATAAAAAAGACGGATGTCGTCGATGCCGTAGCGGATCATAGCGACACGCTCAATGCCCATGCCGAACGCAAATCCGGAGTATTCCTTGGGATCAATGTCGCAGTTGGAAAGGACAAACGGATGCACCATTCCCGCACCGAGAATTTCAATCCAGCCCTCGTTTTTGCAAAGACGGCATCCTTTGCCGCCGCAGACGAAGCAGGAGACATCGACCTCGGCGGACGGTTCTGTAAACGGGAAGTGGTGCGGACGAAACCGGATTTTGGTATCCGACCCGAACATCTTCTTGGCGAAAGAATCCAGAATTCCTTTCAGGTCGCCCATTGTGATTCCTTTATCGACGACAAGTCCCTCAAACTGATGGAACAGCGGCGAATGGGTGGCGTCCAGTGCATCGGAGCGGTAGACACGACCCGGGGAGACGACTCGCAGAGGCGGTCGTTGATTTTCCATGGCACGAACCTGCACGGGAGAGGTCTGCGAACGGAGGAGAATCTTATCGGTGATATAGAAGGTATCCTGCGTGTCGCGGGCAGGGTGGTTTTCGGGAATATTGAGTGCCTGAAAGTTATAATAATCATACTCAACCTCGGGTCCCTCGACGATAGAGAAGCCCATACCGATAAAGATGTCCTCCATTTCACGCTGTGTCAGAGAGAGCGGGTGATGGTGTCCGTGCGCGGTATATGTCGCAGGCATTGTCACATCGAGCTTTTCGCGTTTCAGTCTTTCATCCAGCATCTTGGCTTTCAGATTTTCGCCGGCTTTATCAAGTGCCTCTTCGATTTTGTTGCGGACATCGTTTGCCAGTTGCCCGATTACGGGGCGTTCTTCCGGCGTGAGTTGTCCCATGCCGCGCAGAACCGCGGTCAATTCTCCCTTCTTGCCGAGATACTGTACCCGAATCTGTTCAAGATCGGCATTGACATCGTCGATTTTGGAAACGGCATCATTCAGGATCTGTTTCAGTTTTTCTTTCATTTTGAATCCATTCCTTTCTGTGATAATAAACAAAAAGCCCCGTCCCAACAGGACGAGGTGCAAAAGCACTCGCGGTACCACCCGTATTTTCGGTCAAAGCCAACACTTTGTCGGCATATAACGGTGCCACCGTATCCCGCTACCTGTCATTTTTGACCTCACGGGGTCTGCTCCGAAGCGAAATGCGACATTTCCGCCATATGGGTACTTACAGCCAAAGATACCCTTCTCTGAGATACGGAAAGGAAAGCGCAGACTTCATCCTTGCATTTTCGGATACAGCATATCACACCATTGTAATTTTGTCAAGGGGGAGACGCAATTTTTCTGTTTTTTTTGCGTTTCCCCCTGGCGAATTTTGTCGGACGAAAGTTTTTTTGCCTGTCGGGCGGATCAATCGGTATTTTGATTTGCCTTATAAACGTCCGCCACGTCACTGATTGACAGGTAAGCGGTCGGGTCGATTTTATGTACCAAATTCTTCATTTTACCGATCTGAAAACGGTTGAGAACAATATAAACCACCTTTTTCTCCGAATCGGAGTAATATCCGCGTGCCTCAAGGATGGTCATCCCCTGTTCAAAGGTGACGGAAAGCGCGGAGCAGACCTCTTTTGCCTTGGCGGTTACGATCATGACCGATTTTGAGCGGTCAAAGCCATCTACAATATAGTCGACAGTCTTGGATCCTGCCATATATGCGATAATCGAATAGAGCGGCAAAGCCCAGCTCTGCATAAGGATACCGCACAGAACATAAAGGACAGCGTTATATGCCATCACAAAGGTTCCCACGGTGATGCCGATGCGCTTGGCAAAAATGACCGCCATAACCTCTACACCGTCCATAGCTCCGCCGAAGCGGATGGCGAGTCCGCTTCCCATACCGGAGACAATGCCGCCGAACAGCGCGCAAAGGAGCAGATCCTTTCCCGCAATCGGGGAAGAGGAGACAACATCAATCGGCAGCACATTTGTAATGAGAAAGGCACCGACGGAATAGATCGCCACGGTATAAACGGCGTAAACGGTAAAAGCAAATCCCTGTTTTTTGTAACCGAACAGAAACAGCGGAACATTGAGCAAAATCAGAAAAAGCGAAAGCGAAAAGGCATCCGGCGTGATTTGCGCCAGAAGCATGGATGTGCCGGAAACTCCGCTGTCGTAAAGATTGACCGGGGCAAGAAATACGGTTACACCGAAAGCGTTGACCAATCCCGCAATTGTCAACAGTGCAAGGTTTTTGATTTTGATATTGCGGAATCGTCTGAAAAATCTAGGGATTCTTTTATCGAGTTTCATAGTTCCTCCCTTAAATGGTGTCGATTTTAATCAGATCCGTATTGCCGGAAGTGCCGTTGGTGGCACCACCGGAAATTACGATCTTATCGCCTGTTTTCAGGTGAAAGATTTTTCCCGCCACGCGTTTTGCCGTATAGAACAACACTTCTACAGACGGATACCGCTCACACAACACGGGAGTTACGCCGAAGGAGAGCGCAAGCTGACGATACGTGCGTTCATTGACGCAGAGTCCGATGATATCCACGGGGGTGCGGAAACGCGACACCATGCGTGCCGTCATGCCCGAGAGAGAGCAGACAACGATTGCCTTGGCATCAATGTCCATGGAAATGCCGCAGATTGCATGGGAGATGGCATCGGTGGTATTTTTGATTTTGAAATCGGCGGAAAGAAAGCGTTTGCGGTAGTTGATACTCTCCTCGGTCTTGGCGGCGATGCGTGCCATGGTCCGTACAGTGAGAGCGGGATGGTCGCCGGCGGCGGTTTCGCCTGAGAGCATGATGGCACTGGTGCCGTCATAAACCGCATTGGCAACATCGGAGATTTCGGCACGGGTGGGGCGCGGGTTATGAATCATGGATTCCAACATTTCCGTGGCGGTAATGACACGTTTACCGAGAAGTCTGCATTCGGTAATCAACTGTTTCTGGATGGCGGGCAGTTCTTCAAAAGGAATTTCCACTCCCATATCGCCTCTGCCGATCATGATTCCGTCGCACTGTTCGCAGATTTCGTCTATATTTTCGATTCCCGCGCGGTTTTCAATCTTGGCGATGAGGCTGATACCGGTTCCCCCGTTGGCATCAAGAAATTCGTGAACATCGGAAAGATCTTCACGCCGCGAAACGAATGAGCAGGCAATAAAGTCGACATCATTTTCAATTCCGAAGGCAATATCTTTTTTGTCCTGTTCGGAAAGGTATACCTGTTTGAGAACCTTTCCCGGAAAACTCATGCTTTTACGGTCTGACATTTCTCCACCATCGACGACCTCGCAGACAATATCGTTTCCGCAGACTTCCTTTACGCGGAAGGAGAGAAGTCCGTTATTGACGAGAATGGTATCACCCGCGGACATTTCGCCGCACAACCCTTTATAGCTGACCGACACGCGTGTCGTATCGCCCGTCACCTCATCGGTGGTAAAGGTGAATGAGGCGCCCGGAGTCAGGGTGATTTTATGATCCTCAAAAATACCGATCCGGTATTCCGGTCCCTTGGTGTCGAGCATAATGGCAATCGGCATATTCAGTTCCGTACGAACCTTTTTGATGGTATCAATCTGTTTCTTATGATCCTCATGGGAGCCGTGCGAAAAGTTGAGTCTTGCCACATTCATTCCGGCAAGGCACATTTCCCGTATGACCTTTTCGTCCGAGCAAGCCGGACCTATGGTACAGATGATTTTTGTTTTTCTCATAATTTACACTACCAACCTTTCTGCCGGAGCGGCTCCGACGTGTCCCGCAGATCGACGGGACGGAATTGAATCCGTATATGGTGAGGGCAATTGAAATATGTTAAGGAAAAAAGGGACAGAACGCCACGGTTCTGTCCTTTATCGGATTACGACAGATTTATCGCATCCGCAACCTACATAAATAGAATCCCGAAGGATTCTATGACAGACTCCACCACTTATTTCGGTCAGATTCAGTATATCACATCGCAGCCCAAATGTCAATGAAAAATCCGAGATTTTTCATAGCGGACCCGGATTTTATTCTGTTTCAAAATTGAGGAAATATACGTTTCCGATCCAGACAAAAAACGCGGCGTGTCGTCATCGTCCGGGATCGGCATATCGGCAAAATCCGATGTGGTTAGCGGTTTTGTTTTTTATATTGGAGCGGTGTGATACCACAGTATTTCAGAAAACTGCGGTTATAGGAACGAAGATTGCGGAATCCGCAGTCAAGTGCAATCTCCGTCACGCTTTTTTCGAGCAGAAGAAGTTGTTTGGAACGTTCAACGCGACAGATATTCACATATTCCGCAAATGTATTTCCGGTTACTGACTTGAAAAGGTGGGCAAAATAAAATTTGGAGAAGTGCGTATGTTCCGCGATTTCATCCAATGTCAGACGGCTTTCCGGATGCGATTCGATATAATGATTTACGCTGTCTAAGAACCGTATCCGTCTGACTGCCTCGCGACGGAGTTCGGGAGAGGGCGCCTGCGGCTTCAGGCAGCGGATAATATCCATCATCAGCAACGACGCCTCGGCGCGCACGGCGTAACGGTAGCCGTCTGTTTTTTCTCTTTCTTCACGGGCGATGGCATCTATGATGTCCCGAAACACGCGGTAGTAACGGTCACCGGGAGAGAGTTTTCCGTTGACGGAGAGCGGTGTCATGTCCGGACCGGCTTGGAATTTCATGATGAAAAGCCGGTTTGTCTCCGTTGTGGCAAGACCGTGAATCTCTCCGGGCATAATGATAAAAATATCACCCCGGGACAACGGATATGTCGTACCGTTCACGGTGGCATGGATTTTTCCGTCATAGACGAAGATTACCTCGATTTCCTCATGGAAGTGTGCAACATAATTCATATTGAAGGCATCAAGGTCGATATAGGGATAGTCCCGTTCTGCCTTATGGATTTGTTCAAACATGATTTCTGCCATACGGAATCTCTCCTTATCATCGGAATGACTTCAGTATACCATATTTTTTACCAAAAAGCAATATCTGTCTTAAAAAGGACAAGAAAATCCTTGAAAAAAAGCAAGGACGGCAATATAATAAATATAGAATTCACACGGTTGTCGCAACCGGAAGGAGGATGAAAATGGAGATTTTTCAGAACATTCCCACAATACGCTATGAGGGACCGAAATCCCGAAATCCGCTCGCGTTCAAATTTTACGATGTCGACAGGATGGTATTCGGAAAGCCCATGCGGGAGCAGTTGCCGTTTGCCATGGCGTGGTGGCACAATCTTTGTGCCGAGGGCGTCGATATGTTCGGACGGGGAAGCACCGACAAGTCCTTCGGCAAGCCCTACGGTACAATGGAGCACGCCAAAGCCAAGGTGAATGCAGGTTTTGAATTCATGAAAAAACTCGGCATTCCGTATTTCTGCTTCCACGATGTCGATCTCGTTCCCGAAGCAGAGGACATCAAAGAGACGAATGCCCGTCTGGACGAAATCTCCGACTACATTCTTATCAAAATGGAGGAGACGGGAATCAAAAATCTGTGGGGAACCGCCAATATGTTCGGAAATCCGCGCTATATGAACGGTGCCGGTTCCACCAACAGTGCCGACGTCTACTGCTTTGCTGCCGCTCAAATCAAAAAGGCTCTGGATCTTACCGTTCGGTTCGGCGGTAAGGGATATGTCTTCTGGGGCGGTCGTGAGGGTTATGAGACGCTTCTTAACACCGATGTGAAGTTTGAGCAGGAAAATATCGCGCGTCTGATGCACCTTGCTGTGGATTACGGAAGAAGCATCGGCTTTACGGGGGACTTTTACATTGAACCGAAACCAAAGGAGCCCATGAAGCATCAGTACGACTACGACGCGGCGACCGCCATCGGTTTTTTGCGCCAATACGGGTTGGACCATGACTTCAAGCTCAATATTGAGGCAAATCATGCTACGCTTGCGGGTCACACCTTTGAGCACGATCTCCGCATTGCGGGCATGAACGGTATGCTCGGTTCCATTGACGCAAACCAAGGGGATATGTTGCTCGGATGGGATACCGACGAATTTCCGTTTGATGTCTATTCCGCCACGAAGTGTATGTTGGAGGTAATCCGTGCGGGAGGACTGACCGGCGGTTTTAACTTTGATGCCAAGACTCGCCGCCCCAGCAACACCTATGAGGATATGTTTGAAGCATACATTCTCGGCATGGACACCTTTGCGCTCGGTCTGCTCAATGCAGAAAAGATTATCCGCGACGGCAGGATTGCCGAGTTTGAAAAAGCGCGGTATGCTTCGTTTGAGCAGGGAATCGGCAAAGAAATTCTGGAGGGAAAACACACGCTTGCCTCGCTTGCGGCATATGCGGAAAAGCTCGGCGCACCGGAGCTTCCGGGAAGCGGAAAACAGGAATATCTGGAGTCTGTCTTCAATCAGATTCTTTACGGAGGTTGATATGAACACCTATATCGGAATCGATCTCGGAACCGGAAGTGTCAAACTGTTACTGGTAGACGGCGAGGGAAGGATTCTTGCCGAGGCGGCGGAGTCCTACGAGGTTCATTCTCCGAAGAGCGGTTGGACGGAACAGGACCCGTCGGACTGGTTGAGGGCGATGGAAAAGGGAATGGCCGATTTGCTTGCGGGGCAGGAAAGCGGTGCCGTTCGCGGCATTTCCTTCAGTGGGCAGATGCACGGGCTGGTTGTTTTGGACAAAAACGATACGGTAATCCGTCCTTGTATTCTTTGGAACGATGCCAGAACTGCCGCACAGACCGCTTATCTCAATGAAAAAATCGGCAGAGCCAAATTATCGGAATGGACGGGAAATGTCGCTTTTGCCGGATTCACAGCTCCCAAGCTGTTGTGGATGCGGCAGAATGAACCTGAAAAATTCGGGAAAATTGCCAAGATTATGTTGCCGAAAGACTATCTCGTCTATCATTTGACGGGCAGGTTTGTTACCGATTTTTCGGATGCTTCGGGAACCCTTCTTCTGGATGTGAAGACCCGTACATGGTCGCTTCCGATGATGGTATTATGCGGTGTGTCGGAAAAACAACTTCCGACACTTCATGAAAGCTATGGGGCGGTAGGAAAACTGCGTGCGGATTGGGCGGACAAATTCGGTTTGCCCCGCGATGTGGTTATTGCCGCCGGTGCCGGGGACAATGCGGCTGCGGCGGTCGGCACCGGAACGGTACAGAATGGTGCCTGCAACATTTCTCTCGGAACAAGCGGTACGATTTTTCTGTCCTCGGATGTCTACACGGTAGATGAGAAGAATTCTCTGCATAGTTTTTGCCATGCAAACGGTCATTATCATCTGATGGGGTGTATTCTGTCGGCGGCGTTTTGCCGGAAATGGTGGCTGGAGGAGATTCTTGGCAGCACAGATTATCCGGCGGACGACCGGGCAATTGCCACAGCTTCCGATACGGATGAACTTCTCTTTTTGCCCTATCTTGCGGGGGAACGTTCGCCGCACAACAACTTAAATGCGCGCGGTGCTTTTATCGGGCTTTCGTCAACCACGACCAAGGCACAGATGAGCCGTGCGATTCTGGAAGGCGTGACATTTGCTTTACGGGATTGTCTGGAAGCGGCAAAGAAAAACGGCGTGTTCCCGACTTCGGCGGGACTGTGCGGCGGCGGTGCCAAAAGTCGAATCTGGCGGCAGATTGTTGCAGATATTCTCGGAATCCCGATCCACATTCTTTCCACAGAGCAGGGACCGGCTTTTGGCGCGGCAATTCTCGCCATGGTTGCCTGCGGAGAGTATGACACGATCGCTGAGGCGACAGAGCGACTTGTTCACGTGACGGAGACGGTATTGCCTTTTGCCGCAAACACGGAAAAGTATGAATCCCGGTATGCGAGGTTCCGCGAGTTGTATTCCGTACTTTGGGCACCGAAAAATTGAATCTGCAACGGGGGTGTAAAAAACTCAAAATGAGTTTTTTACACCCCCGACGACTTGGGCTCGGCGGCTGAAAGCCGCCTTTTTGCTGCCGGGAAAATCGAAAAAACAAAGTCACAGAGGCAAAAACGACCAAGATCGCATCCAAAATCCCGGAATCCCGACCGGCATTTTGAAGGGGCTGTTAAAAAACTCGATGTTTTTAACAGCCCATTGAGTGAGGCGTTTGTGAGAAAAATGCAATAAAATTTGATATAAATTTCCTTGATTTTTGAATAAAATTGTGATATAATGATACTGTTACCAAATAATTTGTATCTATTTTGTCGAAAATTTTTGTTTTGGAGGATTTCAACATGGCAAGAAAAACAAGGGGCGCAAAAAAGGGGCTGCTTCGGTTGTCGGCGGCATTGCTGACTTTCATCATGCTGGCGGGGATG
Organism: uncultured Eubacteriales bacterium; assembly: GCA_934489945.1. GTDB lineage: Bacteria > Bacillota > Clostridia > Oscillospirales > CAG-272 > RGIG8775. The sequence goes on from CAKSSY010000020.1 coordinate 20,784, forward strand.
TTTCCCTTTGCCGTTTTGGCGGAAGATACCGTGAAGCCTGTGGCAGATGCTTATGTGTCAAGCGCAGATCCTACAGCCGTTTACGGAGGGGCGAAAACCCTTTCGGTTGACGGCGATACGGCTGACGAGAAGATTGCTTTCCTCACTTATGAAAAGCAACAGTTTGCCGGCAAGGATACGATTTCTCTCACTCTTCCCGTGACCGTAAAGCAAAGCGGTTTGCTGAAAATCTATCTGATTGACGGCTATGCCGTGGACGAGGGGACTCTTTGCTATCGGAACATGCCGTCTTTCGGTTCTGCGAATTTTTTGCAGAATGTGACGGCAAATTCAAACGGGGATGTGACGCTTACCATCCCGGCAGAGAGGATTACGGGAGATTCCTTTACGCTCGCAATCTGCGCCGAGAAAAAGAGCAACTATACCGCATCGGAAAATTTTGATGCCATTCCTCTTCAGTCCGAGTACGGAAGCGACAAATATTCAAACGGTACCCAATACGGACTGATTGCCAGAAATTCGGAAAATCTCGACAAGACTTTTACGGGAAAAACATGGTCGGATACGCAGGTTGCCATCCGTGGTGCAAATGGCAAGTTGGAAATCGTTGCGACACCGAACGCCGGCGACATGGTCGAAACTGAGTCGTTGGGACATTCTCTGAAAATTCCGGCAGGAATCCGCGCCAAGTTTTTCGGACTCCTGAAAAATGCCGACATGAACGAATTTGATGTCGGCAGGAGCTTTGTAGTCAGCTTCCGTGCCATTGCCGCGGCAGAAGGCACAAAAATCATAGCCGGTGTAAATAAACCGACCGGTTTCGGTACTGCCAACAGCGGTGTTTCCAAAGTGACTTTGGCGGTAAAAGCAAACGAGTGGACAGAGTTTTCCTACCGTATTGTTGTTACTGCCGACATGGTTGCAAACTCCTGCTACATGGTGGCCATGGAAAGCTCGGGCGGTGTTGTTTACATTGATGATCTGACCGTGACCGAGGAAAATGACGACAACCATACGGAAAACTTTGATAACATACCCCTTCAGACGATGGCGGGCGGGGCTTACCTTCTTTATGAAGGGCAAACGACAACGAGTGATGCCAAGATCGGTTGGAACAAGGCATATTCTTCGGCGGCACTTGCCAAGTCAGGCGGGCAGACCGGCACCTCTCTTCAGATCGTTCCTACGCCCAAAGTGATGGACGGTGCCTTTACGCCGACAACTTGGGAGAGCGTTGTTTCTGAGTCGACAGAGAGCGGGAACTGCATCAACACCGGTGGCAGACGACTGAAGCTATACAATCTGATTCGGAATACCGCTATGCTGGACAGTTCCGACCTCGGCAAGCAGTACAGGATTACGTTTCGGGTGCTCAGTGCTACCGAAAAGAGCATATCCTACGGGTTGATGTGCGCGGCAAACGGAGGCAGCGCGACCGGCGATCCCTCCAGCACGGCGGGCGGCATCAATTATAACTACGGCTTATATAAAGAAATTACAAAGACGATTCCGGCAAACGAGTGGACTGAGATCTCATTTGATGTGACGATAGATCAGAATATGATTGACGCGCAGATCGGCATGATTTCGATTCTTGAGACCGGTTCGGAACTGTATGTGGACGATGTCAGAACGGAAAGAATCGGGGGGGCATCCGTGCTGATCCGTGCAAGAGACAACGACGGAACCGTTTGCGATCATGTTCCGGGCAACGCGGCAACCGCCAACACTCCGCAGGTCTGCACCGAGTGTGGAGAAGTGCTGGCATTTCCGACCGATGCGTCTCTCAATACCCGTTACACGCTTGACAGCGGTGCAACGTGGATTTATACCGATTTTATTACCGCAGTCAACGCCGCAAACGGCAACACCGCCATTCTTGAGGTGTACAACAATGTGGTTATGATGTCCGGTGTCGTGATTTCGTCCGGTGATATTACCATCCGCAGTTACGGAACCGGTCGCTTTACCATCGCCAGAGGAACCGGATTCAACACTGCTGCCCTGTTTGCGGTCAGCGGAGGTGCCACGCTCGCTTTCGATAAAATTACCGTAGACGGGAACAACATACAGACTCCTATTGACGGCGGCGGTATTCTCAATCTGACCGAAAGCGGTACAAATGCTTCGATGACGAATACCGTAGTTCTCCGAAATTCCAATGTCGGTTCCGCAAAGAACGGTGGAACGGTCTGGGTAGGTGCCGGTGCGACCTTTACCATGAACGGCGGTACGATTTCGGGCGGTTTTGCCAAGAAAGGTGCCGGTGTATTCCTGCAAGGCAGCAAGTCGGCAACTGCAACATTCAATATGACGGACGGTCTTATTACCTCCTGCGTCGCCAGCGGTGCTTACGGGCATGGTGCGGCAGTGTTGTTGTTCGATTATTCTACCTTTAATATGTCGGGCGGTGTGATTGCGGGCAATACCTCCAATCGTACCGACCAAGAGGCATACAAAAACGCGGACGATGACGCCGCCAACATGATTAAGAGAGGGGCTCTGATCGACGGTGCGGTCGGTATTTACAACAACACGGGGAATGATCACTTGAATCTTTCCGGAAATGCCATCATCCGCAACAACACCGCTTACAGAAGAAAAGCCGGTGCCGGTATTGAGCGGGAGAAGGATCTTCTTAACGGAAATGTCGTCTTTTGGCGGAATAAATACAACAGTAACGTCATTACCGTTGCCGATGACTTTACCGGTTCTGTCGGAATCGGATACGGTGGCTCCATCGGTCTTTACGATTCGCCCGTGGCAACCGCAAATGGTTTTGTCGCAGGCACGGTAATCGGTGCGATGCTTGACGAAAATACGACGAGCAGTGTGGCAAAGGTAAACGCGGATGGCAAGATTGTCTGGGCACCCGCGGTAGCCGAGATTGACAACGGCGGCATTCGTACCCGTTATGCTACAATTGAAGAGGCGATGGCGGCGGCAGGCAATGTGATACCGATTCGTCTGCTGGCAAATGTTACGGTTCCTCTGCCGAACGTCGGAGACTCGGTTAAAATCATTGAGAACGGTTTTGAGGTGACAGTCGGCAGTGAAATCGGCTGGCGGAAGGACACCGAAACGGTGACGATTGGCGCGTTCAGCAAAAACGGCTACCAATATGAAGGTGTGGAACTTCCGGTTGTGACTTACACGGCGGAAACAGGCAATACCATCACCGATGCCAATATGGTGGTGGGCAGTGACCTGACTCTCAATTTCTATGCCAGACTGTTCGGCGACATATCGGATGTAAAACTTCGCGTGACCAAGGGTACGAAATCGGTTCTTCTTGACGGCGTTTATGTCGAGGCGATGAACAAATACCGCTTTGCCTACACGGGTATTACGCCGCAGTGTATCGGCGATACCGTTACCGCGGAGCTGGTCAGAGGCGATGTCGTACTGGATACTCTTAAGGATTACAGTGCATTGAAGTATCTCTCTGCACTTCTCGGCAGCAATGCCGAGACACTCGGTATGACAAAACTGAAATTCAACGCTCTCAAGACCGTCGTAAACGACCTTTTACAATACGGTGCCATGGCACAGCTTTATACCGGTTATAAGACGACGGAACTTGTCAACGAGGGAATTACCGCCTCACCGTATGTTCCGATTGAAACCAATCCCATGAAACTGGTCACCAATCAGAAAACCGAAGGCGTGGCGTTCCGTTCAGCGGGATTGCGCTTCTCAAATGTCAACAACCTGTACTTCAAATTCACAACGCCCGATGTTTCCGTTACCACGCTTCGTGTGGGAGGGAAAACGTATACCGCCGCCGATTTTACGCTTGTTTCGGATACTACGTACATCTGGTATACCGATGATTTGACGGCAACGCAATTTGACGATGAGTTTGTTATTGAACTAATCTTTGGCGATGTTACGGTACAAACCCTGACCTACAGTGTCAGAACCTACATTTACAACATGGTGAACGATGGGACAAACGAAAAAATGCTGAATCTTGCAAAGGCAACCTATACATATGGTCAGTCCGCCAAGGCATACAAGAATCTTGAGCCGGTTGAGGCAACGACCTACACCGTCAAGGCACTTGTTGACGAGGGAAAAGCCAAACTGTTCGGACGCACGATTTATATCGGAGATGCGGTTTCTCTGGACACGGTTGCCGCCGGTATGGAGGCGAATCTCTACTGTCTGGGAGACATCAGCGTGAACTTTACGGCTTCTGAAGCGGCGCAGATTGAAATTACGGTCGACGGTGACAAGACCGAGCATTATCTGATTCATGCCGGAACTGCCGATTATGTTATTGCTACCGGGCTTGCGGAGGGCAATCATACGGTGCGGATTGTGCAGGAAATCGGCAGAATTGCTTCTGACCTTACACTGAACAGCATTGATGTGACCGGTTTTGCCAAAGAAACGCCAGAGAGTGAGCTGTTTATAGAGTTTATCGGCGATTCCATTACCGAAGGTTGCGGATTGTACATGGACGGCGAGACGGTCTATAATGATGCTACCGCTACTTACGCATATCAGGCAATTCAGGCATTGAATGCTGACTACTCCATTGCCGCAAAAGGCGGTTCTGCCTATATGTACGCCGGTTCCGCGGACAATAATTTTGCCCAGATCTTTCCGTATCGCAATTATTCCAAGGATAAAACCGAAGTATATACCCCTGCCCGGGTGCCGAATCTGATCGTGCTTAATCTGGGACAGAATGACAACTGGCAGACATATATCGGAACTCATGAATATGTTCAGGCGGATTTCGATGCCAACTTTGCGACGGTGATTGACACAATCTATGCGACATACGGCAGACAGGCAGAAAAGGATATTCCGATTCTCTTTGTCTTCGGTTGTATGGAGAATCCGGCTTGCCATGCGGTAACCGACCACATCAAAGCAGACCTCATTCCGCAGTATGTGGCAAACGGCTATGATTTCAAGCAGGTGGTTCTGACAACCGACCGTACCGGCTACTCCTCTCATCCGTCGGTTGGCGGAGGCGCGGTTCAGGGAGCCGAACTGGCAACCTTTATCAAGGAAAACTATGCTTCGCTTCTTCCTTCCTCTGTGTCGACGGAAAGCGACATGATTCTCGAAGTCGGTGCGCCCGTTGACGGTCAGGAATACAACTCCTTCTATGTGTATGTCAAAACCTCGGATCCGTCGGGGAACTATTACATCCGCTATAACTTTATCTATGAGTACAGCACGGTATATGACAATTTCAAAGCTGATTCCCAGACCAATCGCAGCAATTTCCGTGTCAAGACCGCCAGCCTTGTAAAGGTGACGGATATCGGAGCTACATCGGTGCAAGTGACCTCTCCGATAGAGATTCTTCAGCAGGGCGAAATTTCCGCCGCAATCAAAACATCCGCGAACGGCAGTCTGGCGGGCGATTTTGTCGGAGGCTTCCACGGAGATGAATGGTTGTCGTCGGTGAGTCTCATTGCGGACGGAGTTCCCGTTTCAATCCACAATGCCGAAGCCCGGGTGATTCGTTGCAACAGTCTGATTTTCGATCAGACTACCATGTTGTATGAATGGGGTACCAGCACCGAAACTTCACACGGCGAGGAGCTTGCCGAACACAAACAGCACTTTACCATTACACGTTCCAACGGAATCAACAACCGTCAGAGTCTGGATTGGAAACAGTCCATTGACATCAGTTTGGCATATTTGCAGATGTTTACGCTGAACCGCAGTGCCTGCGAGACCGTTTCCGCGTTCGATGCCTCCGGGCGCATGACGGGCAGTGAGACCGTAACCGAAACCATTACCAAGGATAATACCAAAACCATTCTGAGCAATCTGAACAACCGTTTGGTGAAATACAGCAGTGCGATTACCGGTATTCGTGCAAGAGCCGGTTATGAACTTTACACGGTGGGGAACGGAAACGAGGCAAAGGTCAACAGTTACCATGTTTTGGTCCGTCAGTACGGCGACAACAAGCTCTATGTTTCGTTTGCTCCCGCAGATGGCGGCAATACGGTTCAGAACGGAAGCAAATGGACGGTGGATGTTTCGTATCTTCTCGATTATGTGGCACCCGATGCAGAATGAAAAAATGAGGTGTAAAATGGAACAACAGAAAAAAACATATATTTCCGCGACTGTAGAAGTGCTGAAACCGGAGTCGTGCGATATTCTTACCACCAGTGGCGAATCCTTTAACGGAGAAGATCATCTCTTTGGAGATATGGAGGATGAAAACTCTTAAAATCCGCCATCGTTCGGAATTCTGAAAAGCTCAATCGCCTTTTTTTGCAGAAAAATTGCGGAAAAAGGCGATTGTCTTACTATTGTGACGAAAAAGTGGATTTGAAATGGAGATTGCTTTGTTAGAATTTACAAAATGTCTTTTTTTGCAGAAAAGTGCTTGACAAACGGAGAATTCTGTGATAAAATCCGATATCATAATTCAAAAGCGTTCGAGCAAAAGAAAGTAAGAATATCGGACGGATCAGAGAATTGGCGGTTGGTGCGAGCCGATGCGTGCGAATTTCCGAAGTTCCTTTTGTGAGCTGTGTGCTGAACCTTTGAGTAGGCACAACGGGAGCGACCGTTATATCGCTGAGGCAATGTCGGTTGTCAAAAAGTCCTTTGAGACTGATAAAGAAAAGCGTTTGAGCAGAAAAAAGTAGTGCCCGGAGTCCTTTCAGAGAGTCAGCGGTTGGTGTGAGCTGACAGGTGGCGGTCGCGAAATACATTCTGCAAGCTGTGTGCTGAATTTTCAGTAGGCACAACGGGAGTGACCGTTATATCGCTGAGACAATGCTTGTTGTCAATAAGGTGAACACCGTGAGATGTTCACGAAGCAGAGTGGTAACACGATTTTGAAATCGTCCCTGTGTCCGTTTCGGATACGGGGCTTATTTTTTTGTTATAATAGCTTTCGGGCTTTATAAATATTTTTTCGGAGGAAAAGAAAATGAAAAAAGTGGTATCTATGATTCTGGTGGTTCTTC
>CAKSSY010000021.1 GCA_934489945.1 uncultured Eubacteriales bacterium
CCCACCCCGCTTCCGCAAAATATGTATTAGGAAGAAACATTGTTTTCGTTCTCACACTGGTATACAGGCTTCCTGCCGGAAAGTACGAGCAAAACAAACGGAATATTCGATAGAGAGAACGAAAATAACGTACACAATAGCCGATCAAAAACAACAGATAACAGAATCCGCATAAAATCATCGGCAACCAATGCCACAAAAGAATCTCCATGAGCTGTGGCGTGTATTCCACACCGCTCTTAGACATCCAACTCAGACTTTGTACAATCTGACACCCCAGAATTCCCGAAAAAATGGCAATAGACATGGAACAACACGCCAAATGCATCCCGAGATTCCAAAATTTCTTTCTGTTCCCGGAGAACGGGAATTCGGCAAGCCGTCCACGAATCACCATTTGCAAAAACGGGACAAAAGCCATCCATCTTCCCGGAATCCGACAGTTCTTCGCCATTCTCCATAGCGAGAAAGATTCGAGCAAAAAAAACGAAAGGAAAAATAACCGAAAAGAAAATCAACACCGGCAAACGAAACGGCACAAAAAACGCCGTCACTTGTTCGGCACCGACCGTGTAAACCATATCCGACATAACTGCAAATCTCCGGTCAGACCGTCTTCATCCAAGTTGCCGCAAGATCCACCCACTCTGCGATCCTCTCATCTATCATATTCGGAGAACCTCCCGTAACTTCATTGGCAAGAGCCAAGCCGTGTGGACCGTGGGGATAAATATGTACTTCAAAGGGAACTCCCGCTTCCTTCAACGCCGTTGCCATGCGAAGCGTGTTCTGCACGTTGACACAACCGTCATCCGCCGTATGCATGAGAAATGCAGGTACTGTGTGTTCGTCAAGCCTACGCTCCAAGGAACAGAATTCCACCTGTTCCGGAGTCGGTGTTTTGGTACCGAAGGCACGCTCAAAGGTTCCCTTGTGTGTCTTGTCAAACCAGCACAACACAGGGTAACAAAGAATCATACCGCAGGGACGATTGCTGCCAAACGGAATATCGATGGCATTGTTCACCTCCGGTGTGTGCCAACGTGTGCCGAGCGATGCCGCCAGATGCCCGCCGGCAGAAAAACCGCAAACGAAAATACGGTCGGAGTTGATTCCGTACTCTTCCGCATGGGCACGAATGTGCGCCATCGCCAGCGATGCCTCCAAAAGAGGACGGGGAAACACAGCCTTTTCGTTGATAGAATAATTCAAAACAAAACACCGGATACCACGCGCCGCAAAACTCATGGCAATCGGCTCCCCTTCGCGATCCGCACAGACATGAGAATATCCGCCCCCCGGAATCACCAGCATCGCATCACACTTCTTTTTCAGACTGGCAGCAAGATAAGTCGTCAAGGTTACATTCTCGTCATTCTTACAAAGATGAATCACATCATGTCTCATAATTCATATCCTTTCCGGCTGTCAAAACAGCTCAATCAAATCTTTTCGACTCCCGGTAAAATTCCGGATTCCATCTGCCGTAATCGCAACCATATCCTCGATACGGCACCCGTATTTTCCACTGATATAGATTCCCGGCTCCACCGTTACAACATTGCCTCTACGGAGCGTTTCTGTCGGTTTGGATGCCGGGGAAAGCCGCGGTGCTTCATGAATGAACCTGCCGACACTGTGTCCGAGCGAATGCCCGAAACAGCCGTGATATCCCGCCCCTTCAATCACACTGCGGGCTACGGCATCGGCAGCGTAACAGGAACATCCCTCCCGCAAAAACGAAAGAGCCTCGGTCTGTGCGGTCAGAACCGTTTCATAAAGACGACGCATTTCGGCATCCGCCTTGCCCAAAACAACCGTCCGTGTCATATCCGAACAGTAACCGTGATATTTTGCCCCGAAATCCATCGTAAAAAAACCCTTTTCCAACTTCCGATCACGCGGCACGCCGTGCGGAAGAGAGGACGCCGCTCCCGAGATTGCAATCACATCAAAAGCCATCCCCTCTGCCCCCTGTCGGCGCATGAAATATTCCAACTCCAGTGCCGCTTCCCGTTCTGTCATCCGGGGAGTCAGTACACCAAGAATATGCAAAAAAGCGGCATCGGTAATCTTCTGTGCCTCATTCATAAGTGCCAGTTCGTCGTCATCCTTAACCTGTCGCATTTCCGCCAACCACAATGATGCACCGGCAATAAAAACCGATTTTTCTCCTGCAAACGCCTTCATACGTTCCAAAAGCGAAACCGTCACCGCCTCTTCCTCAAAAGCAATGTTTGAAGCCCCGCCGCGAATCAACAGATCCAGTGCAAATCCGAGAACGGAACCCTCCGCCTGTACGACCGAAAAACCATCGGCAACACTCTTTTCTGCCGCCTCCGTATAGCGGAAATCGGTTACAAGATAAGCCCTGTCCGGCAGAATTGCCAGATACCCGTCCGAAAAATCAAATCCGCACAAATAACTTTGCGATAACGTATCGCTCACAATGATGCCGTCTGCGCCGTTTTCCGCCATACGGCATCTTAACTTTTCCAACCTCATTCTTTCACCGCCTTCTTATCGGTTGCCGAAAACACAACGCTTCATAAAGAGAGCATCCTCCGCCATCGTCCCATCCGATTCACAGATAATACGCGGTGAAAGCCCTTCTCTCACAATTGCCTCGGCAAGCGGCTCAAAAGAGGGACCGAAAACATCGTCCGCAAAAGTCAGATGCTTCTTTTCCCCCGCTTTCGTATATTCAATTTTGGAAAAATGACAGTGCATATTCCGTGCAATATCGTCACCAAGCTCCCGCGCCACCAGATCGAAAGTCCGCCGATAACTGTCGACATCGGTGTAATAGCCACCGACAGCACGCGCATTCAAATGACCGAAGTCCACCACAGGATACAAATGTCGATCCGTTTTGCAAATTTCAATCACCTCTTCCAGGGTTCCTAACTGATTGACCTTCCCCATCGTCTCAATTCCAAGATGAATCTTCGTGTCTCCGATTGTCTCAATTGTTTTTTCCAACGTATCTTTCGCCAGCGACATTGCCTCATCCCGAGAAATTTTCGCGGCACTGCCGCAGTGAATCACAATGGTGTCCGCCTTCAACAATTCCGCCGCCCACAAACTCTTTTGAATGTAATCAATGCTTTTGAGCCGTTTTTCGGGTTCCACGCCCGAAAGAGAAATAAAATACGGCGTATGAAGCGACATCAGAATATGGTGTTTTTCCGCCGCTTCTCCGATACGGCGAAGCGATTCTTCCCCGGCACTGACTCCGTTTCCCGCTTCGTATTCGTAAGCGTCGAGCCCGATTTCTTCAATCCACGCAGGAGCCTCTGCCGTTGACTTGTGCCCCGCTTCATAAAAGGATTTGCTGTTTCCTCCCGGACCGAATTTTGCATTTGTCATATCTTCTTTTTCTCCTCCCGTTTGCGAAAACGCCGTAAAAACGGCTTTTCGAGTGCCCGCTTAAAGCGGAAAAAGAGCGTTTTCTTATCCCGGATCGGCGGCACCAGAATAGCACGCGCACCAATTGATTTTGCGCCCCAAACATCCGTAAAAATCTGATCTCCGAGAGCTGCCGTCTCGGAGATTACGGCACCGATTGTTGCGGCATAACGCACCAGACGCTTCGGCGACGGCTTGTGACAATCCCAAAAGCAAGGCAAACCAAGAGCCTTGTTAAATACCTCCACACGATCCTTTTTGTTGTTGGACACCAAAAGAATCAATACTCCACATAAGCGCATGGCATCAACCCATGCACACACACGCGCATTCGGCACCGGTTCTTCATAGGGAGCCAGCGTGTTGTCTATATCGACCAAAAGGTAACGAATATTTTGTTCCGCAAGAAATTGCGGCGTCACATCGTCAAATTTGTCGAACATAAAATCCGGAAGGAAATGCTCAAACATCGACTTACCCCCACAGTTTCACACATTCAATATTTTTATTTTATCAAAAAGCCGCCTCCAATGCAAGTGTTTCCCAAAAAGTTCAAAGTTTTGTAAAACCTTAGGCATGATTCGGGCAACAACGCAGAAAAAAACGCAAAAAAGCAAAAAATTTTTGATAAAACCCTTGACAAGAGCCATAGTTTGTGGTATTATAGCAAGGCAAGTTTTTGTAGGATATGCGAGTGTAGTTCAATGGTAGAATTCCAGCCTTCCAAGCTGGCCGCGTGGGTTCGATTCCCATCACTCGCTCCATTTTGTGCCTTTAGCTCAGTTGGATAGAGCAACTGCCTTCTAAGCAGTAGGTCGGGGGTTCGAATCCCTTAAGGCACGCCACACGACGGTGGGTATAGCTCAGTTGGTTAGAGCGCCAGGTTGTGGCCCTGGAGGTCATGGGTTCGACCCCCACTACTCACCCCACACACCATATATTGTATTTTGTAAAGATACGATATATGGTTTTTTGTTTTGCTGAAAAACCATTTGACAACCTATCCTTTCTCGCTCTTCTGTTCTGCCGCCTTTATTTCCCTGCCTTCACTTGTTTTTTTTTTGAAATCCAATCAACTTCATTCTTTCTTCTTGCCACCTGCAAAAGGTGCCAAAAAGAATGTTGCCCTTCCTTCCGTTTGCATTGACAAAACCGTAACTTTGTGCTATACTGACTTGAAATCAAATGTCGCCAAAGGATCCATGAAATGCTCAAAAAAATCATGATACATATTACTTCCAGACATATTGAGGTCTCGGATTCCCTGTTTGAGTATATGTACGGGGAACATGACCCCGCCGGTGAAGATGCCGATGAAAAAGTGCCGATTGAAGACGACAAGAATGAGCCGGATATGCCGGAAAATGAACCAATTGAGATCAGTACCGAAGGAAAACTCCGCGTTACACGTGAAGGCACTGTGACCCTCAGTTACGATGAAACCGAGATGAGCGGCATGGAAGGTGCTCATACCTCCATAACCTTTGAAAATGGGACGCCGGGACTCATCACCATGATGCGAACGGGAAATATGAATACCGCTCTTGTATTTGAAGAAAACAGCCGTCACATCTGTGTATACCGTACACCATATATGCCGTTTGAACTTTGTGTTCATACGCTTCACATCGGAAACCGCCTGCTCACCGAGGGAAGACTTGATCTCGACTACATCATAGAATTCCGCGGTGCCAAAGCAGAACATAATTTGTTTACCCTTGTCGTCACAGATGCGCCGGATCGCCCGGTGTCCCTGCAAAAATAAAAAAACAAGGAGACCAATGATTATGGAAAACACCGCACTGCTCAAAGCAGGAGAAAAACGCTCTGCCCTTTACCGCGTTTTTGCGGACGGACAAGAAATTCCTGTTTTTGAAGGACACGATTTTCATTATGTTCACCTTTTCACATCCGACATCCTGCCCGTAGAGGTGCAGGTTGCCGAAACCGTGACCTCCGTTGCTATCCGACCGAGCCGTCGCGGGAAAAAATTCCGCCTTGAGGAGCAAAAAATCTCTTTCTCGGTATCGTGCGGAGACTACCTTTCGCTGGAAATCAACGATGACATCACCCGCCCTCTCATTATTTTTGCCGAGAAAAAGATGACGTATGACGTGTATGACGGTTATACCGTCCTGCGCTATCCTGCCGGAAGCTACAACTATGTCGGAGAATTGGTTCTTTCGTCGAATACTGTCGTCATTCTGGAGGAAGGTGCCGTAATTGAGGGCTCTATTTCAGGTGTCGGGGTTCATAATGTCCGGATTCTCGGCAATGGCATTCTGCATTATGACACCAAACCTGAGCGTCTGGATAAACCCATTCACATAGACCGCTCCGAAAATATCGAAATCAACGGCATTACCATCCACGGTTATCATACTTGGAATCTCTGCCTGCGCCGTACAAGGAATATCCTGATTGAGAATGTCAAAATCCTTGCCGATGCCGTCTGGTCGGATGGGATTGATCTTGTGGGATGCGAGGATGCTCTTGTCCGCCACATTTTTATCAAAAATGAGGACGATTGCCTCTGTATTAAATCTTCCGGTGCCAAGGGAGATCATTTCAGCGGGAATGATGTTCGTCGGATTCTTTTTGAAGACTGCGTTCTCTGGAGCGGTCCGCGCGGCAATTCCATGGAAATCGGCTATGAAACCAACAACGCAGTAATTGAGAACATCACCTTCCGCCATATCGATATTCTCCATCGTGAAACACAGGCAAATAAATTCAACCGTGCTATCATCTCCATTCACAATGCGGGAAATGCCGTGATTCGTCATATTACCTATGAAGACATCTACGCCGAGTCCACCGACGAAAACCTCGTCATGATCGGTCATATGTATCAGCCCGACTGGGGAGAGGGTGTAGGAAGGATTCAAAATATTGTTATCCGTTCTTTAACTCTCGCAGGCGGTACCCTTCGCCCGTCAAAGATACTGGCGGTTGCCGAGTGCAGTAACGAGCGGCGCGTTACCGAGGACATTCTCTTTGAAAACCTCAACATTCTCGGAACACCGGTAAAATCCGCCGAGACCGCCCTCGCCTGCGGCTTTGTCCTGGACGCCGATCATATTCGGTTCCGATAAAAGGCAAAGCGTTGGCAGAATTTATCATCTTCTGTTTTTTGCTGAAAGGAAAAATATCAAAATGCCGACATTGGATATTGGACAGGTTGACAAAAACCTGAAGGTTGTATGCAATCCGGAGCTGAAAGATGTAATCTTCCGTGACGTCTGTCTTCCTCCCTTTTTCGTGTATGGTCTTTATCCCCCCGATGAAGCAGGAGGATTTCACCGTCTGCCGACAAAAGTGGCAGATGCAACTTCCGATGGCGTAAAACATCTGAACTTCCATACGGCGGGCGGTCGCATTCGTTTTGCCACCAATTCCGCTTATGTGGCAATCAAGGTAAAAATGCCGTATGTGACGCACTTTTCTCATATGGCTCTCACCGGCACGTCAGGCTTGGATCTGTACGAAACCACCCCGGACGGCACCGTCACCTGTTTTTCGGGTGTGTTTATACCGCCAAATAACATGAAGGACGGCTATGAAGCCGTTCTTCACTTGAACGGCGGTAAAAAAATGCGGTATTTGACACTTCATTTTCCTCTGTATAATCCGGTAGATGAACTGTATGTGGGATTGCAAGAGGACGCAAAGTTGCTTCCCGGACTGCCCTATCGCAATCAAAAGCCAGTAGTGTACTACGGTTCTTCGATTACACAGGGGGGTTGTGCTTCACGTCCGGGTTCCTGTTATACGGCACTCGTCAGCCGTGAATTGAACCTGCACTATCTCAATTTGGGATTTTCGGGTTCCGGGCGCGCTGAAGATGCTATTGTAGATTATATGGCGGGATTGGATATGTCCGTTTTTGTCAGTGATTATGACCACAATGCCCCCGATCCCGAATATCTGAGAACCACACACTTCAAAATGTATGAAAAAATCCGTGCGAAACACCCTGAGCTACCTTATATAATGGTCTCCAAGCCCGACTTTCTGACCAATAATCCAAAGCAGTCCGAGATAAGACGCCGGGTAATTCTGGAGAGCTATATCAAAGCCTGTTCGACAGGCGACAGAAATCTCTATCTGTTGGAGGGCGACAGCTTCTTCCGCGGTCGGATGGGAGATGATCGAACCGTGGATGGCTGTCATCCAACCGATTCCGGGTTTCGTGCTATGGCGGAATCGTTCATCGGCATTTTTGAACGAATCATTGCCAAAGGACAACTTTGACCTTCTGTCGGAAAAGTATATTTCTCTCACCCCAAAACCTTGTAACGATTTCGGACGATGAAAAAACAACGGAGACACGGTAACCACCGTTCTCCGTTGTTTTTTCAATCCAATTCCCTTTTTCCGGTATAAAGTTCGTAATAGCGACCTCGAAGTGCAAGAAGATCCTCGTGACTGCCGCGTTCAATAATCTCACCGTGTTCCAAAACCATAATCGCATCAGAATTGCGCACGGTGGAAAGCCGATGTGCAATCACGAAGGTGGTACGATTCTTCATCAGACGATCCATTCCCACCTCAATGTGACGTTCGGTACGAGTGTCCACTGAACTTGTTGCCTCATCCAAAACCAGAATCGGTGCTTTGGAGAGTGCCGCACGTGCAATGTTCAGAAGCTGACGCTGTCCCTGAGAAAGGTTTGCACCGTCTCCTTCCAGCATTGTATCATAACCTTTTTCGAGCCGCATAATAAAGCTGTGTGCCGAAGCCGTCTTGGCGGCGGCAATCACCTCGTCATCGGTTGCGTCCAACCTGCCGTAGCGAATGTTTTCCCGCACGGTACCGGTAAAGAGGTGCGTGTCCTGCAAAACCATGGCAATGTTTCGTCGCAGATCATGCAAGCGATAACGGGTAATGTCCACCCCGTCAATCGTGATCTTGCCGGAATCAATGTCGTAAAAACGATTGAGCAGATTGGTAATGGTCGTCTTACCTGCTCCTGTAGAACCGACAAAGGCAATTTTTTGTCCCGGATGCGCGTAGAGAGAAATGTTCTTCAAAATCGTTTTTTCGGGCGTGTAACCAAAGGTCACATTTTCCAATTTGACATCGCCGCGGATATGAAGGGCATCTGCCGGAAGCGGATCATCCGCCGGCTCGGGTTCCCTGTCCATAATGCCAAACACACGTTCTGCACCCGCAAGAGCCGAGAAAATCGTACTCATCTGTTGAGAAATCATATCAATGGGACGTGAAAACTGACGCGAATAGTTGACAAAAACCGCCAGTCCGCCGGGATCAAATCGTCCTGCCACGCAAAGAAGTCCCCCGATGCCGGCGGTAACGGCATAGTTGATCTGACTTGTGTTGCCGAGTACGGGCCCCATAATACCGCCGAAAAATTGTGCACGGAATTGCTTTTCTCTCATATCCCCGTTCAAAGTCGAAAATTCCTCAACACTGATCCCCTCGTGATTAAACACCTTAATGACCTTCTGCCCCGAAACCGATTCTTCAATGTATCCGTTGATAGCACCAAGTGCCGCCTGCTGTCCGACATAGTATTTGCTTGCCTTTTTGCCGATAAAACCACCGAGCCTGATGAAAAGCGGCACAAACACGATGGTAATAAGCGTCAACCAGATGTTCGTCGTCACCATCATCACAAAAGTACCGATCAACGTAATGGCACCCGAAATCATGTTGATTACCGTGTTGTTAAGCATCATGTCGATGTTGTCCACATCGTTTGTAAAACGGCTCATGATCTCGCCGTTGCTGTCCCCGTCAAAAACACGCAAAGGAAGCGATTGAATCTTGGTAAATAAATCGTTGCGTAGCTTCTCGATCGACCCCAACGAAATCGAAAGCATCAGTCTCGATTGCAAATAGGAAGATACTACGCCGATCAGATATACTGCTCCAACAACAATAAGAATCACCGAAAGATATTCCATCGGGGAATCAAATCGGATTCCGAGGAAGGTCGCCTCTCCCACTCCGATCAGCGCATTCAGAATGGGGCGCAGAATATAGGAGCCGACCAAAGCCGAGACCGTGCTGAGGATCATACATACCACGACCAGCACCAATCGGAAACGGTAGGGCGCAAGATACGAAAACAGCCTCGAAAGTGTAGCTTTCACATTTTTCGGCTTGCCTGACGCACGCACCCCCATTCCCGGACCACCGCCGCGTCTGCCACCGCCCATACCCGGCATACCGCCCTTTCCGGGTTTACCTTTGCCGCTGTATTGCTTCTGCAATTCTTCAAGCGTTCTTGCCGCCATGCTCCGCCACCTCCTTTTTGTCTGTCTGAGATTCGTATATCTCCTGATATTCCGTGTTGGATGCGAGCAACTCCTCGTGAGTTCCGATTCCCGTGACTCTGCCCTCGTTCATTACTATGATCTTGTCGGCATCCTTCACCGAACCAATCCGCTGGGCGATAATGATTTTGGTGGAATCTTTTAATTTGGTACGGAATGCCTCACGGATTTTTGCCTCGGTTGCCGTGTCAACAGCACTGGTTGAGTCGTCCAGAATCAGAATTTTCGGTTTTTTCAGAAGAGCCCGTGCAATACAAAGTCTTTGCTTCTGCCCGCCGGAAACATTGGTACCTCCCTGCCCGAGCGAAGTCTGATATCCCTCATGAAAATCCGAAACAAAACCGTCCGCTTGTGCCGCATCTGCCGCCTCCCGAATTTCCTTCTCATCGGCATCGTTGTCTCCAAAACGAAGATTGTCGGCAATGCTGCCCGAGAACAGTACATTCTTCTGAAGAACCATACCGATCCCTTCCCGCAGATTGTAAAGTGTGTAATCACGGACATCGGCACCATCCACAAGAACCTGCCCCTCGTCGGCATCATAAAGACGCGCAATCAGAGAAACCAATGTCGTCTTTCCGCATCCTGTCGAACCGATAATGCCAACCATCTCGCCCGCACCGATCTTCAGATTGATGTTGTCCAACACCTTGTTCTCACGGTTTTTGTAATAACGGAAAGATACATTCCGGAATTCAACACTTCCCTTTGTCACCACACGGTGCACGTCCGCCGTCGGCAGATCTGCAACATCCGGCGTTTCGTCCAGAACCTCCGCAATCCGTTTGCCGGAAGCAAGTGCACGGGAGAAAACGACAAACAGCATCGTGACCATCATCAAAGAACTTAAAATCTGTGTAATATAAGTAACAAACGCCGTCAACTCACCCGTAGACATTCTTCCCTCATAAAGCATGGCACCGCCGAAACGGTAAACGGCAATCGCCGTGGCGTTCATGATAAAGGTCATCACGGGAGACATCAGAATCATGACCTTCATCGCGCCTCCCGATGCCTCCTTCAGATTGCCGTTGGCGCGTGCGAATTTTTCCTTTTCGTAATCCTGCCGGACAAAGGATTTCACGACACGGACATTGGTAAGATTTTCTCCCACGGTAGAGTTGAGTGCGTCAATTTTGGTCTGCATTCTGGAGAACCGCGGAAAACCTTTGAAAATAATAAGTCCAATCGAAATCAGCATCAACGGTACCGAAACTGCCAGAACAACCGAAAGCTCCGGATTCAGCGAAATCGCCATAATAAGAGCCCCGACCATCATACCGGGTGCCCGAAAAAACATCCGGAGCATCATATTGACAAAGTTCTGGAGCTGTGTAATGTCGTTCGTCAGTCTTGTCACCAACGAACCTGTGCTGAATTTGTCAATGTTGGCAAACGAAAACCCCTGAATTTTGCGGTAAACATCCTCGCGGAGATCGGTCGCAAAATTGACCGCCGCCTTAGCACCGAAAAATGCACCGCCGATTCCGCCAATCATCATAAGAAGTGCCGTAAGAATCATCCCGACCATAATTGCCACAATGAAACCGTTATTGCCGCAAAGTGCGTACAGACTGCGGATTATTCCCGGCACCGCCACCTTCGATTCACCGGAGTAAACACCGAAATCAATAATATAAGACAGCAACTTCGGCATCAGTACCTCTCCGACGACCTCCACGATCATACAAAGCGGACCGATAATAAAGTACCCCAGATAGGGCTTAATATAACGAAACCACCTTTTCAAAAAAACACCTCATTTCACTCCGACGGCTCCATGTCCGCCTGCAAATTGCTCTGCATTCTCGCCAGAACCGAGATAAATTGCTCCAATTCCGCGTCCGAAATTCCCGAAAACATTTTTCTGTCAATTTCGGCAAACCTCTCTGCCGAAAGACGGTAAATTTCCCGCCCCTTTTCGGTCAGACTGACCTCATTGAGACGACTGTCTCCTTCATCCGGTTTTTTCTCCAGATATCCGCCGCTCTCCAGTTTTTTAAGCGTCACCGCAAGTGCCGCGGGACTGATTTCCAGCTTTTTTGCCAATTCCTTCTGCGAAACACAGCCTCCCGAGGCGGCAATCCGCATCAGGACAAAGTGCTGACTCCTGTGTATTCCAAGTTGTGCCGCAAATTTCTCCACCGCCTTTCGATGAAGCCGATCGGTCAGCATAAACATACGGCAAGCGGCATGCCTCTTTTCGTCGAAACTCCTCTCTTCCATTTTTTCTCCTTTAACTTGTTAACGATTAACGTGTTAATTATATGCAGATTGAAAGAAATTGTCAAGAGAAAAACAGAATTTTTCAATTTGTTCACATAAAAAATCTTCCCGTCGGAGATTTCCGACGGGAAGATGAATCCTATACGTAACTTTTATTGCGGGCTCACAAAATCGATATTGTAATGTACCTCGATTTCCCACGTTTCGCCATTCTCGGGATTCTTCCCGTTCTTGGTCGACTCAAAGGAACAGTACAGTTTGTTGTCACCATAAACTCTTGCCGCAATATAAATCGCGTTCGGTTTCACGGAATTGTTGAGAACACGGAAACCTGCTTCGGCAGAGACACCGCTCTCAGCAGAACGATACTTCACTAAGCGAGTCTGGGTATTGTTGAGATAGTGTTCCTGCTTCTCCACAACGGCAGGTACGGTCTGACTGCCAAGCAAATTGCCGTTTTCATCATAGGTATCAAAGCTCTCACAAATCAGTTTGTTTCCCTGCGCGCGCTTCATGGTAAACATCTGGAAATAGAAGCTACCGATATGATAATTGTCTCCGAGCCAAATTGCCGTCTGATGATTGCGGATACCGTTGGAGTCAATAATGAAATTCTGTGTATGAAGCAGTTCCGGAATTCCGTAAGAATCCGCCGTGCTGGTTCCCCATGCGTAAATCGTGGCAGTCTGATTGAAGGTGACGGCGGAACACGGAATGACCTCCGTCTTTGTGCGTCCTTCCAACAGCACCTTCTCCCC
This sequence comes from uncultured Eubacteriales bacterium, assembly GCA_934489945.1. Classification (GTDB taxonomy): domain Bacteria; phylum Bacillota; class Clostridia; order Oscillospirales; family CAG-272; genus RGIG8775. The sequence continues at coordinate 12,695 of CAKSSY010000021.1, forward strand.
GTCCGCAAACAACTCCACAGACTCAATCCGTTCGTCGCCGTGAAAACCGCCACTGAAGTCGCAGGCAGTGGTGGACGACCCGAGCATTTCCAATGCTTCGGGAGACAGAGCGGAAGGATCGACATAGGTTTGCTTGAAAGCAAGCGAAACCTCACCGTTTTGCATAACGTCAAACATCTCGCTTCCGAGTACCGACGTTTCTGTCACCTTGACAACTTTTACAAGCTGTGCCGCACGGATACGGAAATTGCAGACGTTGGTTGTAGAGTCCGCTTTGTATATGTTTCGGGTGTCATTGTTGTCCAGAACCATGTTGTAGCGAATGTAATAGTCGCCCGATGGGTCGCTTGTCTGTACATAGATCCTGAATGTGCCATACTGTCCCTTTGCAGTAGCCGGCATCTCCAAAAGAACCGAACCGGGACGATTGAGTTTTCCCTCCATAGAAACCTCCCTGATCATAACGGTCGAACGACCGGTATTGATAAATCTGAATATATGCTGCCCCTCTTCCAATCCATTCGCAAAAAGTGCCGATTGCGTTTCGGCGTTGCAGTTGATTTTGGATGCCGGAGCATCGTCCACCGTCAACTCAATGGGAGAATACCCATCTGTGGCAGTTGCACCAAACACAACGTCGCCCGTGCAATACCCCGTCAGACGAAGTGTATCTTCCGGAAAAACAAGAAAATAGGAGTCACCGCAACGGGTGCAGACCTGCATATCGGTACCGACACGCGCCACATATTGTTCTTCATGATTGTGTCCGAGTGCCGGAATCTCAACCGAATCCGTATATCCGCACTGTTTACAGGTAGTCGTGGTAACTCCCGCATCGGTGCAGGTCGCCTCCACCGTCTTTACGCTCAGAAATTCCTCGGGATGTGTACAACCGGGTGCCGGCGTATCCCCGCAAGAAACAAGAAGAACCGCGCATAAAAGGAGCACACACACCACTACCGTTTTCAGAAAATTTCTCATTTTTATCTCCGTATCAAAAAGTTATGGATATATTGTATCACAAAACAAATATTTTTCAAGGCTTTTTCGGAATTTTGTCCAAAAATTCATCATCCGAACAGCCGCAGTCCACCCGACTATGCTCGTCGGCTACCCGAATCTCGCCTTTATACGGCAAATCCCCTCTCTTGGCTGAGACAAAGGAGACGCAGAATTTGTTTACGGATATTCCTTTCACTTGATCTTCCGACATTCGAGATAATACCGCTTGTCGCGGGCGTGCCCCATCGAAAACGTCTTGCGCGGCAAAGCCCCATCACAAATAACCGCTTTGAAAAGCTGATCCTTCGCCATACCGTCAAAGAGAAATCCGATTGCATCGGACCGCGACGAAATCTTTTCGACCGCGTCAATTCCGTGTATGTAGTCAACGGATGCCCCTTTGTGCGTGGCAAGATAACCGTCAAGAAAGTCCTGAACCGTCCCCACGGTAAGCTGACTCACAGGATGCGGCACCGTCAGAGTCTTTCTTCCGAAAGTACCGACACAGGTAACGGCTTGTGCAGACACCTTGCCGTCAAGTTCCGCAACATATGTGTCAAATGCTGCCATCACGTCATCGGGATTCACTCCGAACAACACCCTGTAGATTGGTTCAAACTGTAACGCATCGTCGTGCAGATTGACAATTTCGACAAGCGCAAAGCGCGACGGATGCCTCTTTGCCGCCTCAACCCCGATTTTGGTCTTCACTTCTTCGTATGCCGCTTTTGCCGACGCAAGCGAGTGATTTCCGTCACCCACGGCAAACAGAAGCGGTTCATACGCCGCACCGTACTTTTTTCGGATTGCCTCAGGTGTCACCAACGCCTCCAAGTCTCTGCCGACGCGGGAAATCTCCTCGTCGTTCGGGAACCACCCCGAAACGTGACCTCCGCCCAACATCAGGTCAAAATTGTATGCCACCTCAAAATTCTTTTTCTTGACGGCAAGCGGTTCAATCACCGTTTTTTCCGGATCGTCAATCAGGACCATAACGTGCGGCAATTCCAGAGCCGCATCCCGACGGATCGCCACCCTCGGAGGAATACGCTCGGCAACCGTCCCTTCTGTAGCGCGTATCGCCGATACGGCACCCTTTTTATAGTCGTAACATTCAAGATCGATTTTCCCGATCAACCCGTGGCGGATTCTGCCATCCGACTGAGTGCGTTCCAGATAAATCATGCTGTTCCGATGTTCAATGAGAACATCGGAAAGATAGCGTCGCATCGTCTCGTTGATGTTCGGCACACGTTTTTCGGTTTCGGCAAGATACGCTTCCGGCAGAATCAGATTCAGCGTGGAAGGAGCATTCCCCGCAATCTCACGCGCCTTCTCCCAATATTCGGGCTCGCTGGTAAACTGATCACAGGCAACCACTGCCCAGCCCTCTCCTCTCACCTTATGAAAATCCGGCAACAGAATATCTGCCGCAGAAAAGCAATTCAACATCATATTTCCCTCCGTCGGTTTTCTTTTATTGTACCACAGATATTTTCTCAATGCAATAAAAAAAACAAATTTGACACTGTGGCCATCAAAAAAATCGAAAAAATCCTTGCAACATTTTGTGTTTTTTGGTATAATATTATTATATAGGTATATAAGTTGAGTTTTATTTTCGTCCGTCGGACGGCAGAAAGGAGCAAAAATGGCAGAACGCAATTATCAGAAGGGTGAATATGTTGTTTACGGATCGAGTGGGGTTTGTCTGATTGAGGAGATCGGGGATTTTTCTTTTTCAAACGGCGAACCGTTGCGTTGCTATTTCACACTCCGCCCGATCTCCGATCCCGGCTCGGTAATTTATCTGCCTCGTGACAACGATATACTTTTTTCCAGACTCCGACCCGTTCTGACCAAAGAAGAGATACGGGAAATTCTTACTTCCCACCTGAAACGCCCCGTAGAATGGGATGACAATCGCAAACAACGGAGTGCCTCTTTCCGTGATATGCTCGCCAAGGGAGATCTCGGGGAGCTTTTGTCCATGATCCGTTGTATCTGTCTGAAAACAAGGGAATTGACCGCAAACAAGCGGAAATTATCCACAGCGGATCAGGAGGCACTTCAGGGTGCCAAACGAATTGTTCGCGGCGAATTTTCCTTTTCCCTCGGAATCAGACCGGATGAAGTAACCGACTATATCCGAAGCGTACTCGGCACCGAGGCTGTCATCTGAAAAACGAACCCCGTTTCCGTTGAGAATCACACGGAAACGGGGCTTTTATTCCCTGCTTTTTTCCCGCCAAACCGTCGGCGTAAGCCCGTAAGACGCGACGAAAGCCTTGTAAAAATTGATGTAACTTCCAAATCCGCATTCGTCTGCCACCGCCCCGACGGGAAGCGATGAATCGGCAAGCATCCGCCGCGCAGCACAAAGCCGCAAAGATTGTAAATACCCGTAAGGCGTCATTCCGGTCCTTTCTTTAAAAATCATAATCGTCTGATTTTTACTGTATCCGATGCCGCGGGCAATTTCGTCGAGAGATAAACGTCGCCGCGGCTCGGCGGAAAACGCAAGTGCCAGCCAAGCTACCGGGTCACGTTCCGTCTCGCGCCCCCCACTGTATAAAAGCGAAAGGATCCTATAAAAATCGGCACACTTTTCAAGATAACTTCCACCCGTGAATTCAAGACGTGTAAGATGCCCATAAATCGGTGCGAGACGTGCCATGTCCGCACTTCCGAAAAGCGGAAGCCCCCTGTCCTCGGTGTACTCTCCGAGAAAATGAAGATATGTGTATTTTGCCGTATCACTCGGAATCAACCCCTGCTGAAGCAATCCGCGTCGCTGAATATAATATTGTCCCGCTTCAAGCTCTATCGCGGTTCCGTCTTCTGAAAAAAACAAATGCCCCTCCTCCATCAGAATCAAAACGTCGTGACGACAGACACGGGTAATGTGCCGCTCACCCGCCGCAAAAACTTTGCGTGCCGCGTCCAGAAACGTGCACGGCTTTTCCATGTTCAGTTTCATATAAGCTTCCCCCTTTTTCTTTATTGTAGCTCTTTATTGTGATTTTTGCAATAGAAAACGGGATATTTTCTATTGTACAAGCATTTTTTTCGTGATAAAATATATTTAAGAATTGCTTGAAAGGAGTATTTTTATGTATCATCAGATATCTCCGAAAGAAATCATCCCCCACGGTTGGCTCCGCCGCCAACTGGAACTTCAGGCAAACGGACTTGCCGGAAATCTCGATAAAGTCTGGCCGGATGTTGCCCAAAGTGCGTGGATCGGCGGCAACCGAGAGAGTTGGGAACGGGTTCCCTATTGGCTTGACGGATTCATTCCACTGGCATATCTCCTGCGAAACGACGACCTGATTGCCCGCGCCGACTTCTATATGAACGCCATCATGGACCGCCAGCAGGCAGACGGATGGATCTGCCCCTGTGCACCGGAGGCACGCGAGAAATATGATATCTGGGCATTTTTCCTCATCGGTAAGGTGTTCGCCCTCTATTGCGAATTTACCGGCAATGCACGAGCCGAGGATTCGCTCCTTCGCGCCATGAAATGCCTTGACAATCTGCGACGCGAGAACAAACTGGTCATCAAAAATTGGGGGAAGTTTCGTTGGTTTGAATGTCTCATTCCCCTGCAATATCTCTATGACCGCTACCATGAAGAATGGATGCGTGAATTGGCACGTCACCTCCGGAACGAAGGCACCCACTACCCCGAGCTTACTGACGAATGGAAACGTCCGCTTAACAAATGGACATACGGCACACATATTGTCAATCTTGCCATGATGCTGAAATATGAAGCAGTATCCTGCACCCTTTTTGAGGAACCGGCAACCGGCGAGACGGAAAAGCTGTGGCAACTGCTTGACGAATACAACGGAACCGCCGTCGGTACCTTTGCGGGAGACGAATGTCTTGCAGGGCGCAAAAACAACCGCGGTACCGAACTGTGCAGCGTGGTAGAACTGATGTACTCCTGCGAACTGCTCTACTCGGTCACAGGCAACAATATCTGGGCAGACAGACTGGAAAAAATTGCTTTCAATGCCCTTCCTGCGGCGATAAGCGATGATATGTGGACGCACCAATATGACCAGATGGTCAATCAGATCGCCTGTGAGACCTTCCCGGCAAAAGCCGTGTTCGGAACAAATGGCAAGGATGCACACCTTTTCGGACTGGAACCGCATTTCGGATGCTGTACTGCGAATTTCGGGCAAGGCTGGCCGAAGTTGACACTCGGCATCTGGCGTCGGGAGAACGATACGCTGACCTGCGGTTCCATGCTGCCCTGTGAGCTGAACACCAAGATCCAAGATGTCGATGTACGCATCCGGATTGACAGTGACTACCCCTTCCGCCATACGGCACGTTATATCGTCGAGACCAACTCTGCCGTAGCCTTTACTCTCGGTATCCGGATTCCCGCTTGGGCAACAACGGCGGTCGTAGACGGAAAATCCGCCACCCCGGGATCCGTTTTCCCCATCCGAAAGGAATGGAACGGAAAGACCGAATTTACCGTGGAGTTTTCTGCCACAGTACGTGAAGTTCCCAGACCTTTCGGTCTTTCGGCAGTCGAATACGGACCTCTCGTCTTTGCTTTTCCGATCAAATCCGAGACCCAAAAGCTGGAGTATGAGAAAAATGGCGTTGTCCGCGAATTCCCGTACTGTGACTATGAATGGATTCCGCAATCCGAATGGCGTTACGGCATTTCCTCCGTCGCCACCGAACCGAACCTTTGCGACGGAGACAACGTACCGTTTTCCTCCATCGCACCACGTGTGACGCTGGATGCCGACCTCTGCCGAATCGCCTGGGACTACGAGGAGGGATATGAAACGGTAAGTGCCTACTGCCCGGAGAACACCATACCGCTCTGCGCTCCCGAACACCATACGCTTGTCCCTTACGGTTGTGCCAAACTCCGCATGACTGAAATGCCGAAAATCAAGAGCTTCAAAAAATAAACCACCCGGGATCCGTAAAATGGGGTGTTAAAAAACTCAAAATGAGTTTTTTAACACCCCGACGATTTGGATCTCGACGACTGAAAGCCGCCGTTTTGCCGCCAAGAAAATCAAAAAAACAAAGTCACAGAGGCAAAAACGACCAAGATCGCATCCAAAACACCGGAATCCCGTCCGACATTTTAGAGGGACTGTTAAAAACAGCCCCTTTGTTTTACTTTTTGAGAGAATCCCGAATTTGGCGAAGAAGCTCGGACTGTTCTTTGACATTGGTATAAAATTCTTCTTCCGTTGCTTTCTTCTTCTCGGCAAGAGCCTTTGCCGCCTCGGCAGCTTTGGCTTCCTCCTCTTTCTTCTTTGCCGCTTCTGCTTCCTGCTTTTCGATTTCCTTGGTTTTCAGTGCGCGTTCCGCTTTTTTCAGAATCCGGACCGTAACAAAAATACAAAACGCAATGATAAGGAAATTCACAATTGCCTGAAGCCACAAGCCGTATTGCACCGAGATTTTGGAAACCGTTTCCACATTGTTTTCGTCAACCACCGCTTCCCGGATTACCCATTCCCATTCGTCAATGCTGACACCGCTTGTCGCAAAGGTAATCAGTGGTGTGATAATATACTTGACCAGCCCGTTTACAATCGCATTGAAGGCGTTGGCAATCACAACAGCTACAGCAAGATCCAGAACATTGCCCTTCATAATGAATTTTTTGAAATCCGCCCAGAAACCGTCGTTCTTTTTCTTGATCTTTTGCATCTGCTTTTTCATTTTTTTCTCCAAATTCTTCTTTTGTTCATCCATTGTCCTTTTCCTCCGTATTTTCCGACATTTCATAAAGTATGTTGAAACCACTTCGGCACCACGAGTTCCTCAACTGTCGCAATACCGCGGCAATACCTTTCCGCCTCCCGTCACGATTGAAACCATAAGATCTCTCCTTATTCAATCGCCGCAAAGCAAGTGCAAAGTTCTGCCCGCCTCCGTTCGGTTTCTTTCTCTTATTATAACGCCACAGAGCGGTTTTGGCAAGAAAAATTTATGAAAAAATCTAAAATTGATGTTTCTTTTCCTTGTCAAACCACCGAAAATGTGGTAAAATAGAGAGAAAATACTTTTCGGAGGATTTTATGAAAGTCATTATCAAGATCGGTACATCCACTTTGGCTCACACTACCGGCCGCCTGAATATTAAACGCATTGAGCAACTCTGTAAAATCATCAGCGATCTCAAAAATGCCGGTCATGAGATCATTCTCGTCTCCTCCGGTGCTATCGGAATGGGAGTCGGTAAACTCAATCTCGGTTCCCGCCCGAAAGACACGGCGGGAAAACAGGCAGCTGCGGCAGTCGGTCAGTGCGAACTGATGTATACTTATGATAAACTCTTTTCCGAATACAATCACACCGTGGCACAAATTCTTCTGACCGCGGAGGACCTGCGGCAGGAAAAGCGTCATACCAATTTTGAAAACACCATGAAAAGACTTTTGGAAATGCAGGTTCTCCCCATCATCAACGAAAATGACACCGTTGCAACCGAAGAAATCGAAATCGGTGACAACGATACCCTCGCAGCCATCGTCGCCGTCAGTGTCCGTGCCGATCTGCTGATTCTGCTCTCCGACATCGACGGGCTCTTCACCGCCGATCCCCATAAGGATAAAAATGCTCGCCTCATCTCGCGGGTAGAGACCATAGATGAAAATATCCTGTCCCTCGGCGGGGAGAAGGGATCCTCTCTCGGAACAGGCGGAATGCAAACCAAACTCCGTGCCGCTCAGATTGCGACCGATGCAGGATGCGACATGGTGATTGCCAACGGCTCGATGCCGGATCTGTTATATGATATTTTTGACGGCAAGGAAGTCGGAACCCGCTTCTGTGCCGTAAAGGAGTGATGGTAATATGAGAAGTACACAATCGATTCTCTGCGATGCCAAGGCGGCGGCACCTGCCATTTCCGCAGCCTCCGCCGATAAACTTAACGCGGCACTTCTTGCCGCAGCCGCAGAGCTGGAAAAAAGTCAGAGTGAAATTCTGCAAGCCAACACGACAGACATAGAACGTGTCGACAACAGCATTTCTCCTGTCATGATTGACCGCCTGCGTCTTACTCCGGAACGGATTGAGGCAATGGCAGAGGGAATTCGCGGCGTAGTCGCCCTCCCCTCTCCGCTCGGAAGAACACTTTCGGAGACCATCCGCCCGAACGGACTTCATATTCGCAAGGTTTCGGTCAGTATGGGTGTGATTGCCATAATATACGAAAGCCGCCCGAATGTCACCTCGGATGCGGCGGCACTCGCCCTCAAAAGCGGAAGTGCCTGTATTCTCAGAGCCGGTAAGGAGGCATTCCTTTCCGCACGCGCCATTACCGATGCCATTCGCCGCGGTATTGCCAAGGAGGGATTGCCCGAAAACGCCGTCAATCTGATTGAGGACACGACCCGTGCCAGTGCTACCGAACTGATGAAGGCAAACGGTTATGTCGATCTCCTGATTCCGCGTGGCGGTGCGGGACTCATCCGCAGTGTAATCGAAAATGCCACCGTCCCCTGCATCCGTACCGGAACGGGTATCTGCCATATTTATGTCGATAAGGCGGCAAACCTTGACATGGCACTGAACATCATCGAAAACGCCAAAACCAGCCGTCCCTCCGTCTGCAACGCCGAGGAGGTTCTGCTTTGTCATAAGGATGTCGCTTCGGCATTCCTGCCGCGACTGTTCGATCGTCTTGTCACCAAAAGACGTGCAGAAGGGCTGGAACCCGTCGAACTTCGCACCGACCCGCGTGCGTATACCATCATCGGCGGTACCCGTGCAGGCAAAGCCGACTTTGACACCGAATTTCTTGACTATATTCTCGCTGTCGGCATCGTTGACAACCTTGAAGATGCGATACACCATATCGCCCTCCACTCGACATCTCACAGCGAAGCCATTATTACGGACGATGAAAATGCCGCATCAAGGTTTACAAGAGCGGTAGACAGTGCGGCAGTCTACGTCAATGCCTCAACACGCTTTACCGATGGTGGCGAATTCGGTTTCGGATGCGAAATGGGCATCTCCACGCAAAAACTTCACGCCCGCGGTCCGATGGGACTCTGCGAACTTACCACTTATAAATATGTGATCACCGGAAACGGACAGATCCGCTGAAAGGAAGGCAAATCTATGAGTAAAATCGGCTTTATCGGAACAGGAAATATGGGTGGTGCTCTTGCACGAGCCGTCGGAAAAAGCGGTCATGAGATTTATCTCTCGGATTTTTCTGCCGAAAAAGTAAGGGCGGTTGCCGACAGTATCGGCGAAAACGCCCGTGTCTCGGATAATACTGCCATTGTCTCGGAGTGCGATCTGATCTTTCTCGGTGTCAAACCCCAGATGCTTCCGGCGTTGGCAAAAGAGATAGCACCGTCAATCGTCAACCGTAAAAATCATTTCTGCCTGGTCAGTATGGCGGCAGGCATTTCAATTGCTCGTATAGAGGAACTGTTCGGTGCGGAGGAACTGCCTGTCATCCGCATTATGCCCAACACCCCGGCAGCTATCGGAGAGGGAATGATCCTCGTCTGTTCCAACAAAAGGGTCGGCGATGGCGATAAAAAACTGCTCGGTGCCGCACTCAGCTTTGCTGGTCAGACCGATGAGATTGAAGAACGACTGATCGATGCCGCCAGTGCGGTTTCGGGATGCGGTCCCGCTTATGTCTGCCTTTTCCTTGAGGCACTTGCCGACGGTGGTGTCCGTTGTGGCTTGCCGCGTGACAAGGCATTGCGTTACGCCATCGCCACCGTGAAGGGGACGGCGGCATTGATTGCCCAAAGCGGAAAGCACCCGGGAGAGATCAAGGACGCGGTATGCAGTCCGGCAGGAACCACCATTGAAGGGGTCGCCGCTCTGGAAGACGGAGGATTCCGCGGATTGACCATAGAAGCCGTTACGGCAGCCTACGAAAAAACGCTTGCTCTCGGCAAAAAATAAAACAAAACCGGAAGCACCGACCGCCGGTGCTTCCGGTTTTGTTTTCCAAAGGAGTATGAGATATGAAAAAGAAAATTGCGGACTTTATAGACCGTCAGCCCTTTCCGACCGTTCTGATTTTATCATTCCTCATGAATATCATAATCAGTTGCCTGCATTCTCGTTCTCTGTTTACGGGAATTTCTCTGATTTTTTGCCATCCGATTTCGGCTTTGTATAACCTGTGTATTCTGGTGACATTCTATAGTATCGCACTGTTTTTCCGCAGACGTTGCTTCGTGTTGTTTTTGGTCAGCGTTTTTTGGTTTGCACTCGGCATCACCGACTGTGTCCTTCTCGGTATGCGCGTCACCCCGCTTCAGGCAATCGACTTCTACATCTTCCGAACCGGCATTTCCATTATTGATGTCTATATGACCGTTCCGCAGATTCTTCTCTGTGTTTTGGGAATTCTCGTCGCGGTTGCGCTTCTCGTTGTTTTTTTCATTCAATCGCCGCGTTCCGAGCCGCATTTTTTACAGGCACTCCTCATCCTGATTGCCGTCCTGTTGGTTCTCGTACTTTTCAGCCTTGCTTTTATCGGGCTCGGCAACGCCGATCCCGGCAATTATGATGATATCTCCGACGCGTATAATGCCTACGGATTTCCTTATTGTTTTCTGCGTAGCGTTTTTGACCGCGGGATTCCGGAACCCGAAGATTATTCGGAAAAGACCATAAAAGAACTTCTTGCCGACCTTGCCACCGATAAACCGTCGACTCCCTCTTCCAAACCGAATTTTATTTTTGTCCAACTTGAGTCTTTCTTCGATGTCACACGACTCTCAAATGTAGTCTGCTCCGAGGATCCGATTCCGAATTTCCGTGCACTGAAAAAAGACGGCATCTCCGGACTCTTCCGCGTTCCGAGCATCGGTGCCGGAACCGCCAATACCGAATTTGAGGTTCTGTCGGGGCTTGATATCGGCTTTTTCGGAACCGGTGAATATCCCTATCAAAGTATCCTGAAAACCCGTCCGTGCGAAACCGTTGCCTATGATCTCGCAGCCATGGGATACGGCACACACGCTTTCCATAATCATACGGCAACCTTTTACGACCGATACCGCGTTTATGCCAATCTCGGCTTCGATGATTTTACCGGAGCCGAACATATGAAAAATCTCACTTATAACTCACTCGGTTGGGAAAAGGATGAAAATTTGCTTTCCTATATAGAGAAAGCTCTCAACTCCACTCCTCAGAGCGATTTTGTGTTTGCCGTAACCGTGGAAGGTCACGGCAGTTATCCGGAACTCCCGACAGGAGACGAAGATTCCATCCGCGTAATGGGAATTGCAGACGAAGCTCTGCTCAATTCCTACGAATACTACGTCAATACACTCCGCTCCACCGATGCTTTTCTCGGAGAACTGGTAAAACTTCTTTCAACCCGGAAAGAGGAGACGGTTCTTGTCCTTTGGGGCGACCACCTGCCCTCTCTCGCCATTGCCGAGGAGGACCTTTCAAGCGGAACCCTTCTCCAAACCGATTATGTTATCTGGAGCAATCGGGGGCTGCCGTGCCAAACACCTGCCACCGCCGACATTCCCGCGTACTCTCTGTATGCAGAGGTGCTTCGGATTTACGGCATCGAGAACGGACTGATTCCCCGCCTCTATAACCGCTACCGTCAGGATCCAAATTATTCCGATATGCTGAAACTTGTCGGCTATGACAGTCTGTACGGAGATCGCCTCGCTTACGGAGATTCGTTCCCCTACAAAACGCGGAATCTGAAGATGGGCATTGATGAAATTGTCATAAACAGTGTTTCCGTCCCCTCTTCAAACGAATTTTTTGTGTTGGGGAAAAATTTCACCCCCGCCAGCCGGGTGTTTTTGAATGGAAAACAACTGAAAACCGTCTATGTCTCGGAGGAAACACTGTATGTTGAGGATGAAAAAATTCGCGCGGGTGATGTGCTGAGCGTGGCACAGATCAGCGTGGATCTTCGGAAACTGTCGGAAACCGCTCCGTTTTCCATTCCGGAAAATGAAATTCTACCAAAATGACAAAGTTCCCGGTTGTTTTTCGTACAACCTGACAAAATGCTCTATATTGTGAAAATTCCCTTGACAAACACATTATCTTGTGCTACAATGTTGCTTGCAAGTAAAAACCAATCGGGAGGATATCATGTATCAGGTAGCAAAAAGAGATGGTAAAATTGTAGACTTTGATTTGTCGAAGATCTCGGATGCCATCACGCGCGCATTTGAAGCGCAGGAAACGCAATATCATCCGTCCGTCATCGATCTTCTTGCTTTGAAGGTCACGGCAGACTTTGTGCCGAAGATCAAAGAAGGAGCCGTCTCGGTCGAGGACATTCAGGACAGTGTCGAATCGGTTCTCGTACAGGCAGGCTACGCCGATGTGGCAAAGGCATATATCCTTTACCGTCGTCAGCGTCAGAAAATGCGTGAAATGAAGTCGACGATTCTGGACTATAAAGACCTCGTCGATAAATATGTCAAGAACACAGACTGGCGCGTCAAGGAAAATTCCACCGTCACCTACTCGGTCGGCGGTTTGATTCTCTCCAACTCGGGTGCCATCACGGCAAACTACTGGCTTTCCGAGATTTACGATGATGAGATTGCCAATGCCCACAATAACGCCGATATTCATATTCATGACCTTGCCATGCTTACCGGATATTGCGCCGGTTGGTCGTTAAAACAGCTGATAAAGGAAGGACTCGGCGGTGTACCGGGAAAAATCACCTCTTCTCCCGCCAGCCATCTCTCCACTCTTTGCAATCAAATGGTCAACTTCCTCGGCATCATGCAGAACGAATGGGCAGGAGCGCAGGCGTTCTCTTCCTTTGATACCTACCTTGCCCCTTTCGTCAGGGTGGATAATCTGACACAAAAAGAAGTCAAGCAGTGTATCCAGTCCTTCATTTATGGGGTCAATACGCCCTCGCGTTGGGGAACGCAGGCACCCTTCTCCAATATTACCCTTGACTGGACGGTTCCCGCAGACCTTGCCGATCAGAAATGTATCATCGGCGGCAAAGAAATGGACTTTTGCTATAAGGACTGCAAGAAGGAAATGGATATGGTCAATAAGGCATTCATCGAAATTATGATTGAAGGGGATGCCAATGGTCGTGGATTCCAGTATCCCATTCCGACTTACTCCATTACCCGCAACTTCGACTGGTCGGAAACCGAAAACAACAAGCTCCTGTTTGAAATGACCGCAAAATACGGCACACCGTATTTCTCCAACTATATCAATTCGGATATGGAACCTTCGGATGTCCGCAGTATGTGTTGCCGTCTTCGCCTTGATTTGCGTGAGCTTCGTAAAAAGTCCGGCGGCTTCTTCGGCTCCGGCGAATCCACCGGCTCGGTCGGCGTTGTCACCATCAATATGCCCCGCATTGCTTATCTTTCCGAGAACGAAGAAGAATTTTTCGCTCGTCTGGACCACATGATGGATCTCTCCGCCAGATCGCTCAAGATTAAGAGAACGGTCATCTCCCGCCTGTTGGATGAAGGACTGTATCCCTATACAAAACGCTACCTCGGCAACTTCAATAACCACTTTTCCACCATCGGACTGGTCGGCATGAACGAAGCGGGATTGAATGCCAAGTGGATCGGCAAGGATATGACGCATCCCGAAACACAGGAATTTTCCAAACGTGTTTTGAATCATATGCGTGAACGCCTCTCCGATTATCAGGAACAATACGGCGACCTGTATAACCTCGAAGCCACTCCCGCCGAATCGACGGCTTACCGTCTGGCAAAGCACGATGTCAAACGCTTCCCCGACATCCGCACAGCGGTCGAAAAGGGTTGCGGAACACCGTACTATACCAACAGCTCGCACCTGCCCGTCGGCTACACGGAAGATATCTTTGCGGCTTTGGATATTCAGGACGAATTGCAGACGCTCTATACCTCGGGGACGGTGTTCCATGCCTTCCTGGGCGAAAAACTGCCGACATGGAAAGCAGCGGCAAATCTCGTCCGCAAGATTGCCGAAAACTACAGACTTCCCTACTACACCATCTCTCCGACTTACTCGGTCTGCAAAACTCACGGATATCTTGTCGGAGAACACTTTGTATGTCCGCACTGTGGCGAAAAAGCGGAAGTATATAGCCGTATCACCGGGTACTACCGCCCCGTTCAGAACTGGAATGACGGTAAGTCTCAGGAATTTAAGGATCGTCTCGTTTATAATATCGACCACTCGGTTCTGAAACATGAGGTGGATACCGTCAAGGCAGAAAAGGAGTCCGCTAAGGCTTCAGCCGAGGGACGTGTCATGTTGTTCGCTACTAAGACCTGTCCTAAATGTAAAATTGCCGCATCCCTTTTGGATACTGCGGGAATTCTTTATGAGAAGCTCTATGTGGAAGAGAATGAAGAACTGGCAAAACAATACGGCTTGAGACAAGCTCCTACGCTTGTCGTGGAAACGCCGGACGGTGCCGAAAAATTCACCGAGATTGCCGGAATCAAAGATTATATTTCCAACACAGTTAAAGCATAAAACCCATGAATCGGGGCTGTAAAAAACATTACGTTTTTTAACAGCCCCTCAAAAATGCCGGACAACTATTG